>NZ_JAUYGL010000073.1 GCF_030689745.1 Devosia sp.
GTCGGCTTCACCCTCTCGCCCATCCTCTGGCGCAAGCTGCCGGGTTCGCGCTCGGCCGGCCGCGTGCAGTCCGTGGCTTTGCGTCTCGTCTCGGATCGCGAGAGCGAGATCGAAAAGTTCAAGCCCGATGAGTATTGGTCAGTGGAAGCCAAGCTGGCCCAGTCCGGCAAGAGCTTCCTCGCCCGACTCCTCTCGGTCGATGGCAAGAAGACCGACAAGCTGGCCATCAAAGACGGCGAGAATGCCGCCGAGCTGAAAAAGCTCATCGAAGCCGGCCAGTTCAACGTTTCGGCCGTCGACAAGAAGCCGACCAAGCGCAATCCCTATGCGCCCTTCACCACCTCGAGCCTGCAGCAGGACGCCAGCTCGCGCCTGGGCCTGTCGCCCAATCGCACCATGCAGATCGCCCAGCGACTCTATGAAGACGGCCTGATTACCTATATGCGAACCGACGCCGTCCAGATGGCGCCCGAGGGCATCGCCATGGCCCGCTCGGTGATCGGCAAATATTTCGGCGAAGAATACCTGCCCGACAAGCCGCGCATCTACCAGACCAAGGCCAAGAACGCCCAGGAGGCGCACGAGGCCGTCCGCCCAACGGACATGTTCAAGCGCCCCGAGAGCCTCAGTCTCGATGCCGACCAGGCCAAGCTCTACGGCCTGATCTGGCGCCGCACCCTGGCCAGCCAGATGAAATCGGCCGAGATTGACCGCACTACGGTCGATATCGCCGTCAATGTCCCCGGTCGCGCTGTCGAGCTGCGCGCCGTCGGCTCGGTCGTGACTTTTTCGGGCTTCCTCAAGCTCTATGGTGTCGAGGTCAAATCCGACGAGCCCGATGATGCGGACGAGGAAAGCCGCGAACTGCCGCCCCTGGCCGTCGGCGACAAGCCGGCGCTGCAGTCGGTCGATATCGAGCAGCACTTCACCCAACCGCCCAGCCGCTATACCGAAGCCAGCCTGATCAAGAAGATGGAAGAGCTCGGCATCGGCCGACCCTCAACCTATGCGGCCACGCTGACCACGCTCAAGGACCGCGACTATGTCCGACTTGAGGGCAAGGCCCTGCATCCCGAAGATCGCGGCCGCATTGTCACCGCCTTCCTTGAAAACTTCTTCAACCGCTATGTTGAATACGGTTTCACCGCAGGCCTCGAAGAGCAGCTTGACGAAATTTCGGCTGGCACTCTGGACTACAAGCAGGTGCTGCGCGACTTCTGGAAGGATTTTCACGCCGCCACCACCGAGATCAAGGATCTGCGCGTCTCCGAGGTCCTGGACGTCCTCAACGACGCCCTGGCCAGCCGCATCTTCCCGCCCAAGGAAGACGGCGGCGATCCACGGCTCTGCCCCACCTGTGGAGTAGGTCAGCTCTCGCTCAAGCTGGGCAAGTTCGGCGCCTTTATCGGCTGCTCGAATTATCCCGAATGCAAGCACACAATGCAGCTCTCGGATGCCGCCAGTGGCCAGTCCCCTGAAGCCGCTGCCGGCGACGGCGTGCTCGGCACCGATCCGGAATCGGGCGAAGAAGTCTTTCTCAAGACCGGCCGCTTCGGCCCCTATGTCCAGCTCGGCGATGCCGGCGGCAAGGAGGCCAAGCGCAGTTCCATCCCCAAGGGCTGGGACGCGGCGACCCTCAACCTGGAAGGCGCGCTCAAGCTGCTCTCGCTGCCCCGTGATGTGGGCCTGCACCCCGAAACCGGCCTGCCCATCACGGCTGGCCTGGGGCGCTATGGTCCATTCATCCTGTGCGATGGCAAATACGCCAATCTTCCCGATATCGAAGAGGTGTTCACCGTTGGCCTCAATCGCGCCGTCGATCTGCTGGCGCAGAAGGCCGCTGGCGGCTTCAAGCGCGCTGGTGCGGTGGCTGCCATTCAGACCTTCGAGCACGAGGGCGGTCCGATTACCGTTCGCGCTGGCCGCTATGGCCCCTATGTCAATCAGGGCAAGATCAACGCCACGATCCCCAAGGACATCCAGCCTGAGGCGGTAACGCTTGAGCAGGCCGTTGAATGGATTGCTGCCCGCGCCGAAGCCACCGGCAAGAAGATAAAAAAGGTCCCAGCCAAAAAGAAGGCCCCGGCAAAGAAGCCGGCCGCTAAAAAGACCGCAGCCGCCAAGACGACGGCCACCAAAAAGACGGCTGCCAAGAAACCAACTGCCACGAAATCCACGACAAGCAAGGTCGTTGCCGACGAAGACGTCCCGTTCTAGCGCCGCGTCGGCGCGGTCGTAGCGCAGATACAAAAAGCCCCGGCGCATGGCCGGGGCAAGTGGGTCAGGAAAATCGGGGCGAGCGCCTGGCTGTTCAGCGCTCGAGCCCCAGCGGTGTCGTCGTTTCCGGCAGACACCGCGTGCCCATCATGGCCATTGGCTGGCACATAGCGATGGGCGTTTAGTCGCAGACTGACAATCCGGCCAAGCCGGCTCGTCGAGCCCGCTATTGGCTTGCCGGCGGCGGTGAAACATAGATCTGTTGTGCCACGCCTTTCTCACCATCAGCGGTCCCAAATAGATGCTCGGGAGTACGTCGGGGCGATGTGTAGCTCGCCAGACACCATGGGCAGCGAGCAGCGGCACGAGGCCGAGGTCCAGCACACGATTGACAGAGCCTAAGGGCGGGCATGTTTTACCTCCTAGCTTCGCACCCATGACGGCGGAAGCTGCAAAATCTGATCAAACAGGGAACGAGCTTTTGGCTCGACTCTAAGATGGCCATAAATTCAGGCTTTTCAAGGGCTTGTTTGTCGCAGCTAAGGTAACGTGCCTATCCCTTGGTAGGGCTTGCCAAATCCGCTTTGGATTGCGCATTCGATCGGGCGCGCGCGCCGCATTAGCCGATCGTGCGTTCGATCATGGCCAGCCAGTTGCCCAACGCGATTTTGCGCACCAGGGCCTCGCCATAGCCATTGTCCAGCAAGGCCTGCAGCAGTTTGGGCACACCGGTCACGTCACCCATCGCCGCCGGTACCATGGCGCCATCAAAGTCCGACCCCAGCGCCACGCCATCTTCCCCCAGCGCCTCTATCAGCGCATCAACATGGCGTACGATCACCTCGAGATCAGTGTCTTTCTGCCATTGTCCGTCCGGACGCAAAAACCCGGCCGCATAGTTCACCCCCACCAGGCCCCGGCTCTCGGCGATGGCTGCCAATTGCCAATCCACCAGATTGCGCGAACTGGCGCAGATCGCATGCACATTGGAATGGGTCGCCACCAGCGGCTTGTCGCTGAGCGCAGCCACGTCGCGGAACCCGGCGGCGTTGAGATGGGAGAGGTCGATCATCACCCCACGGCGATTGCATTCGCGCACCAGCGCCTTGCCGGCATCACTCAGGCCGGGTCCGATTTCGGCATCGGAAGGAAAGCGGAACGGCACGCCGGCGGCGTAGGCATTGGCCCGGCTCCACACCAGCCCGATTGAGCGCAGCCCGGCCGCGTAGAGCACGTCCAGGGCGTAAAAATCCGTGTCGATGGCCTCGGCGCCCTCAATGTGCATCACGGCCGCCAGCGTGTCCCTAACCGTGGCGGCGCGTATATCTGCGGCGCTCCGGCAGATGGTCAGTCCCCCGGTACGCTCGAGCTGCAACAAGATCGCGGCCATGCCCAAGGTCGAGGCTTGCGCATCGGCCAGTCCCAACTCGGGTGGCAGCGTGCCTTTGCTATCGGAAGCCGACACCGCGCCGCCGGCATTGCTCTTCACCGGCGGCGGGAACATGGCAAAGAATCCGCCCACCATGCCGGCAGCCTTGGCCCGAGGCAGATCGATATCGGCAGCAGGCATGCCTTCGATGAACAGCCTGGTCTTGTCCCCCTCGGCCTCCAGCAGCTTGAGCAAGGTGTCATTGTGGCCGTCGAAGAAGGGAATTTGGGTCATCGGAAAACCAGAGAATCACGGATCTGAGCCTGCATGATGTCAGCATCTCGCCGATGATGTCAGTCGCATCTGCGGCGACACGTGAGCCCTCGACCGCAACGATCGCGTTCACATAACGTTAGCAAAATTGGCAATTCCGACGCGATTGCCCTATCTATGCGATACCCTATTAGAAACGACCCAATGGCCAGGCCTCCAATTACCAAACCCAAAAACCTCTCCGGTCCCAAGCGCGCCCGCAAACCAGCGGCCGATGCCCTGCCCTCACGTGAACAATTGCTCGAAGCTCTCGCCAAACAGCCCGATATCAAGGGCAAGCGCGATCTGGCGAAGATGTTCGGCATCCGTGGCGACATGCGCCGCCCGTTCAAGGCCATGCTGGCAGAACTCGAGGGCGAAGGTGTCATCACCCGTACCCGCAAGGCGCTGCGCCGCACCGCCGCCCTGCCCCATGTCACCGTGCTCGACATCCCCCTCGATGCTGATCCTGATGACCTGCATGCCTATCCGGCGCAGTGGAACGAGGAGGAAGGCGAAAAGCCTCGCGTCACTGTGCTCGGCGGCCGCGATGCGCGCGTCGCTCCCGCCCCTGGGGACCGCATTCTCGCCCGCATCGATGCCGGCGAGGCCGAGATTCCGGTTTACACCGCCAAGGCGATGAAGATCCTCGACAAGCCGCGTCGCGGGCAGATCGGCATAGTCCGCATGGATGATGACGGCGCGCGCTTGCTGCCGGTTGATCGCAAGCTCAAAGAAATGCGCATCCCGCTCGGCGATCTGTTGACGGCTGCCGATGGCGATCTTGTCGAGGTCGAGGTCAAGCTTTCGGGCCGCCTGATGATCCCGCGCGCCAAGGTCACCGCCGTCATCGGCAACCCGATGTCTGAAGGCGCCATCAGCCTGATCGCCATCCATAATCTGGAAATCCCCTACCGGTTCCCGCAATCGGTGATCCGCGAGGCCGATGCGGCAACTGAAGCCAATCTCAAGGGCCGCGAAGATTGGCGCGACGTGCCGTTGATCACCATCGATCCCGCCGACGCCAAGGATCATGACGACGCGGTCTACGCCGAACCGGACCAGGATCCGGCCAATCCTGGAGGCCATATCGTCACCGTCGCCATTGCCGACGTCGCTGCCTATGTCCACCCCGGTTCGGAGTTGGATCGCGAAGCCTATCTGCGCGGCAATTCGGTGTACTTTCCCGATCGGGTGGTTCCCATGCTGCCCGAGCGCATCTCCAATGAACTGTGCTCGCTCAAGCAGGGCGTGCCCCGCGCCGCCCTGGCTGTCCGCATGGTGATTGGTGCTGATGGCCGCAAGCGCAACCACAGCTTTCATCGCATTCTGATGCGTTCGGCTGCCAAACTCAGCTATCAGCAGGTCCAGGCCGCCATTGATGGCCAGGTTGACGAGCAGACCGGTCCACTGCTCGATCCGATCCTGCGCCCGCTTTACGCTGCCTATGATGTCATGGTCCATGCCCGCAACCATCGCGGCCCATTGGAGCTTGACCTGCCCGAGCGCAAGATCGTGCTGGACGACAAGGGCATGGTTCTCGATATCCGGGTGCCAGAGCGGCTGGAGGCCCATCGTCTCATCGAAGAAATGATGATTGCTGCCAATGTTGCCGCCGCCGAAACGCTTGAACAGAAGCGGTCCGCCCTGCTCTATCGCGTGCACGACGAGCCATCGTCGGAAAAACTGCAGGCCCTGCGCGATTTCCTCGGCTCACTGCAGATCGCGATCAAGAAGTCCGACAGCGTTCGCGCCACCGACTTCAACGGCATTCTGGCCCAGTCACGCAAGGCCGGCAATGTCGAACAGGTCAGTGAAATGGTGCTGCGCAGTCAGGCCCAGGCCGAGTACAATGCCGAGAATTACGGCCATTTTGGCCTCAATCTCGACCGCTACGCGCACTTTACCTCACCCATTCGTCGCTACGCTGATCTGATCGTGCACCGCGCCCTGATTACGGCGCTCAATCTGGGCGAAGACGGCCTGACCGAACGCGAGATGCTGCAATTGCCCAGCATTGCCCAGCATATTTCGGCCACCGAGCGCCGCGCCATGCGCGCTGAACGCGAGACCGCCGACCGCTTGCTGGCCCAGTTCCTCGCCACCAAGATCGGCGCCAAGTTCGAGGGCCGCATCTCCGGCGTCACCCGTTCCGGCCTGTTTGTGCGCCTGTTCGAGACCGGCGCCGACGGCTTTGTCCCCGCCTCAAGCCTGGGTCAGGACTACTATCGCTATGTCGAAGAGCGCCAGTCGATGATCGGCGAGCGCGGCGGCGAGAAGTTCACCCTGGGTGATCGGGTCACAGTCCGGCTGCTGGAGGCAGCCCCGGTTGCCGGTGCCCTGCGGTTCGAACTGCTCTCGGAAGGCACGCGCGTCAATCCGTCATCTGTCAGACGTGGCAACAAGCGCCCATTTAAGCCGTTCGGCGCCAAGGGGCGCAAAAAGAGGTAATCTGATGGTAGATAAGGCAACGGTTGAACAGCGTGATCTTGGTCAGGCCATGTGGCGCGGCACCACCTGCAAGTGCCCCCATTGCGGTCAGGGCAAGATGTTTAGGGCCTATCTCAAGGTTGCCGAGAACTGCGATGTCTGCGGCGAGCAGCTCGACCTGCACCGCGCCGATGACTTTCCGCCCTACATCGCCATCATGATCGTTGGCCACATCCTGGTGGCGGTCATGCTGCACATGGACATGACCTGGCACGTCAATCCGCTCACCTATCTCTATACGATGATCCCGCTCGCTGTGATCCTGCCACTCGCCATGCTGCCCTCGATCAAGGGCGCCATTGTCGGTCTGCAATGGGCCAATGGCATGTACGGCTTCGGTACCGGCCAGACGGACTGAAAGTCACCTTGACAATCCGCGACAAATCCGTAGGTTGCGGCCAAATTCAGGCGCCGGGGAATCCGCGGCGCCGATTGCTTTGTGAAGGACTACCAAATGGCCAAAGCTGCTTCCGTCAAGATCAAGCTCGTGTCGACAGCTGATACTGGCTTTTACTACGTCACCAAGAAGAATGCCCGCACCCAGACCGAGAAGCTGTCGTATCGCAAGTACGACCCGGTCGTGCGCAAGCACGTTGAATTCAAGGAAGCCAAGATCAAGTAATTTGGTCGCCGTTTCGTTGCGAAATCAAAAGCCCCGCATCAGCGATGCGGGGCTTTTTGCTATCCCTTGGCGGCGGGCAGTAATAGGCGCCGCCCAGTGCTAGCAGTCTGCTAGCGATTTCGGGTAATGTGCTGCAATTGTTTGAACAGTGTGGCTGGTCCGGAGCGGCATGTCGAAGAGGCCACTCTGTCCGCGTCCGGACCAACCGCCCCACGGGTCTCAGGCGTTGCGGCGGACCTGAAACGAGCCGTGGGGAACCCTCGACAGCGCCCCGTAACGGGGCATGTCGGTGTTGAGGGCAACCTACTCTCGAACGGCCAAAACACAAGGCAAACCGGGCCTCTGCAGCCAGCAACCTTTTGTTAATTATAACAGATAACCCTAACGGGTCCAATTGCACCGATCGCTCAGGCGGCGTCAAACACCACGCGATTGCGGCCTTCGCGCTTGGCGCGATACAACGCCACGTCGGCCCGTTTGATCAACGATTCCGGGGTGTCAGTCACGCTTTCATTGAGCGTCACCCCCGCCGAAACAGTCACCATGAGCGGGCGTGGCCCGCCCACCTCAAAGCCCCGATCGGCAATCGATTGCCTTACCCGCTCCGCCACGGCCTCGGCCTGGCGGAAGTCGGTATCGGGCATCAGCACCACGAACTCTTCGCCGCCAAATCGGCAGGCAAGGTCCACGCCGCGGATGGTACGCTTCAGGCGAACTGCAAACTCGCGGATCACCGCGTCGCCGATATCGTGGCCGTGGCCATCATTGACCGCCTTGAAGTGATCAATGTCCAGGATCATCAGCGCCATATCGCGCTTGAGCTCCTGAGCCTTGCTCAGCATCACGCCCAAATGGCGGTCGAAGTACCGTCGATTATAGAGGCCGGTCATGTCGTCGGTTATCGCCAACGCCATGGTATTGTTGACGCTTTGCCGCAGCTCCAGGGCGTAGCGCTGGCGCCGGATCTGGGTGCGAACCCGCGCCGCCAGTTCGTGGCGTTCTACGGGCCGCGAGATGACATCATTGACGCCCAAGTCGAGCGCCCGCACCACCTTGGGCTTATCGGCAGCATCGGCAACCAGAATGATCGGCAGATTGCGCGTGTGCTCCAGCGTGCGTATTTGCGAGCACACCCGCAACGGATCAAACTCGGTTAGCGACATCGCCACCAATGCCAGCTCATACTGGGCGCCAGTCACCTGGAACACTGCATCGGCCGGATTGGTCAGAATGTCGACGTCATGTTCAGGCGTGAGATAGCTCTTGATGCGCTCGGCGTGACGCAGATCGGTGTCGACAATCAGGATGACGCCGCCGTCCGTGTTGATCCTGTCCATTGCGCGCAACGCATCCTCGACAGCAATCTGCTGCCCCGTCATGGCGCGCGCCCGCAGCTCGTCGGTCAAGGATTTCAGCCGTACGAGGCTTTTGACCCGGGCCATCAGTTGCACGTCATCAACCGGCTTGGTCAGGAAATCATCAGCCCCAACCTCAAGCCCGCGCACCCGGTCCGAGGTCTGGTCGAGCGCAGTGATCATCAGTACCGGCACGTGCTGGGTCCGGGGATTGCTCTTGAGGCGCTGGCAGACCTCGAACCCGTCCATGTCGGGCATCATCACGTCGAGCAGCACAAGGTCGATATCCTGGCTGTCGCAGATCGCCAAAGCTTGCGGCCCCGAAGACGCCGTCACAACATCATAGTATTCCGCACTCAACCGCGCCTCGAGCAAGCGGACATTGGTCGGGAGATCATCTACAATCAGTACGCGCGCGGTCACTATAAGCCCCAAAAACCAGTTCGCTGGCCGGTAGCGTCCACCACCGGCATCAAGCGGGCTGATCAGGCAGAGTGCATAGTCGGCGCTGCGCGATCAGGCCGGGCCAATATAGCGGGCAATAGTTTCCAGAAAGTGAGGTACCGAGATCGGCTTGCTGATATATCCTTCGCAGCCGCCCTGCAAAATCCGCTCTTCATCACCCTTCATCGCGAAGGCGGTGACGGCAATCACCGGAATATGGGCGAGTTCGTCATCATCCTTGAGCCACTTGGTCACCACCAGCCCCGACACCTCGGGCAGTTGGATGTCCATCAGGATGAGATCGGGGTGATGCGCGCGCGCCAGATCAAGCGCTTCCATACCATTGCGGGTCTGGATGACGGCATAGCCGCGCGATTCGAGCAGGTCGTTGAAGAGCTTCATGTTCAGCTCATTGTCTTCAACGATCATCACTGTCTTGGGCATTGAGCCTTCCTTGCGGCGCTAAGCGCTAGCGGCACTTCGCTTCGCCGCTCATTTCAGCTAGCATCAAAACTCTTACAAATCATCAAACGAGCCCGGTATTGCCCCGTCCAGAGAAAGCGACCTCATCCCTGGCACCCCTTGCCGACACCTGCCTGGGCTACCTCGCCGAGCACCCAGAAGAGCTACTGGCCTTCATGCACCATGCCGGCCTGGACCCCGACGCCTTGCGCAAGGCCGTCGGCACGCCAGCCCTGCAACGCGGCCTCGTCGACTATTTTGCCTCAAACGAACCGATTCTGCTCGCCCTCTGCGCAAATTCTGCAATTTCACCCGAAGACTTCATGCGGGTGTTCCATCAGATCAACCGGACGGAGTATTGATTGGCGCTGGATTGGCTCTGCCGCGACTGTCTCGAATACGGCACGGCGGACCGCGACCTGGACCGCTGCCCCCGCTGCGGCTCACCCCGTCTGCGCAGCCATCCCGAACTGTTTACCCTCACCACCGTCCACGTCGATTGCGATGCCTTTTATGCCTCGGTCGAAAAGCGTGACAATCCCAGCCTGCGCGACAAGCCACTGATTATCGGCGGCGGCGTTCGCGGCGTGGTTTCAACCTGTTGCTACATTGCCCGCCAGTCGGGCGTGCGGTCGGCCATGCCCATGTTCAAGGCGCGAGAGCTGTGCCCCGATGCCGTGATCATCAAGCCCGACATGGCCAAATATGTCGCTGTCAGCCGCCAGATCCGCAGCCATATGGACGCATTGACCCCACTGGTTGAACCGATTTCGATCGATGAGGCATTCCTTGACATGGCCGGCACCCAGGCCCTGCACAAGGCACCACCCGCGGTGGTGTTGGCCCGTTTCGCCCGCACCGTTGAAACCGAGATCGGCGTCTCGATTTCAGTTGGACTCAGCCACAACAAGTTTCTGGCTAAAGTTGCCTCGGACCTTGATAAGCCGCGCGGCTTTGCCGTGATCGGCGTGGCAGAAACCCTGCAATTTCTGGCACCAAGACCCATCAGCCTGATCTACGGGGTGGGCAAAGTGTTTGCCGAGACGCTGCGCAAGGACGGTCTGGTCACCATCGGTCAGTTGCAGAATGAGCCCCCGGAGCGCCTGATGCGCCGCTATGGCGAAACCGGCGCCCGGCTCGCCCGCCTGTCGCGGGGCCAGGACAGCAGGCGTATCGCTACCGACGGTGAAATGAAGACCGTTTCTTCTGAAACCACGTTTTTCACCGACATCAGCAGTCTCGATGCCCTCTCCACCGAACTGCTCAAGGTCACCGAACGACTGTCCGAGCGGCTCAAGGCCAAAAACATCGTCGGTGATACGGTGACACTAAAGCTGAAATCGACCGGTTTCCGCTTGCGTACCCGCGCCCGACACTTGATGATCCCGACCCAGCTTGCCAATGTCATTTATGAAACCGGGCTGTCGCTGCTGCAACGCGAAGTGGATGGCACCGCTTTCCGGCTGATTGGAATCGGTGTTTCGGGTATCGATGCCGCCGATGGCAGCGATCCGGCCGATCTGCTGGAACCAATAGTGGCCCGCAAGGCGGCCGCCGAGCGCGCGGTGGATCGAGTGCGCACCCGCTTTGGCCGCGAGGCCGTGGTGCGCGGCAAGCTCTATAAATTTCGGCCGGCGCCGCCGGCAGAACCGGACGACGACCAAACTGAAGGCAAGACCAAATGACCAGCCCAATCGAAAAACTCCGCGAGTACGGCTATGAACTGCCCGCCCCCAAGGTACCCGTGGCCAGCTATGTGCCGGTCGCGCGCAGCGGTAATCTGCTCTACGTCTCCGGCCAGATCTCTGCCAACGATCAGGGCGTGGTCACCGGACTGCTCGGCGATACCATGAACGTCGTCCAGGGTGGCAATGCCGCTGAACTGTCGGCGCTCAACGTCCTCTCCCAGATCGTTCACGCTGCCGGCGTCCCGCTTGAGGATATCAAGCGTATCGTCAAGGTTACGGTTCTGGTGGCGTCCACACCCGACTTCACCGAGCAACATCTGGTTGCCAATGGCTGCTCCAACCTGCTCGTCGCCATTCTGGGCGAGAAGGGCAAGCACGCCCGTGCCGCCTTTGGCGTAGCCTCCCTGCCCTTCGGCGCCGCCGTCGAAATCGAAGCGATAGTCGAAGTCTAGGCATTTTGGACCATCACAGTCCGGTGCACCTGCTGCACGGGCAACCCGGCTCGATTTCATCGCCTGCCGTCACGCGGCTCGACCCTCTGGCGATCAAGTTCTGGCGAGCACCGGGAAAGCCCGTGACGGCGGGGACAATTCGGTCCAAGGTTGCAGCGGAGGCTGCCCGGCCCCACATGGATCAGATTGTCTTCGAAGGTTTCAATCCCGACATTGCCCGATAGCGGATACACGGCCACCGTCCATCCCTCCACTGCCAGCATTCCAGCGGCCGTGTGGAATGCCCTTGCGCCCTCGACCGACGGCAAGGTGGACAATCCTTTTCTTGATCATGCGTTTTTTCTGGCGCTTGAAGAATCGGGCTGCGCCACCGCCAGCACCGGCTGGCAGCCCCAGCACATTGTTCTGTCCGATGCTGATGAGACACCCATCGGGTTGATGCCGCTCTTTCTCAAATCCCACTCCATGGGCGAATATGTCTTCGACCATGGCTGGGCCGATGCGCTGGAACGGACCGGTGGCAGCTACTATCCCAAGCTGCAATGCTCGGTGCCCTTTACCCCGGCGACCGCCCCCAAGCTGCTGGTGCCGTCGGGGAACGCATCTGTGCGGGCCGCCTTGCTCTCGACCGCCCAGCAGCTTGCGCTGCAGCGCCATGCCTCCTCGGTGCACGCCACTTTCGTACCTGAAGCAGAGGCCAATGAAATTGAGGCCGCAGGCTGGCTCAAACGCGTCGACACGCAGTTCCATTGGCACAATGATGGCTATGCCAGTTTTGACGAGTTTCTCGAGACCCTGTCGTCACGCAAGCGCAAGACCATACGCCGCGAACGCCGCGACGCACTGATGGATGGGCTTTCCGTCAAATGGCTATCGGGCGCCGATCTGCAGGAACATCACTGGGACGCCTTCTACGATTTCTATGAGGACACTGGCGCCCGCAAATGGGGCCGCCCCTATCTCAACCGCGAATTCTTCTCGCGCATCAGCGCCACCATGCCCGAATCCATCGTGCTGATGCTGGCCTATGACGGCGACGAACCGATTGCTGGTGCCATCAATTTCGTCGGCAAAGACCGGATTTTCGGCCGCAATTGGGGCTGCACCCGGGACGTCCCCTTCCTGCATTTTGAGCTCTGTTACTATCAGGCCATCGACTACGCCATTGCCCACAAACTGGCTGTGGTCGAGGCCGGGGCCCAGGGCGAACACAAGCTGGCCCGCGGTTACGCACCTGCGTCAACCTATTCGGTGCACTGGCTTGCCCATCCAGGATTGCGCGCCGCCGTCGCCGACTATCTTGAGCACGAACGCCAGTCCGTCGAGCGCAACCAGGACCTGCTCGACCAGTTCACTCCGTTCCGCAAGGGTGAACGCACCGACCGCTAGCACGGTTCGGCGATGATCGTGGCTTTCCCCAACCACCCAAGAGCTCTATGTAGATTGCCATGATTTTGGACATTTTCTTTTTCGTGCTGCAGGCCGTTCTGGTATTTGTGGCTTCAACCGTGCTGTTTGACGCTCTGCACTGGACCCTGCACCAATGGGAGGGTTCCTCGATCCCGTTGCTGCGCCGTCTGTCGTCCTGGCATTGGGTTCATCACAAGTTCCTGGGTGTGGACATGCAGATCAACCCGGCCTATGCCCGCGCCAATATCTGGTTCCATATCTTGCCCGAGTATCTCACCTCGATGGCCGGAACAGTAATCTTCCTGTTGGTCTTTCCCTGGCCGCCCATTGCCGCCGTGGCCGTGCTCCGGACAGTCATGCTGGTGATGACGCTGCGCGAAGAGGGGCTGGACTACAATCACATGTCGATGGACCGCGTCGGCGGTCAGCAGAACCTGCTCTGGGTCGGCGACAATTACCACGCCATGCATCATGTCTATCCGCACAATTTCTTCTCATCTTTCGCCAATGTGTTTGACCTGCTGGCCGGCACCACCTGCCAGATCAAGGGCCGTCGATTTCTGGTGACCGGCGCCAGCGGTGCCTTCGGCTCGGCCATGGTCGAAAAACTCACCCGCGCCGGCGCGATTGTCGAAACCGCCAAATCCGGCGTCGACTTCAGCGCGGGCGACTACTCGGCCATACGGGCCAAACTCGAAACAGCTGACGTTCTGATCATGGCGCACGGCGCCAAGACTGATGATTGCTGGAATGCCAATTTCGTCACCTTCCGTGACCTGACCGAACTTTTCACCGAGGTCGGAAACACCCGCCTCGCCCCCCCGGAAGTCTGGGCGCTGGGCTCCGAGGTCGAGTTTCACGGCGATATGGGTATGGACGAGCTCAAGGCTTATTCCGCCTCAAAGCGGGCCTTCGCCGCCAAGGCGCTGGACTTCTATCGCTCGGATGCGCTGATCTATCGGCATATCGTGCCCTCCTCCTTCAACTCGGCGATGGGCAAAGGCGCCATGAGCGCCAGCACAGCCGCCAACATTGCCCTGTTCTTTATTCGCCGGGGCTTCCGATACGTACCGGTGACCTTTACCGGCCTCGCTGTCCTCAACTACTTTCGTTTTCGATTCTTGCAGAAGGGACAGCCGGAAATTGTCCAGCCAGCGGAGTGATCCATGACCTATGATCCAGCCAATATCTTTGCGAAAATCCTGCGCGGCGAAATCCCCGCTCACAAGGTTTATGAAGACGAGACCGCCCTGGTGATGATGGATATTTTTCCGCAGTCGGTCGGCCATACCCTGGTCATTCCCAAGTCAGCCTCGCGCAATCTGCTCGACGCCGATCCGGCAGTTTTGTCCGCAGTCATGCCGCTGGTACAGCGTGTCGCCACAGCAGCCAAGGCCGCCACCAATGCCGATGGCATCCGTGTCGCCCAGTTCAATGAAGCCGCGGCTGGGCAGACGGTGTACCATCTGCACTTTCATGTCATCCCGATGTTTGAAGGGGTGGAGATGGGCGCTCACGGCCGCAACCAAGCGGACAATGACGAGCTGGCCGCCCTAGCCGGCAAGATTGCTGCCCAGCTCTAGAGCATTCACATTGATGCTGATGCGGTGCCATCGCCCCTCCCTAAAGGGGGGGCTCAAAGGTTGCGGCAGGCAGGGTGTATAGCGTTTTGGCGTTCAGACTGGCGGTGCCCACTCACAATGTGTGATCGACAACCAATCCGCCCTTGAGCGTGACAATCCGGTCGGCGCGGCGCGCCAGATCGTGGTTGTGGGTGGCAATCAAGGCTGCCGCCCCTTCATTCTTGATCAGGTCGGCCAGCGCCCCGAACACGATGTCGCTGGTTTCGGGGTCAAGATTGCCAGTGGGTTCATCGGCCAGAATGACCTTGGGATGGTTGGCCGCCGCCCGGGCAATCGCCACGCGCTGCTGTTCGCCGCCCGACAATTCAGCTGGCCGATGGCTGGCGCGCGCCGCAATGCCGAGCAGCTCAAGCAATTCCATGGAACGCTTGTCCGCCTCGGCCGGCGACTTGCCGGCAATCAGCTGCGGCATGGAGACATTCTCCAATGCCGTGAACTCGGGCAGCAGGTGGTGAAACTGGTACACGTAACCCACTGTCGATCGGCGCAACTGCGTCCGGCCACGATCACCCAGATGGCTGGTCTTGATCCCCATCAACTCCACTTCGCCCCCCTGTGGGCTCTCCAGCAGGCCTGAGAGGTGCAGCAGCGTCGATTTGCCGGCGCCAGAGGGTGCGACAAGCGCCACCATCTCACCGCTCTGTACGGTCAGGTTGGCGGCTTCGAGTACACGGACGATCTTGTCGCCTTGACCATAGTGGCGATGCACATCGGTGAGAACCAGATGGGGCTTACTCATAACGCAATGCCTCTACCGGATCATATTGGGCCGCGCGCCAGGCAGGATACAGCGTCGCCAGAAAACTCAGCCCCAAGGCGAGCCCAACGACCACGGCAACCTCCACCGGATCAGTCTTGGACGGCAGCGTTGACAGGAAGAATACCTCGGGCGGAAAGATCGCCACACCCAGCGTGTTCGACACAAAGGCCCGCAGTGTTTCCGCATTGGCGGCCACGATCAGGCCCAGCACCACGCCCGTCAGCGTGCCGATCACGCCGATGGTGGTGCCCGTGATCGAGAAGATGCGCATGATCGCGCCGCGCGTGGCTCCCATGGTACGCAGCACGGCAATGTCGGAGCTTTTGTCCTTCACCAGCATGATCAGGCTGGAAATAATATTGAACGCCGCCACCAGGATAATCATCGACAGAATGGTGAACATCACCACGCGTTCGACCTGCAGCGCCGAGAAGAACGTCTCGTTGCGCTGCTGCCAGTCGGTCAGCACCAGTGGTCGGGTCGACGGATCAGACTGTAGCCTTTGCCGCATCTCGATCACGTTGTCGGGATCGTCGATGAAGACTTCCGCCGCCGAAACCTGATTGACGCGCTCATAGGCAGCGTCGATCTCGGCGTCGCTCGCCAAGGGATCCAACGGCCCCATGCCGGGTTTCAGCACCTCTTCAAATTTCTTGAAATAGGTCTGCGCCGGCTCGAGGGGCATGTACATGAAGAAGCTGTCAAACTCGACCATGCCAAGATTGAAAATGACATTGACCGGGTAGGAGCGGATTTGTGGCGTCGAGCCAAATGGCGTCATCGCCCCATCCGGATTGATGATCTGCACCTGGTCACCCAGCGACACCCCCAGGGCTTGCGCCAACCGGTAACCGATCGCGACGCCCTTGGAGCTATCCCACTCGTCCCAGCCGCCCTGTACTGCCGAATTGTACAGCAGGTCGAGCTTTTCAAGGTTTTCCGCATCCATGCCGCGCACCGTCGCGCCGGTTGAACTACCGGGACCGGAGGCAAGCACCTGACCCTCGACGAAATAGACCGCGAAACTGACGCCATCAATCTGCTCGAGTGCGGCGATGGTCTCCTTGTAGTCGGTGAATTCGCGCTCGATGGGAAACGCGGTGAAGTGGCCGTTCAGACCCAGGATTTTGGTCAGCAGCTCGGCGCGGAAGCCGTTCATTACCGACATCACCACGATTAGGGTCGCTACCCCGATAGCCACGCCGACCATAGTCAGGCTGGCGATCACCGAAATGAACGCCTCCTTGCGCCGGGCCCGCAAATAGCGGCCAGCGATCAGCCACTCAAAGCGCGAAAAGGCGCGCGTGCCCTTGTTCAGTGCAGGCTGCGCCGTGTCGGTCAAATGTCGGTCTTTCGCTGAGGTTCAATCAATCCCTTGAGCCGAGCCACGGCCTCGCCAATAGGTAGTGTCTCGCGCTCACCGGTCTTGCGGTGCTTGATTTCGGCCTCGCCAGCCTTCAACCCGCGCGGCCCGATGATGATCTGATAGGGAATGCCGATCAGGTCCGCCGTGGTGAACTTGGCACCAGCACCCTGATCGCGATCATCATACAGAATGTCGAGGCCGGCCGCGTTGAGTTCGGCATAGAGGGCATCGCAGGCTGTATCACAGGCATCGTCGCCAGCCTTGAGATTGATCAGCACGGCCTCAAACGGGGCCACCGATACTGGCCAGACAATGCCGTCATCGTCATGGAACGCTTCAATGATGGCCGGTACCAACCGGGTCGGCCCGATACCGTAGGATCCCATATGCACGGTGATTTCCTTGCCGTCGGGACCGGTCACAGTCGCCTTCATGGGTTCCGAATACTTGGTCCCGAAGTAGAAAATATGGCCAACTTCGATGCCCCGGGCCGAAACCCGGTTTTCTTCGCTCACCGATGCCTCGAATTCGCTCATGTCGACCATGTCTTCGGTCGCGGCATAGTGGGACGTCCAGTCCTCAAAGATCGGATTCAGATCGCCCCGGAAGTCCGTATCCTGGGGTGGGATGGGCTTGCCGAGCAGACGCTTGTCGCAGAACACCGCGCTTTCGCCGGTGTCCGCCAGCACGATGAACTCATGGCTGAGATCGCCACCAATCGGGCCGGTATCAGCACGCATTGGAATCGCCGTCAGACCCATGCGGGCATAGGTGCGCAGATAAGCCACGAACATGCGTTCATAGGCCTTCACCGCTTCTTCCTTGCTCAAATCGAACGAATAGGCATCCTTCATCAGAAATTCGCGACTGCGCATGGTGCCAAAGCGCGGTCGCACCTCGTCGCGGAACTTCCACTGAATGTGGTACAGATTCAGCGGCAGGTCCTTATAGGACTTCACGTAGCTGCGGAAGATGTCGGTGATCATCTCTTCATTGGTCGGTCCGAAGAGAAAATCGCGCTCATGCCGATCCTGGATGCGCAGCATCTCCTTGCCATAGGCATCGTAGCGGCCGCTTTCCCGCCACAGATCGGCCGATTGAATGGTCGGCATCAGCAGTTGGATCGCGCCGGAACGGTTCTGCTCCTCCTCGATGATCTTCTGGACCTTCATCAGGACCTTGTAGCCCAGCGGCAGCCATGAATAGAGACCCGAGGCCTGTTGGCGGACCATGCCCGCGCGCAGCATCAGACGATGCGACGCAATTTCGGCGTCCTTGGGAACGTCGCGCAGCACCGGCAAAAAATAGCGAGACAGGCGCATGTAAACTCCAGGAATGACTGTCGACTCAAGGCTGATGTTGATGCCCACTCAAATCCTACTCGTCCATCCGATGCAAGCATGGAAGGCATGCAGAATCTACGTGACAGAGCTCATTTGACTTGTTAGGGTTTCTCCCAATAAAGCGCAGGTGGTTACAACCGCCGGACGTCGACAACGTCAAGGGAGGAGCGTTGGCTGCGCGCTGTCATAGCGCGCCTAAGACCAGCGTATTGTCGAACAAACTTTTTCAGCGGGGCCTTGTGCCCCGCTTTTTTCTTGGCGGTTGGTGGACGCGCCAGTTCGCACATTCTCGATGGCAAATTCTGCAGCCCTCGGTCGTATCGCCTCAGCTTTGCCGGGCATGACACACGCTCCGCTAATCGATTGATGAAGTGCTTTTACGCAACGCTGGCTACCGTCCCCGAGCTTGAGGCCGCGCTCGGGCTCACTCACACTCACGCGGTTTAGGCCGGCTGCGTGCTAGCAGCGGCGAAGCGAACGGGTGAGCTAGCGGTTCCAGTAGTATTGCAGGGCTTCATTGGTGAGACCCCACATCAACAGCGCGGTCAACACGGCTGCCAGCCCCGTAGCCATCAGCACCTTGAACAGCAAGCGCGGCGCAATCGGGGCGCCCGGATCACTGCCGGCCACGACTTTTTCGCCAGCTTCATGGAAGCTCTTATTGCCGATGGGCAACACCGCAACAAAGCTGATCCACCACAGGACAAAAAATACCGCGATGATTGAGCCAATCTGCATGGGTTGTCCTTGGGGTAAGTGCCGCTGGCGATGAACTATCCTAGCACTAGACCATCACCAGGCGCAGGCGAAGACTGAATAATGTCGCGGCCAGCACAGGCCAGCCGCGACATTGAAGGCCTTAGACGCGGTGGACGAACACCGACACATTGGGCTTGCGCCCCCAATAGGCATTGACCTCATTGCGAATGCCCTTGAACAGCGCCGAATTGAGCACTTCGGTATCGCTGCGCCGCTTGGGTGGCATCGACTTGAGAACGCCGGCAATGGTGTCTTCCACCAATTCGCTCAGCGACTCGTCCTCGGTCTCGGGCAGACCATCAATCACCAGATCCGGTCCCGACACGACCTGCCCGCTGCCATTGACGCACAGGCTGACCACGACGTGGCCGCCAAACGACAGGCGACGGCGTCCCTTGACGCCGGATTCCTCAGGCGTGCACAGCACCAGACCGTCGAGATAAAGCTCACCGGTCCGCACTTCTGCTTTGAGCAGCGCCGTGTCCGGGAACAGGCGAACCATGTCGCCATTGCGGGCTTCACACACCGTGGGAATACCGGATTCGCGTCCCAGCTTGGCGTGGGCCTTCAGGTGCACGGGTTCGCCATGTACCGGCACCAGCACTGTTGGCTTTACCCAGCTGTAGAGCTTGCGCATCTCGCCGCGCCGCGGATGGCCAGTCACATGCACCAGACCGTCATTGGTGGTGATGACCTCAACGCCCTGATCGATCAGCTGGTTCTGGATATCAATGACTTCGCGCTCATTGCCCGGGATTGCCCAGGACGAGAAGATCATGCGATCGCCGGCCGCCAGCGCAATCACCGGATGATCGCCACGGGCGATGCGCGCGATAGCCGCGCGGGCTTCTCCCTGGCTGCCCGTGCAGATCAGCACGATCTTGTTGCGGGCGATCGAGCGATAGGCATCCTGATCGAGCAGTGGCGGCAGGCCTTCCAGCATCCCCAGTTCGCGGGCAATGCCCATGATCCGGTGTAATGAACGCCCTGACATCACCACCTGGCGACCGGCCTTTTCGGCCGCGCGCACGATGGAGATCACCCGCCCCACATTGGAGGCAAAGGTGGTCACCGCAACACGATTGGGGGCTTCAGCGATCATCGCCGCCAGATTGCCGGCGACTTCAGCTTCACTCGGGCTTTCGCCATCCTTGAGCGCATTCGTGGAATCGCAAATCAGGGCGAGTGGTGTGGATGTGTCCTCGCCGATCTGCTTGAGCCGCTCGACATCAGTGGGCGCGTTGCCAACCGGGGTAGGATCAAGCTTCCAATCGCCCGTATGCAGAATGCGCCCGATGGGGGTCGTGATCAACAAGGCGTTGGATTCGGGGATCGAGTGGGCGACATTGATCGCCTCAATGGTGAACGGTCCCAGATTGAAGGGCTGGCCGGGCACCATGATGGTCAGGTCGACATTCTCGACGATACCGTCGCCGGCGCGCTTGGCCGCCAGCATGGCGCCGGTGAACCGTGTCGCAAAGACCGGCTTTTCAAAACCGGGCCACAGATCGAGCACCGCGCCATAATGGTCTTCGTGGCTATGGGTCAGAATCAACCCCAGCACGTCATCGGCGCGTTCCTCAAGAAATTCGGGGTTGGCCATGATCAGTTCGATCCCTGGCAGGTCGGGCCCGCCAAAGGTTACGCCGCAATCGACCACAATCCATTTGCGCGACTTTTCCGGCCCGAAGCCGTATGCGCCCATATTCATGCCAATCTCGCCGACGCCGCCAAGCGGCACAAATACGAGTTCATCCCTTTGGGTTTTAGCCATGGGTCAGTTCAGTCCTTTCGAGCGCAACGCCGGAGCGATCTTTGGTCGCCGGTCGCCTGCGCAATTAATGGTCAGCTTTGGGCGCTGGCCGTTGCCCCAAAATGCACGTCACCCGCGGTAATCGCGATGCGACGATCATCCTCGGCGCGGACGATCAATCGTCCCGCGTCGTCGATAGATTCAAAAATGCCCCGCACAACGTCGCCGTTCTGCGTGACCGCGACCGGCGCGCCGATACCCGCGGCCGACGCGCGCCAGTGCTCAAGCACCGCACCAGTGCCTCGCCCGTCATTCCACAGTCCAAAAATCTCGGTCCACGCATCGCTGAGGGCGTCAAACACCTCACCAGCGTCGCGCGACACGCCAAGATCATTCAGGCTGATGGCGGGATAGGGCAAACCTTGCGGTGCTGCAACTACATTGACCCCGATACCAATCGCAATGGCCTGACGTCCGTCAGGCAGTTTGTTGGCCTCGAGCAGGATACCGGCGAGCTTGGCGCCGTCGGCCAACACGTCGTTGGGCCACTTCAGCGCGATGCGCGACTGGCCGTCGAGGCCGTCAGCGCCGTCAATTCCAATATGCACCAGACCGTTGGGTAGAATGGCCGACAGGGCGCGACTAAGCGACACCCCCGCCACAAAGCCCAGCGTTGCAGACAATGTGGGGTCGCAGTCGGGCACAATCAACAGCGTGGCGGCAAGATTGCCATAAGGGCTCTCCCATTGGCGGCCCCGACGGCCCCTGCCCGACACCTGCTGCCGTGCCACAAACCAGATGCCACCGGGATCTCCGGAGGCCGCCGCTTCGAGGGCTTCCGAATTGGTTGATCCCACACTGTCATAGCCGCGCAGCCGATAGCCGGCCGCGCGCGCCTTCGCGCCAAGCGTGAAGTCGCTCACCTAGAACAGGCTTCCGGCCGCGATGTGGGCAAGATTGGCCAGCGGACCACCGACGGTAAAGTAGTACGTTACCATCAGGAATCCGGTCACACCCATGACGATGTTGAGCGCCATAGGCACGGCCTCAAATGCGCGCACCGGCTCATCAAAATACATCACCTTGACGACACGCAGATAGTAGAATGCGCTAACAGCCGAAGCCAGCACCCCAATCACCGCCAGCACATAGAGCTGCGCGTCAATTGCCGCCAGAAACGCGTGCCACTTGGCAAAGAAGCCGGCCAGTGGCGGCATGCCAATCAGCGAGAACATGGTGACTGCCATCACGGCTGCCACAAACGGCCGCTGCTGCGCCGCACCGGCCAGATCGCTGATATTGTCGACATAGCCGGCATCAGTACGCAGCGCCAGGATGCAGGCGAACATGGCAATAGTCATCACGACATAGATCGCCATGTAGATCATCACGCCTTCAACGCCGCCCTGAGTACCCGACGACAGGCTGACCAGGGCAAAACCTACATGGCCGATCGAAGAATAGGCAATCAGGCGCTTGATCGATTTCTGGCCGATAGCGGCAAACGCCGCCAGCACCATCGAGGCAATCGAGAGAAAGATGACGATCTGCTGCCAGTCCTGGGTGATACCCTGGAAGGTATCGATAACCAGCCGGACCATCAGGGTCATCGCCGCCACCTTGGGCGCCGTGGCCAAGAATGCCGTGACCGGGGTGGGCGCGCCCTCATAAACGTCAGGGGTCCACATGTGGAACGGAACCGCCGAGATCTTGAAGGCAATACCGGCGAGCAGGAACACCACGCCGAAAATCAGACCGATCGAACGACCTTCCACGGCAATGGCGCGAACGATTTCCTGCAAATTGGTATGGCCGGTAAAGCCATAGATCAGCGAGGCGCCGTAGAGCAGCAAGCCAGACGACAGGGCACTCAACACGAAGTACTTCAGGCCCGCCTCTGTTCCCCTGCTGTCATCGCGCTTGATTGCGGCCAGCACATAAAGCGACAGCGACTGCAGCTCAAGCCCGACATACAGGCTCATCAGATCATTGGCCGAAACCATCATCATCATGCCCAGCGTCGCCAGCAGCACGAGTACGGAAAACTCGAACTTGTGAGTACCGTTCTCTTCGTCCCGTGGCAGGGCCAGCAGCAGCGAGAACGCCGAACCTCCCAGCACCAGCACTTTCATGTACCGGGCAAAGCTGTCGGCGATGAAGGCGCCATTGAACAGTACGCCGTCGATAGGGGCAAACATCACCAGCACGGCAACGGCCAGCAGCAGCAGCACGGCGCCATAGGAGACCAGAAGCGAGCGCTCCTTGTTGACTGCGACACCGACCAGCAACAGCAGCACGGCACCAACGGCCAGCAGCATTTCGGGATATGCGGGAGCCAGGCTCGCGAAATCGATAACGTCTGAGTTCACGGGACTCTCCTAGTGCGAAGCAGGCGCGGCCGCCGGCGCTTCCGCGCCAACAACCGGTTCGGCATAAACGAGTGGCGCCTGCGCGTCAGCCAGCGATACGGCGGGATCAAGCCCAACAGAGTCGGCATAGTGCGACACCAGATTGTTGACCGCAGCAGCGGTCGTATCCAGAATCGGCGCAGGGTAGAAACCAAAGACCACGGTCAGCACGAGCAGCGGATACAGCATGACCTTTTCACGCAGATCAAGATCGAGAATACCCTTGAGGCTCTCCTTGGTCAGCGCTCCGAAGATCACGCGGCGATACAGCCACAAAGCGTAGCAAGCCGACAGGATCACCCCAAAGGCCGCGCCAAAGGCCACCCAGGTATTGACCTGGAACACGCCCATCATGGTGAGGAACTCGCCGACAAAGCCTGATGTACCGGGCAACCCGACATTGGCCATGGTGAACACCATGAAGGCGAAGGCATATCGCGGCATCCGCTCGACCAGTCCGCCATAGGCAGCGATGTCACGGGTATGCATGCGGTCGTAGATAACACCGACGCACAGGAACAGCGCTCCCGACACGATACCGTGCGAGATCATCTGGAACATCGCGCCCTGAATGCCCAGCGCATTGCCGGCAAAGATGCCCATGGTCACAAAGCCCATATGGGCGACCGAGGAATAGGCAATCAGCTTCTTCATGTCGGTCTGCACCAAGGCCACCAGCGAGGTGACGATGATCGCGGCAACCGACAGAAAGAAGATGAGATCGGCAAACTGCGCCGACGCGTCGGGAAACATTGGCAGGCTGAAACGCAGGAAGCCGTAGCCGCCCAGCTTGAGCAGGATCGCCGCCAGGATCACCGAACCAGCGGTTGGTGCCTGCACGTGCGCCTCCGGCAACCAGCGGTGGAGCGGCCACATTGGCATTTTGACCGCGAGCGAAGCGAAGAACGCCCACCACAACCAGGGCTGCCAGGACAACGGGAAATCATGGCTCAAGAGCTTCACAATGTCCGTCGTGCCGCCACTCCAGTACATCGCCATGATGGCCAGCAGCATCAGCACCGAACCGGTGAAGGTATAGAAGAAGAACTTGTAGCTGGCCTGGATGCGCGCCGTGCCGCCCCAGATACCGATGATCAGGAACATTGGCACCAATGTGCCTTCAAAGAACACGTAGAACATCGCCAGATCGAGCGTGGTGAACACGCCAATCATCAGCGTTTCCAGGATCAGGAACACAATCATGTATTCCTTGACGCGCTTGTCGATGGTCCAGCTCGCCAGGATCGATACCGGCATCAGCAAGGCAGTCAGCACCACAAACAGCACCGAAATGCCGTCCACACCAACGCGGTAGCCGATGGTGTCGCCAATCCAGGCGAGGTTGACCACGAACTGGAAGCCGGCATTGGACGGATCAAAAGCCTGCCACATCAGCAGCGACAGCACGAAGGTGATTGCCGTCACCGCAAAAGTCATCCACCGGATGGCTTCGAGTGCGGTTCTGGGCATGAACAGCAGCACCGCCGCGCCAAGCATTGGCAACCAGGTGACGACTGTGAGGATGGAGTTGTCGAAGTTCATCAGATCAGTCCCCCGGCCACGATGGCCCAGGTCAAGAGTGCCGCAATGCCGATCAGCATGACGAATGCATAGTGATAGAGATAGCCGGACTGAAGCTTGGTGACCCAACCGGTGACATTCTGCACCCGACGACCAAGGCCCTCGGTGATCTTGTCGTCGATCAGCCAGTCATCGAAGCCCTTCCAGAAGGCGCGGCCGATCCACAGGGCGGGCCTGACGAAGATAGCGTCGTAAAGCTCGTCGAAATACCACTTGTTGAGCAGGAACTTATACAGCCCCGGATTGGTCGCGGCCAGCTGGCCGGGCATTTCCGGACGACGGATATACATCCAGTATGCCGCCACAAAACCGAGCACCATGGCAATGGTGGCACTCCACTTCACCCAGAGCGGCACGTGATGTGCAGCCTCGATCAGCTCATGGTTGACAACCACGGACCCGGCGAAGAAGTGCTCGATATGCGCCACATCGTGGAAGAACATCGAATAGAATACCGCCCCTGACAGCACCGCCCCTACACCCAGCACATAAAGCGGCACCAACATCACATTGGGTGCTTCGTGAGCGTGGTCGTAGGCTGAACCATGTTCAGCGTGGGCGTGATCGTCATGGGCCGCGTCGTCATCATGACCATGGGCCGCAGGACGCGGCTTGCCGTGAAAGGTCAGGTGGATCAGGCGCCACGAGTAAAAGCTCGTGAACAGTGCCGCAACCACCAGCATCCAGAAGGCGAACATCCCGGTATTGCCACCGACCGCATAGGCCGCTTCGATGATGGAGTCCTTGGAGAAGAAACCCGCAAAGCCGAGCCACTCGCTGCCCGGAATGCCAACGCCGGTCAGCGCCAGGGTACCGATCAGCATCATGGCGTAGGTCACCGGAATTTTGTGGCGCAAGCCACCCATGTTCCGCATGTCCTGCTCGTGATGCATGGCGTGAATGACCGCGCCGGCGCCCAGAAACAGCAGCGCCTTGAAAAAGGCATGCGTGAACAGGTGGAATACACCCGCCGAATAGGCCCCTGCCCCCAGTGCCACGAACATGTAGCCCAGTTGCGAACAGGTCGAATAAGCGATCACCCGCTTGATATCGTTCTGCACCAGGCCGACCGTCGCAGCGAAGAACGCGGTAATGGCGCCGATGATCATGACGAAGGTCATGGCCGTGGGCGAGGTCTCGAACAGCGGCGACAGTCGCGCCACCATGAACACGCCTGCGGTCACCATGGTGGCCGCATGGATCAGCGCTGACACCGGCGTCGGGCCTTCCATGGCGTCAGGCAGCCAGGTGTGCAGCAGGAACTGCGCCGACTTGCCCATGGCCCCCATGAACAGCAGCAGGCAGACAACGGTCATGGCATCGACCTGCCAGCCCAGGAACTGCATCACCGGCAGGCCAGTGGACGCAAAGCCCGCGGCAGTAGCAAACGCGCCATCAAAGTCGATTTGGCCCAACACCAGAAAGCTGCCGAAAATCCCCAGCATGAAGCCGAAGTCACCGACCCGGTTGACCACGAAGGCCTTCATCGCAGCGGCATTGGCGGAGGGCTTGGTGTACCAGAAGCCGATCAGCAGGTAGGACGCCAGACCCACGCCTTCCCAGCCAAAGAACATCTGCAGGAAGTTGTCTGCCGTCACCAGCATCAGCATCGCGAAGGTGAACAGCGACAGATAGGCAAAGAACCGGCTGCGATGCGGATCATCGGCCATGTAGCCGATGGAATAGATGTGCACCAGGGACGACACCGTGTTGACCACCACCAGCATGATGGCAGTCAGCGTGTCGACCCGCAGCACCCAACGCAGGTCCATGCCGCCGACCTGGATCCAGCGCATCAGCTCGATCTTGAGGACCGCTGTGTCGCCACCGACCTCGGCGCCCATCAGTCCGCCGCCAAAGGCGACGGGCAGGAAGACCACCCAGCTCAATACCGCCGAAACAATCAGCAAACCGGTCGTGATATACTCACTTGTCCGGTGGCCTATGATACGCCCCAACAGACCGGCAATTAGCGCGCCGATAAGGGGCAGGAAAACAATCGCTTGGATCATAGCGGTGGTTCTTAGCCCTTCATCATGTTGACGTCTTCAACCGCGATGGAACCACGGTTGCGATAGAAAGCGACCAGAATGGCCAGTCCGATGGCCGCTTCAGCAGCCGCCACCGTTAGGATCAACAGCGCAAAAATCTGACCCTGCAGGTCATTGAGCTGTGCGCTGAACGCGACGAAATTCAAGTTTACCGCCAGCAGGATCAATTCCACCGACATCAAAATGACAATGACGTTCTTGCGGTTGATGAAGATGCCGAACACGCCCAGCGTGAACAGAATGGCGCCAACGGTCAGGTAGTGACCGAGCTCGATACCTGTGCCCATAATTGTCCCCTACAGCCCTTGACCGCTTTTGACTTTGACGACTTCGAGTGTTTCCGACGGGCGCCGTCCGACCTGCTTGACCGGATCCTGCCGTTTGACGTTGCTCTTGTGGCGCAGGGTCAACACGATGGCCCCGATCATGGCTACCAGCAGAACCGCGCCGGCACCCTGGAATATGAAGATGTAGCGCGTATACAGCACCTGCCCGATGGCCCGGATATTCTCCACGCCGTCATCCATTGGCAGCACAGCAGCGCTGGTCACTTCGGGCGACACCACAAAACTGCCTGCAACCAGCAGCAGCTCGAGCAGTAACACCACCCCCACCAACACCCCAACCGGCGCATATTGCAGAAAACCCTGTCGCAGCGAGACGAAGTCGACGTCCAGCATCATCACCACGAACAGGAACAACACAGCCACGGCGCCGACATAAACAACGATCAGCAGCAGCGCCAGGAACTCGGCACCGGCCAGCATGAACAGACCGGACGCATTAAAGAATGTCAGGATCAGGAATAGCACGGCATGCACCGGGTTCTTGGCCGAAATGACCATGAACGCCGACGCCAATGCGATGGCGGCGAACAGGTAGAAGAAGAATAGTGGAAGCGTCATACTCTTCCCTCTCAGCGATACGGTGCATCGGCGGACATATTGGCAGCGATTTCACGCTCCCAGCGATCGCCGTTGGCGAGCAGCTTCTCTTTGGAGAAATACAGTTCTTCACGCGTTTCAGTAGCGAATTCGAAGTTCGGGCCCTCAACGATAGCATCAACCGGGCAGGCTTCCTGGCAGAAACCGCAATAGATGCACTTCACCATATCGATATCGTAACGCACCGTGCGACGCGTGCCGTCATTCTGGCGCGGGCCAGCTTCGATGGTGATGGCCTGCGCTGGGCAAATGGCTTCGCACAACTTGCAGGCGATGCAGCGTTCTTCGCCATTGGGATAGCGGCGCAGTGCGTGCTCACCCCGGAAACGCGGGCTCAGATGCCCCTTCTCAAACGGGTAGTTGATGGTCGGCTTGGGCGAGAAGAAATACCGCATGGCCAGAAAAAAGGCTTTGACCAGTTCTGTCAGCAGCAGCGTATTGACGACTTGGGTGGCGCGCATCATGCCATCCCTCCATGCCAGCCCCAGCCGGTAAGCTGAAGCACGAAAGCAACGATAATGACCATGCCCAGCGACAGCGGCAGGAACAACTTCCAGCCAATGCGCATCAGTTGATCATAGCGGTAGCGCGGCACGATGGCCTTGGCCATGGCGAACATGAAGAACACCAGGCTAAGCTTGATCACAAACCATACGACCGGTGGAACCCAGGTAAATGGCACCATATCGATCGGCGCCGTCCAGCCCCCCAGGAACAGGATGGTGGTCATCGCGCACATCAGCAGGATCGAGATATACTCGCCCAGCATGAACAGCATATACGGCGTCGCCGAATACTCGGTCATGAAGCCGGCAACCAACTCGGATTCGCCTTCAGCCAGATCGAATGGCGGGCGGTTGGTTTCCGCCAGTGCCGAGATGTAGAAGATCACGAACATCGGGAACAGCGGCAGCCAGAACCAGTTCAGGAATGTCAGCTGCGGCAAGCCAATCATGTGGGCCAGGCCCATTTCGTATTGCGCCGTAACGATATCGGTCAGGTTCAACGAACCGACGCAGAGCAGTACGGTAATGATGACCAGGCCGATGGAGACCTCATAGGACACCATCTGCGCTGCCGCGCGCAGCGAGCCCAGAAACGGGTACTTCGAGTTCGAAGCCCAACCGCCAATGATCACGCCGTAAACGCCCAGCGATGAAATCGCCAGCAGGAACAGAATGCCCAAATCAATGTCAGCAAGTGCCAGCCCCGGCCCGAGCGGCACCACGACCCAACCCGTCAAGGCCAGGGTTGCGGTCAGCAGTGGCGCCAGCAGAAACAGGATCTTGTCCGCGCCGCCGGGAATAACCGGCTCCTTGAGCGCGAACTTGAGCAGATCGGCAAAGCTCTGCAGCAGGCCGAATGGACCCACCACATTGGGACCGCGCCGCATCTGCACCGCCGCCCAGATCTTGCGATCGGCCAGCAGGATGAACGCGGTGAACACCAGCAGCGACACCAGCAATAGCAGCGCCTTGTAGACCAACCCGACATGGATGCCCCAGCCGAAAAGCGGGATACCAAGCAGGTAATCGAGGGCAGCGATAATAAAGTCCATTGTGCTCCCCTACTCCGCGGCCTGCCGGAGACCGGCTGCGGTAGCTGCGCATTCACCCATGACGGCGGAGGCGCGGGCGATTGGATTGCTGAGATAGAACTCGGTCACAGCCGAGCCAAACGGCGCCGACTTGGTCTTGATACTGGCCTTGGCCAGCTTTGCAATATCGGCCGCCGATCCCGGCGCAATCTGGTCGATCCGCGCAAGGTGGGGGAATTCGGCATAGATGGCCGCACGCAACTGGGTCAACGAGTTGAATGGCAGCGGCTGGCCGATGGCGCCCGAGAGCGCCCGGATAATGGCCCAGTCTTCCTTGGCGCCGCCCGGCGGGAACACGGCGCGGTTGGTCACCTGAACACGGCCTTCAGTATTGACATAAGTTCCTGATTTTTCCGTGTAAGTCGCCGCGGGCAGAATGACGTCGGCGCGGTGTGCGCCAGCATCGCCATGTGTGCCGATATAAACCACGAACGCATTGCCCATGGCCGACATGTCATATTCGTCGGCGCCCAGCAGGAACAGCACATCAAGCTCACCCTTGCCGGCCAGGGCGATCTGGTCCGCTGAGCAGACGCCGCCATCATGCGGTACAAAGCCGATATCGAGGCCACCAACGCGACTGGCCGCATTATGCAGCAGCGCAAAGCCATTCCAGTCGGGGGCAACATCCTTGCCAGCCGTTGCCAGCCGGGCAGCCAGCGCGATGGTGTCGCGCCCAACCTGCTTGCCCAGCTTGGCATGCGACACTGCACTTTCACCGACAATGATCAGCGGGCGCTTGGCGTTGGCGAGAATCTCGCCGAACGAACCCTTCCCGGCAGCCAGATCGGCAAGTGCTTCAAAGCTGTCGCCGAGGTAGCTGTAGTTATAGGTGAGGTCCGCCTGCTCGCCGATCACGGCGATTGGCAGCCCCGTTGCGCGCCAGGTCTTGCGAATGCGGGCATTGACCAGCGAGGCCTCAAGGCGCGGGTTGGCGCCAATGATGACGATGGCGTCAGCCTGTTCGATCCCGGCAATGGTCGGGTTGAACACATAGGCCGAGCGCGGCATCGACGGATCGATGCCCGACATGGGCGGACGTACATCGGTCATGCCTGAGCCAACTGAAGCCAGCAGGCTCTTGAGCGCATACATTTCTTCGACTGCTGCGAGATCACCGGCGATGGCGCCGATCTTGCCACCAGATTTCTTCAGGCGTGCTGCAACTGCCGCCAGCGCCTCGTCCCAGCTGGTCGCCTGCAGTTTGCCGCCCTTGCGGACATAGGGGCGATCCAGACGCTGACTCTTGAGGCCATCCCACACGAAGCGCGTCTTGTCCGAAATCCACTCTTCGTTGATTGCGTCATTGACGCGCGGCAGAATGCGCATCACTTCGCGGCCACGGCTATCGACACGGATATTGGAGCCAACCGCGTCCATCACGTCGATGGATTCGGTCTTGGTCAATTCCCACGGCCGCGCGTTGAAGGCGTAGGGCTTGGAGGTAAGGGCACCAACCGGGCACAGATCGATCACATTGCCCTGCAACTCGCTGCTCAGCGCCTTGTCGAGATAGGTGATGATCTCCATGTCCTCGCCACGGCCAATCGCGCCCATTTCAGGCACGCCAGCGACTTCGGTGATGAAACGGACGCAGCGCGTGCACTGGATGCAGCGGGTCATCGCGGTCTTGACCAGCGGGCCCATATACTTGTCTTCGACGGCGCGCTTGTTTTCCTGGAAACGCGAGCCGGAGACGCCATAGGCCATGGCCTGATCCTGCAGATCGCACTCACCACCCTGGTCGCAGACCGGGCAATCGAGCGGATGGTTGATCAGCAGGAATTCCATCACGCCTTCGCGAGCCTTCTTGACCATTGGCGTGTTGGTGAACATTTCGGGCGGCTCGCCATTGGGGCCCGGACGCATGTCCTTGACCGACATGGCACAACTGGCCTGCGGCTTTGGCGGCCCGCCCTTCACTTCGACAAGGCACATGCGGCAATTGCCGGCTACCGACAGGCGCTCATGGTAGCAGAAGCGTGGAATTTCAGCGCCGGCCGCTTCAGCGGCCTGCAGCAGGGTATAATAGTCGGGAACTTCGACGAGCTGGCCGTCAACCTTGATACTTGCCATCGCCCCTACTCCGCCGCGATCGACGGCACGGCGCCGTCGCTGGTGGATGAATATGTGTACTGGTCGATCCGCTCTTCGATCACGTGGCGGAAGTTGCGGATCAGCCCCTGGACCGGCCACGCCGCAGCGTCGCCCAGCGCACAGATGGTGTGCCCTTCAATCTGCTTGGTGACCTCAAACAGCATGTCGATCTCGCGCTTCTGGGCGCGGCCTTCGACCATGCGTTCCAGCACCCGCATCATCCAGCCGGTGCCTTCGCGGCAGGGCGTGCACTGGCCACAACTCTCATGCTTGTAGAAGGCCGAGATGCGCCAGATCGCCCTGATGATATCGGTCTGCTTGTCCATGACGATCACCGCAGCCGTGCCCAGCGACGAGCCGACTTCGCGCAGCCCGTCAAAATCCATCAGTGCATGCCGCATCTTGTCGCCCGGCACACACGGAACCGAGGAACCACCGGGAATGACCGCCAGCAGATTGTCCCAACCGCCGCGGATGCCGCCGCAGTGCTTTTCAATCATGTCCTGGAACGGCACGCCCATTTCTTCTTCGAAGGTCGCTGGCTTGTTCACATGGCCGGACACGCACATCAGCTTGGTGCCGGTATTGTTGGCGCGACCGAGCGAAGCGAACCAGGCGCCCGAACGGCGCAGAATTTCTGGCACAACAGCAATCGACTCGACATTGTTCACCGTGGTCGGGTTGCCATACACGCCCATGCCCGCCGGGAATGGTGGCTTGAGCCGGGGCTGCCCCTTCTTGCCTTCCAGTGATTCCATCAAAGCGGTTTCTTCGCCGCAGATATAGGCGCCGGCACCGTGATGGACGATGATATCGAGGTCCCAGCCGTGGATATTGTCCTTGCCGATCAGCTTGGCTTCATAGGCCTCCTCGACAGCGCGCTCGAGATGCTGACGCTCGCGGATGAACTCGCCGCGCACATAGATGAAGGCCAGATGGGCATCCATGGCGCGGGCGGCCAACAGGCAGCCCTCCACCAGATGGTGCGGGTCATGGCGCAGGATGTCGCGATCCTTGCAGGTGCCGGGCTCAGACTCGTCGGCATTGACCAGTAGGTAATGTGGACGGCCGTCATTGACCTTGGGCATGAAGGTCCACTTCAGTGCCGTGGGAAAACCGGCGCCGCCGCGACCCCGCAGGCCCGAGGCTTTGACTTCATTGGTAATCCAGTCGCGGCCGGAATCGATAAACTCCTTGGTGCCGACCCAGGCACCCCGTTCCCGCGCGCCAGCCAGCGTCCAGTCGTGTTGACCGTACAGATTGGTGAAAATGCGATCTTTATCAGCGAGCACGTTTCACTCTCCTAGCGCGGCTTCTTGCCGAAGACGCGGACATATTCTGCCTCGCCGCCCTTGGCCAGTGCAGCAGCTTGCTTGATCCAGTCGTCACGGGTGATGCGACCCTTGAAGTTAAGCGCATCGTCAACCTTGGTGACATCATCACTGCTGAACCCAGCAACCTGGCTCCATTTGGTGATACCCAACGCGTTGAGCCTACGCTCCAGCACCGGTCCCACACCCGAAATCAGTTTGAGATCATCGGCAGCGCCGGCTGGCGCGACAAACAATGGCGTATCGCCGCCCTTTTCAGCCGTCGGATTGACGGCAGCCGGGTCGACCTTGGGCGCAATGATTGTGCGGCTCTTCTTGGGCGCAGCAACCGAAGGCTCTACGGGCGTCTTGTCCACTGCCTTGCCACCATCGATTTTGCCGCCATCTGACTCAGCACCGGTCGCGCCGGCACGCATGGCGTTGTTCGGCTTGCCATTGGCGTTGGCCGCTGCATCAGCAGCCTTGCGCTCGCCCTCCGCCTTTGCCTGGGAAACCTTGGCCTTCTCGGGTGTGCCCTTGATTGCGGGCGCCGACTCAGCGGTCACATCCTTGGGCTTGGCGGCGGTAGTTGGTGCAGGCGCAGCAGCTTCCGGCGGTGGCGCCGGTGGAATGAACTTCTCGCGCTTGGCAGTCGGCTTGACCAGCAGTGTGGTCTGGCCACCCTCAGCGGCCGAATGCAGGCGTTCGACCTGCGGGCCCGGCTTGATGGTGTGGCCTTGCCCTGCGGCAAATGCATCCACGATCTCTTCGAACCGCTCGGCCGTCAGGTCTTCGTAAGTGTCGTGGTAGATGGCAACCATTGGCGCGTTTACACACGCTCCGGCGCATTCCACTTCTTCCCAGCTCATCGTGCCATCGGCATTGAGATGGTGCGGATCGTGATGAATCTTGCTCTTGCAGATTTCGATAAGATCGCCGGCGCCGCGCAGCATGCACGGTGTGGTGCCGCAGACCTGAATGTGGGCGCGCGTGCCAACCGGCTGCAATTGAAACTGGGTATAGAAAGTTGCCACTTCCAGCACCCGGATATAGGCCATGCCGAGCATGTCCGCGATCGTTTCGATCGCAGCCCGGCTGACCCAGCCATCCTGATCCTGTGCCCGCATCATCAACGGTATAACAGCAGATTGCTGACGGCCGGCCGGGTACAACCCGATCTTCCATTCCGCCCATTTGGCGTTCTCAGCACTAAATGCGAACGATGCCGGTTGAACCGACTCGTCAGCCAGGCGACGCGCAACCATCAGCGATCAACCTCTCCGAACACGATATCAAGCGAGCCAAGGATCGCCGAGACGTCAGCCAGCATATGGCCACGACACAGGAAATCCATGGCCGACAAATGTGCAAAACCCGGCGCCCGGATCTTGCAACGGTATGGCTTGTTGGAGCCATCACTAACCAGATAGACGCCAAACTCCCCCTTGGGCGCTTCCACACAGGCGTAAACCTCGCCAGCGGGAACCTTGTAGCCTTCGGTATAGAGTTTGAAGTGATGGATCATCGCTTCCATCGACCGCTTCATTTCGGCGCGCTTGGGCGGCACAACCTTGCCATCAAGCGAGGAAACCGGACCCCTGCCGTCGGCAGCGTTCAACTTGGCGACACACTGCTTCATGATCTTGGTCGACTGACGCATCTCTTCCATGCGGATCAGATAGCGGTCGTAGCAATCACCATTCTTGCCGATGGGAATGTCGAATTCCATCTCGTCATAGCATTCGTACGGCTGGCTCTTGCGCAGATCCCAGGCGGCACCCGAACCGCGCACCATCACGCCCGAGAAACCCCAGTTCCACGCGTCTTCCAGCTTGACCACGCCAATGTCGACATTGCGCTGCTTGAACATGCGGTTTTCGGTCAGCAGGGTATCAAGATCGACAACGAACTTGAGAAATTCATCGCAGAACACATCGATATCATCGATCAGCGACTGTGGCAGATCCTGATGCACGCCGCCCGGGCGGAAATAGGCCGCATGCATGCGCGCACCGGATGCACGCTCGTAGAAAATCATCAGCTTTTCGCGCCACTCAAAGCCCCACACCGGTGGCGTCAACGCCCCGACGTCCATGGCCTGCGTGGTCACGTTCATCAAATGCGCCAGCAGACGCCCGATTTCCGAATACAGAACACGGATCAACTGGCCGCGGCGCGGCACTTCCAGACCTAGCAGTTTTTCGACGGCCAGAGCAAAGGCATGCTCCTGATTCATCGGCGCCACATAATCGAGGCGGTCAAAATAGGGCACGGCCTGCAGATAGGTCTTGGATTCGATCAGCTTCTCAGTGCCGCGATGTAGCAACCCGATATGGGGATCGACGCGCTCGACGATTTCACCGTCGAGTTCCAGAATCAGGCGCAGCACACCATGGGCCGACGGATGGACCGGGCCGAAATTGATAGTGAAATTACGAACATTGGCTTCAACGGTCATTGTTTGGCCTTCTCGTCACCGGGCAGCACATAGTCAGTGCCCTCCCAAGGCGACAAATAGTCAAAGTCGCGATATTCCTGCATCAGTTGAACCGGCTCGTACACCACACGCTTGCGCTCTTCGTCATAGCGCACCTGCACAAAGCCGGAGACCGGAAAATCCTTACGCAGCGGATGCCCGTCAAATCCATAATCGGTCAGGATGCGGCGCAGATCCTGGTGGCCCGAGAACAGCACCCCGAACAGATCATAGGTCTCGCGTTCGAACCAGTCTGCGCCACGAAAAACGCCGGTAATGCTGGGCACAGGCGTAACATCATCGGCACGCAGCTTGACCCGGATGCGATGGTTCAGATGCGGGCTCATGAAGTGATAGACCACCTCGAAGCGCTCATCGCGTTCCGGGTAGTCGGCACCGCAGATGTCGGTGAAGCTGATGAACCGGCATTTCGCATCGTCGCGCAGGAACGTTGCCACGGAAATGATCGAATCGCGCGCCACAGTCAGCGTCAATTCGCCAAACGCGACTTCCTGTGCAATGACCGCAGCGCCCAGAGCGCCAGCAATGTGCTGGCCAAGGTCCACAAGCGGATCAACCTGGATGGCTTCATCCATTTTTCGCGATCCTATCGTTCGATGGTGCCGGTGCGGCGGATCTTCTTCTGCAGCAGCAATATGCCATAGAGAAGCGCTTCGGCGGTCGGGGGGCAGCCGGGTACATAGACGTCAACGGGCAGCACACGATCGCAGCCACGCACGACTGAATAGGAATAATGATAGTAGCCGCCGCCATTGGCGCAGCTTCCCATCGAGATGACATAGCGTGGCTCTGGCATCTGGTCGTAGACCTTGCGCAGGGCCGGCGCCATCTTGTTGGTCAGCGTTCCGGCAACAATCAGCACATCGGACTGGCGTGGCGAGGCGCGCGGCGCGGTGCCGAAGCGCTCAATGTCGTAGCGCGGCATCGACATCTGCATCATTTCAACAGCGCAGCAGGCCAGACCCGTCTGCATCCACATCAGCGAGCCGGTACGGGCCCAGGTCACCAATTGGGCTACCGTGGACACCAGAAAGCCTCTATCCGCCAATTCATCGGTAACATCGGTGAAGAACGGGTCTTTGGCTCCGGCTGCCTGCTGGGTACGGGGATCAATCAGGCCCGTCGGGCGTGGCGCGACGATCGTCTGGTTATCGCTCAATCCCATTCCAGCGCACCTTTCCGCCATTCATAGATGAAGCCGACGGTCAGCACGCCCAGGAAGATCATCATCGACCAGAAGCCTAACCAGCCGACATCGTGGAACGCCACTGCCCAAGGGAACAGAAACGCGACCTCAAGGTCGAAAATAATGAACAGAATCGCCACGAGATAGAACCGCACGTCGAACTTCATGCGGGCATCATCGAAAGCATCAAACCCAGCCTCAAAGGCCGAGACCTTCTCTGGGTCCGGATTCCGAACGGCAACAATGAAGGGAACCACCAGCAACGCCAGTCCGATAACGGCGGAGAGGCCGAGGAAGATGATGATGGGCAGATAATCGCTGAGCAAATCAGTCATGCGGCAGCCTGTTTTCTAATCCGGTCGGGCGACCGGCGTCACGTGAGTTTCGCAAGCAATTGGGGCAAGCGAACCGGCGCAACGAATGATGGCTTGGGCTTAGACCTTTGGCCATCGGGTTTCAAGGGAAAGAAAATATGAGCAAAATCATCATATATAGCGACGAGACCGCGAATGCTGCTTGCCAGAAAGCATGGCTCGCCGTGAGCATGCT
>NZ_JAUYGL010000078.1 GCF_030689745.1 Devosia sp.
GAGATTCGGCTTGTTGCCACTGCGTACCAGCTTCAGGCCAAGCGCAATCTCTGCCGCCGCCTCTGGGCACCAGGAAGTGACATGAATGTCGGGCCTGATTTCGTCCGTGGTCAGGTCAACCACTCGATACTGCACAATCATAGCTTATGATCCTCCAGCCGTGTAGATCTCGCCGTGCATGACGTAGAATTCGCGGTCCACCGGGGTAGTCCTCCTCCGGTTCGACCAGGATCAGCCCATACATGCCGTTGGCGATATGCTCGGCCGCGAGCAGTGTCGCGCAATGGTAGACATCGAGACCGGGCTCCATCGCCAAAAACGAAAAGCTCTTGCCCTCGCCAGGCACGGCAAAGACCCACACTAATATCAGGGAACCCGCCTCACGCACAGAGCGAGCCCGATTACCTATGCTTTCGGGCATTTGCCGACTGGGGAGAAACGACCGAGTGGGCGCGCGTTGCGGCCTGGCCGCAGTCGACCCCATACCTGCCACTGGTGCGCCGCTTCCTCTGAGCCAATAGCGGCCGCAACAAGCGACCTGATTATCGCTTGCGACTTATCACGATGTTACTGCCTGAAGACCTTCTCCATGGCACTTAGCTGATCGTGAACGGCTAACTTGTCCATGATCGTGGCGCTGGCGTCGTTCATGCCAAGATGCCGAATGAAGTGGCAAAGAATGCTGCGGAAGCATTTCAGCTCGCAGGATCGGGCGCCAATGCGGTCTATCCAGAAGCCCTGCGGCAGGCTGAACTTGGTGCCCTGCGCCGAAACGGCGTAGTCGCGCCAGAACTGCCGATAGTCGCCATGGATCTGACCGGGCAGTAGAAGGAAGATTCTGAAGTGTTTCAGGCGGGTGACACCGTGATCGAGGCTATGAAGCGTCTTGATCTGATCAAGCCCCGGATCAAGCGGACTGGCTTTCCGAGCGCTAGAGCTCGGCCGGCCGTTTGGGGGCTCCGCCTGGTCCGCTTTGTGGAGAATTCAACACCCTCGATCGGAGATGTCCGGCCAGCTTCATTGTTCCACTGAGTAGAACGCCATTTTATCGATTGACATGCGACACCCGACGAGTCACCCCTTGTGGCGAGGAGGCGCTATGTTTTGCATCACGGAAGATCAGACACGAAACGCGCTTTCCATTCGGTCTGCGGCCGAGATTGTCATGGCGACTTACCGCGGGATCGCGGAGGGGACGGTCACCGCATCGACGCCTTCCCTGCTGCAGATAACGAGCGAACCCTTTCGCCTGGGAGCTAAGGGAGCGGTGCTCAATCATCTCGGCATCGCCGGTGTGAGGCTCATTTCCCGTGCCGCGCCGCGCTTGATGCTGTGGTCGCTGCAGTCCGGTGAGCCGCTTGCATTAATCGACGAAAGCCACGCCTATCGCTTTCGCACCGGTGTCTCAGGTGCAGTCTGCGCCCGTTACCTGCTGCCGACTGGATCAGAGCCGAACGTGGCTATCATCGGCGCCGGACCTATCGCTTTTCAATTGGCGCTGGCCGTCAACGAACTTGTCGAGCCGGCTAGCATGCGGGTCGTGGCGAGCAGTGTGGATTCGGCGGAACGCTTTGCCCGGGAAGCCCAGGAGGCCGGCGTCAACGTCGTGCCCCAGAATTCGGTGGCCGATGCGGTTCGCGATGCCGATCTGGTGATTACCATCACCTCGGCGAATGAAGTGCTGGTCCGGATTGAGGATCTCGCTCCCGGCGCTGTCGTTCTGTCGATGGGCGGTGGCCACGAAGTAGACCACAAGGTCTGGGCCGCATGCAGTCAGCGCTTTGTCGATGATCTCGGCTACGCATTGCATCAGGGAGACGCCGCTGCGTGGATCAAAGCAGGCCTGTTTGACGAACTTAGTTTTGCCGCCAGCTTGACCGGCACGGTCGCTGCGCTGGCGGCTGATCAAGTGACGGCGCATCTGAACGACACCGGCCTGTCCATGGCCATTGTTCAGGGCACCACGGCGCTCGATGTCGCCCTGGGCCACGCCATTTATCTTCAGGTAGAGGGTCAACAATGAACCGGAATGCCGGCACGCCAGAAGACTTCATGACGCGGCTCTGCCACGCCGTTCTCAAACCAGACCTGCTCGTGGAAGACGCAACGCGCCGACTTATCGGCCGAGCCATTGCCGACACGGTCGCTGTGGCGGCAGCGGGTTTCCTGGAGCCCGCGGCGCGCAATGCCCTTGCAGCCTATGAAGGGCAGGGTGCGGTGACCTGGTCCGGTGAACAGTGCGAAAGCCTCGAAGCGGCTGTGCTGATCAACGGGACCGCGTCCCACGCCCTCGATTTCGATGATGTCTATGTCGAGAGCATGACCCATATCAGCACGGTCCTATTGCCAACTGTGTTGCGCGATGGCCGGGACGATCCAGAGACCGTGCTGACCGCTTTTGCCGCAGGGCTAGTCGCCGCCAGGGCCGTGGCCCGCAGGGTTGGGCGGGGTCACTACAATTTGGGCTGGCATGGCACCGGCACTATCGGTGCGCTGGCGTCCGCTGCAGCGGCGGGGCGACTGGAAGGCCTTGATGCCGACCAGATGTCGAACGCCTTTGCCCTTGCCGCCTCCATGTCAGGCGGATTGCAGGCCAATTTCTCAACTCAGGCCAAGCCGGCCCACGCCGGTTTCGCAGCAGTTGCGGGAACGCGGGCAGCGCGCCTTGCCAAGGCTGGAATGACCGGATCTCGCGCCGTGTTCGAAACCCGAGGCTATCCGGATCTCTATGGCGCAGGCGATGGTGATATCGACCCGCCCGACGAAGCGTTTGAAGCGCGTCCTGACCAGATTTCGGTCAAGCTCTTTCCGTGCTGCTATGCCACTCACCGCCTGATTGGGCTGGCGCTGGATGCACGTGCCGCGCTCGGCGACAAACTCCTCGACCCCACCCTGAGGTTCGAGTTCAGCGTCCCGGCCGGCAGCATCGCCATTCTCCGTTTCGACAAGCCGGACAACGGTCTCGAGGCGCGCTTCTCCAAGACCTATCCCGCAGCAGTGGCACTCCTTCGGGGCACACCTACCCTCCCCGACTTCTATGACGCGGCACTACATGAGCCCGATATTGTCGCGATGATGCAGCGCATCTCGGTGCAAGAGGATCAGGCACAGCCAAGCCAGGGCGATATCGAGTTCGGCCAGGCGTGTCTGGCGATAACCCGCGCCGATGCTGCGGTGTCGCAGTTTACACGAGCTGCTTTGCCAGGCTCGCCCATCGATCCTCCATCGCCACAGGCGCTGAGGGACAAGATAGGCGGCTGCCTGACTGTTTTCGAAAGTTGGACCGGGCAGCGTTTGCCGATCCTGTCGCGCATGTCCGGACTTGCGACAGAGGCATGGATCCCGGCCTCATACATCTCGTCCGACGAAAAATCTTACGGAGTAAAGTCTTGAGCGTTCAAATGATCGATCTTGTCAAAATGTTGCGCACGCCGCTGGAGCTCAATGCCAAGGCGGGTGACAAGATTCTCATCATCACCGATACGGCCATGGAGCCCGTCTTGTGGGAGGCATTGGCCACGGCAGCCAATACGATGGGCATCGAGTCGACCACCGCGATCATGACGCCAAGGGCAACCCATGCAATCAGCCCGACCAGTGCGATCTGCGCCGCGGCAACAGATCCGGGTACCGACATTGTCATTTACCTGACCAGCACCGCGCTGGCGCATTCGCCGCTGAATGCCGAACTGCTCCATATCGGCAAGCGGCATATCCTGATGGAAGAGCTGACCACCGCCATGCTCAAGCCGGACGGCCCTGCCGGCGCCGACTACAAGGCGATGAATGTGTTGGGCACACGGGTACAGGACATTTTCAGCCAGGGCAAGTCGATCCACGTGACCTGCCCCAACGGCACCGACCTGCGCGCGAGCATCGAAGGGCGTCCGGGCCGGGCGATCGCGGGCACGATCTTCAAGATGCGTGACAATGGCGGCGGGGGTTGCGCCTTTCCCGATGGTGAAACCCATATCTGCCCCGTCGAAGGCACCGGCGAAGGCAAGGTGGTGTTCGACCTGACGGCTCACTCTGTCGGGGCGCTGAGCGAACCCATCGTCCTCACCATCGAAAAGGGCTTCGTGACCAACATCGAAGGCGGAGCCCAGGCCGATGTGTGGAAGCGCATCCTGGACACGCATGGTGACGCGGCCAGCTACAACGCGCCGGCCGAAATTGCACTGGGTCTCAACCCCAATGTCAAACCTACCGGCTCCATGCGCACCGACAAGAAGATGTATGGCACCGCCCATATCGGCATGGGTGACACAGTGACCCTTGGGGGTACATGCCATGCCAAGCTGCGTCTCGAAGGCGTCGTGAGCAAACCTGAAATTGTTGTCGATGGGCTGCCGGTCGCGCGAGGCGGACAAATTCTCGTTTGAGAAAAACGAAGGCGCGTTCACGGCGCCCAACCCCAACTCCAACCAGAACAAACCAGGAGGACTAAGAATGAACAGAGGAGGAACTTCAAAAATGACACGCCTATTCCTGACGATGACGGCCAGCGCATCAGCCATTGTGCTGCTACTGGCCTCGAGCGCCACCGCGCAATCGGTGACGTTGACACTGGCGCACCAATATCCGAGCACTCAGGTGATTGGTGACGCCTACAATTACTGGGCCGAGCGTGTCGAGGAATTGAGCGGCGGCGACATTGCCGTACGCGTCTTCCCCGGCAGCACCCTGATCGCCAGCGACGAGGCTTTCTCGGCCGTTTCGACGGGATCGGTCAGTGCTTCAAACATGATCGGTGGTTTCCAGGTGGGCGATATCCCTCAGGTCGCCGCAGTTGGCATGCCATTCATGTTCGATGACTACGCACACTACCGCCGCGTGGCCGATGCAGGTCTCGCTGACATGGTTGGCGGTTGGTACGAAGAAGAGAACATAAAGCTCCTGGGCTTTTTCCCCAAGGGCAACGATCAGGTGTTTCACAAGTCCAAATTCTTGCTCGAACCTGCAGATTTCGGGGGTGCGCAATTGCGTGGTGTCGGCGGCGTTTCTGACGCTGTGCTCGAGGCGCTTGGCGCCAATGTCGTACGGCTCCCCACCACCGACGTGACCGCAGCGTTGCAGCGCGGCGTCGCCGACGGTCTGGTGACAAGCTGCAGCGCCCATATCGGTCGCTCCTGGTACGAGCAGACGCCATACGCTTCCGTCGTCGCAATCAAGAACGACTTCGAGGCTCTCGGCATGAATTTGGGTGTCTGGAACGGGCTGACCGAAGAGCAGAAGGCTCTGGTCATGCAGGCGGGCGACGAAATGGAGGACATGCAGTGGAAGCTGGTTGAGCGCCAGGAAGCGGTCGATTGCGTGGAGCAGTGGAAAGAACTGGGCGTGAATGTCGCGAGCCCCAGCCCCGAACAGCGTCAGGCTCTGCAGGAAAAGGTTCAGCCGGTTTACGACCTGTATCGTGCCGAGCTGCCCGTCATCGACGACGTGCTCAAGCTCGTCGAAGACAACCGCTGATCATACCCACGAGGACGACGGAGGCGAAGATGACTCCAGCTAAACAGTCAGACGATGAAGCCCAACAGGCACCGGCCACCGGCGTCGAAAAGCTCGCGGTGGCTGGGGTTCATCTGGCAGCAATAATCCTGCAGGTCGCCGCCGTCGCCCTCGTGGTCAATGCCGTCTACCGCTACACGGTGGGGGGCGGGTTCGGTGTCATCACCGAAGTCACCCGCTTCGCGCTGCTGGTCGTGGTGTTTCTGGGGCTGGCGGGAACCCATCTCGTCTCGGGCCATGTGCAGGTGGAGATCGCCCTGGCGTCACTGCCGCAGCGGTTTCGGGACATGCTTGAAGGCTACGTCATTCCGGTCATGAGCGGGCTCTATCTGGCCTTCCTGGGATGGGCAGGCTGGGTCGCCACGGTCCAGATGTTCCAGAGCGGCACGACCACCCCGTCACGCCCGGCAATTCTGATGTGGCCCTTCGCAGCGGTGGTTCCGCTCGGATGTGGCCTTCTTATCGTGATCCTGCTTGTCCAGGTGTTTCGCCGGGTGACGCGGCGCCGGGCAAGCGGTGTGAACTGAACCCGGCGCAGGAGAAAAAACATGCAACTTGGCCTGACTGCCGGCTTGGTAACAATTGGACTCGTGGCGCTGCTGCTTGTCGGAATTCCGATTGCTTATGTCCTGGGCATGACCGGTATCTTTGGTCTGTTTTCCGCGACCAATGGCACCGATGCCTGGCTCTCGCTGACATCGGGTGCAGCCATGCATCTGTCGAGCTCGAGCCTGCTCGCCATTCCGCTCTTCATGCTGATGAGCGCCTATATTACCGAAAGCGGCATGGGCCCGCGCCTACTCGACTTTACCGACAAGTGGTTTTCGAAGTTCCCCGGAGCGCTCTACAACGCTGCCATCGCGGCATGTGGGGCATTTTCCACCATGTCCGGATCCAGCGTGGCGACGGCGGGTGCCATTGGCGGCGTGGTCATTCCCGAGTTCAGGCGGCGCGGCCTCAATGTGCGGCGGGGGATGGGCGCGGTGGCTGCGGGGGGAACGCTGGGCGTGCTGATCCCGCCGAGCACTGCATTCATCGTCTATGGTGAATTGACCGAAACGTCGGTTGCGCGCTTGTTCCTGGCCGGTGTGGTGCCGGGCGTGCTGATCCTGACGGTGTTCATCGCTTATACGACCTTCGTGTCGCGGATCGAGGAAAAGAAGGCTCCTCCCACTATCGAGGAGGATGTCACCTGGCTCGATCGCTGGATTTCCCTGCGCCAGATCTGGTCCGCGCTGGTGCTGATGCTGGCGGTGCTGGGCGGCATCTTCTTCGGCGTGGTCACTCCCACCGAGGCAGCGGCCCTGGGCGCACTCGCCGCGATGTTCATCGGGGTCTATGTGCTCAAGGGCCTGTCCTGGGCCGGCGTGCACCGGGCGGCGGTGCGCTCGATCTATTCCATCACCATGATCGGTACCATCCTGCTGGGCGGGTTGATCCTGGGGCGGGCCATCACCTTGCTGGGCATTTCCCAGGACCTGGTGAACCTGATCCAGGGGACCGGCCAGCCGGGCTGGGTGGTCATCATCTGGATCATGCTGCTGCTGTTTTTCCTGGGCATGTTCATGGACGGTGCGGCTATCACGGTCATCACCATCCCCCTGCTGTTCCCGGTTATCTCTTCCTATGGCTACGATCCGGTCTGGTTCGCCATCATCTTTGTCGTCAACACGGAGGTGGGGTTGATCACGCCGCCGGTGGGGATGAACCTGTTCATTGTCAAAGCCATATCCGGCGAGCCAATGACGGAGGTGATCAAAGGTGCACTCCCTTATACGACCCTGCTGATCCTCTCGCTTGTGACGCTGATCCTGGTCCCCCAAATCAGCCTGTGGCTGCCCAATCTGATGATGGGACCTGCTTGACAGCTTCATGTAAGTCCTGTGTAGAACGTTGCCAATCGGTGGGGACATTACAGCGCAATGACCAAGACAGAAGCCGCTCAGGTTGATGGCCCCATTGTGCGATGCGTGCGCCTGATCCGGCTGCTTGCCGAGATCGACACGGACATTTCAATCAAGGATGCCGCCGAACATCTCGAACTGCCGGCGAGCACCACCCATCGGCTCCTCCGAGTGCTGTCGCAGGAAGGGATGGTATCGAAGGACCCGCGTACGTCGCGTTATCGCGCCGGTCTCGATCTCGAACGCCTGGGTTCGCTGCTGGCTTTCAAGAATGGCTTCAGGGATATTGCACGACCCTATCTCCAACGCGTCGCCGACCAGTGCGAAGAGGCCTGCATGTTCGTCGCCTACCTGCCGGCGACACAGCAGGTGAGCGTGATGGCTGCCGTCAATTCGCGACACCCCCTGCGTTATGAGATCGAACTGTACGTTCCCCATTCCGTAGTTTGGGGGGCGACGGGTCGATCGATTTACGCTTTCCTGCCAGAGGAGGAGCAGCGGTCGATCGCAGATCGCGCAGGCAATTCACCGGCTTCCGGCAAGCCCTTGCCTGCATGGGAGGAGCTCAAGCCAGAGCTCGATGCCATCCGCAATCGCGGCTACGCCTTTACGCGCGGGGAGAAGGTAAAGGGCGCGGTGGGGATCGGCGCGCCTATTTATAACGGCTCGGGAGTGGTGCTGGGGAGCTTTTGCATAACGGTCCCTGAAATCCGCTTCGATGATGGAAAGGAGCAGGTTTTGTCCAAGCTTCTCCTTGATGAGACGGCAAGATTTCGCGCGTCAGTGGGTCGCACAACGGCTTGATTGAAACTGATGAGGCGATTGGGCCGCGGTCAGTTTGTTTTGCCCCTGAGCTGATCTGGGTGGAAAGCGGACAATGGGCGAATGGCAGCACCGTGCTGCAACGAGGCGAGATGGCTAGAGGCTCGCCGCTTCCAGGAAGGCGGCCGCCGCTTGGAGGCCGTCTTCGGATTGGACCCCGGCGCCGAGCGCACCGGATTGACGTTGCCCCCAGCTTCCATCCAGCGTGATGTAGACTCGGGCGGTTGGTTTGGCCGATCTGGCCGGGGTGAGCGACGGGGGCTGGCGCGGAGCTGGTCATTGAGCGGAGCGGCAAGCCGGCACCCGGCCATGATGGCAAACCTGACAGCGGTGTCATAACCTTCACTCAACTGCGAGAAGAGCAGGCGTTCTTCCCGATCGCTGGCCTCGCGCACGCGCTCCTTGGGCTCCTTTAGTCGGTGCTCCGACCAGTCGATGTCCTGAACGGGACATTTTCAAACCTTGCTGGCGCGGCGCAGGATTTTTTTCAGCAGTTCGGTCGTTGACCGGTTCACCGTGGCGTTGGAAACCAGACCATGTTCACGCTCACCGTTCCCGACGTCGCGCCTGTCCATCCTCCTTTTCGCGACCACTTGCGCAACCAGATCGTTACCAATCTGCGAGCTCAGCGTTTTTGCGCCGACGCGGTCGATCAGACGTTCGACGTCCCTAAGGGAGGTCAGAGCGTTCTTGTGATGCTGCCCAACTTGCTCCATCCACAGAAGTGCCATGGCTTCAAAGGTCATGTCCGACTGGGGACGTCGGGATTCCATGTCCTTTCGAGCGGCTGCCTTGAGCCGGTCTTCTTCCCTCTTGGCCTCTCGCTGGTTAGCCGCTCCCGTATTGCCCGCAAACCGGATTCCACCGACGAAGAAATCGTAAGAGTATTCCTTGGCGTTCTTACGTTCGAAGATGGACATCCTTGGCGCCTCCTTTCTCTGATGAAATCGTCCAGATCGGCTTGGTGCACGCGGATCACTGACCGGTAGGGTCCTTTTCGCCGGAGCCCGATGAGGATACCAGCGTGATCCAGGAACCGTCACGACGACGAAATAGCTCGGCGGATATCCTGGGTCAGTCGACTGGCCTCCGCTTCAACTCTGGTCGAGCGGCAAAACCGGTGTATCTACTCTTGTCGGGGCTCATCGATACTAGACCCGTAGATTGTAGCAAACTTTATGCTCTCAATGCGCAAATACTTTGCTTGGACAACGCGCTAGGTCAATGTGAGGATGCTGTTGCAGAATGCCGCCCGTTGCGCCGCCACTCCGCGACGTTCAGATACGAGGCTCCTGCGATAAGGCGGCTCCCGATGCGCCATTCTTTAGAGCTCTTGGCTCTCTTTTAGACCATCACGCGTGGTGACTACCGAACACGATATCAGGAGAAGAGAAGTGAAAATTGCAGTGTTTCTCATGGTCAGCGGGGTCCTCGGCATCTGCGTGTCTCCGGCGCTGGCTGAAGATTACAAGGTCCAGATGCTGAACCAGGATACGCACGGCCGGGCGATGCAATTCGAGCCCGCCTTCCTCAAAGTAGCCCTCGGCGACACGGTGACTTTTGTGACAACCTACAAGGGGCACAATTCCGAATCCATCCTGACACTCATGCCCGAAGGTGTTGAGGCATGGAAGGGTAAGATCAATGAGGAGATCACTGTGCTGTTCGAGACGGAGGGTCTCTATGCCTACAAGTGCCAGCCGCATTTAGGCTTGGGGATGGTGGGACTAATCCAGGTCGGCGATGCGCCCGCACAGCTTAACCAAGCCGATGTTGAAAGTCTTCCGCTGCGCGCGGAGAAGCGCTTGGTCGACCTACTCGCGGAGGCGGAAGCCGCAAACGGTCAGTAAAGAGGCCGACTGTCCGGTCTCCAACTTGTGCCGAAGGGGGCGTTGGAACGTTGCTCGCAAGATCTACGGCGTCGATCGTCTTGTCTACCATAGCCGCTCCATTTCCCTGCGCATCATTGCCGTGCGATCTTGGGCGGAGTGATTGAGACAGCGCTGCTGCGCATCCAGTTTTTTGTCCGTCGATGCTTGCTCCCGCGTCTCCGCACGAGACGACCTGGTTCGTACTGATGGTGGTCAACATGACAAAAATTGCGAAAAATCCAAAAAACCTGCTTTCCGACTCTGAAAGGGAAGTCGGAGACGCTTCTGGTGACGGCTCTAATGGCGCACCAACGAACGCGTCCCTGTTCAGGCGACGCCCCACGGCGAGATGAGCACGGCAAGTACCCTGGCCTTGGCCGCTACCTCACCCCGCACACCCTCCCGCGCAGCGGGTTAGTTCTCCGACCCCATTCCGGTCGTTCGAACCCCTAGCGCGCATTCCTAAAAGCTGCCGTTGACCGTCGCAACGGACGCAAAACATGTCCGCGCACCTAACATCCACTAGACCAACGAAGCGCCGCCATCCACCAACACCGACTGACCCGTCGCGTAGCCGCTGAACATGTCCCGGTATTTGCTCAGGCGCAAGCTCGGTCTCACTCGGCTTAGCAGGAGTGTAGTAGCCCCCATGCGATCGGCCCGCGCAGCGATGTCGCCATAGACGCAAGACGCTGGTGCGTCAGGTGGTCCGGTCGTCGATGAGCGGCGTTGGCTTGGCCAGCCCGGTCAGCCCCTTGATGTCGGTAAGCTCGATTGTGGCGCCGTCGACATGGACGCCAAATTGCCGAAGGGTTGCAAAGGCGCGCGACAGATTTTCCGGCGTCATCCCCAGCAGGGCCGCCAGCGTGCGCTTGTCATGGGGCAATGAAATGCGGCCATGGGCACCCTGGTCGGCATGATATTTCAGCAGCCGGTTCGCCAATCTTTCCACCGCTGTGCGCAGCTTCAGGTTCTTGTGCTCCTTGATCGTCGACCGATAGCAATCTGCCAGTTCAACGACGAGGGCGCGCGCGAAGCCCTCATCGGTCTCAAAGGCCGTGCGGATATCCTGCGCGGGGATCATCAGCACGCGTGACTTCTTGGTGGTGCGGGCCGACATCAGATTGACCGCATCCTTGAGCACGGCAGCCAGAATGAATGTGCCAATCGGATGGACCATGGCCAGGGTGGCTTCGCGGCCATTGGCCGTGGCAAACAATTCGACGCATCCCTCGATCACCACGAACAGAAAATCGGCACGATCGCCCTCGGTGATCAGTTGAACCTGCTCGGGGAAGGTCTGCAGATAGGCCGCCTGACTCAGCGTGGCGAAATTGTCCTCCCGCATGCTCTTGAAGAGATGCAGCTCGCGGATGTGCGGAAAATCACTCAGGCGCATTGCAGTCCCCCCAATTGATGCACATCAATTTACTAGTTGATATTTTTGCATCCACCTTACGCGATTGTAAAGTTCGTAGCTCGTATTGGCGCCGTCCATGATGACGCATGGGGGTGATCGACTTGTTTTCGTGGCATGACTTCCATTAATTGATCCAGATCAAAGTTCTTGCAAACATCAAACTGAATTGTTGCTCCCAAACCGGCCTGCGGGCTCAGGTTCGCGCACCGTGGGGGAGCAGATTACATGACGACGCTGACTGGAGTTACCCGCAGCCAACAGAGCACGGCGCTGGGCCTGAGTACCTTTGCGTTCACGGTGTGCTTCGCCGTTTGGACGATTTTTTCGATCATTGGTGTGCAGATCAAACAGGATCTGGGGCTATCCGAAACCGAGTTCGGTCTGCTCGTCGCCACGCCGATCCTGACGGGCTCCCTGAGCCGCGTGCTGCTGGGCATCTGGACTGATCAATATGGGGGCCGCCGGGTGTTCAGCCTGGTGATGCTGGCATCGGCGGCGGCCACCTGGCTGCTGGCGAGCGTGACGACCTATCAGTGGTTTCTCGTCGCGGCCCTAGGCGTAGGCCTGGCGGGTGGTGGCTTCTCGGTGGGCGTGGCCTATGTGTCGAAATGGTTTCCCGCCGAGAAACAGGGCACAGCCCTGGGAATATTTGGTGTCGGTAATCTGGGCGCAGCCGTAACGAGTTTCGGAGCGCCCTTTTTGCTGGTGGCCTTTGGCTGGCAGCAGACGGCCCAGGTCTATGCCCTGGTGCTGGCGGCAGTCGGCGTCTTGTTCTTCGTGCTGGCCAAGGATGACCCCGCATTGCAGGCGCGCCGGGCGGCCGGGCGGAAGCCTCGGTCAATCATGGCACAGCTCGAACCGCTCAAGAGCATCCAGGTCTGGCGGTTTTCGCTGTACTATTTCTTCGTCTTTGGCGCCTTCGTCGCCCTGGCGCTGTGGCTGCCGCGCTACCTGATCGGCGTTTACGGCCTCGACATTCGCACCGCCGGTGTATTGGCCGCCTTCTATTCGGTTCCCGCCAGCATCTTCCGCGCCTATGGCGGACATCTGTCGGACAAATATGGTGCGCGCACGATCCTGTACTGGACCTTCGGCGTCGCCATGCTGTGCACCTTCATGCTGGCCTATCCGCAGACTGACTACGTCATTCACGGCATTGACGGACCGATCGCCTTCTCGACGGAAATGGGACTGGTGCCCTTCGTCTTTGCCGTGTTCTTGCTGGGCTTCTTCATGTCGCTGGGCAAGGCGGCCGTCTACAAGCACATCCCCGTCTATTATCCCGAAAATGTCGGCTCGGTCGGGGGACTGGTCGGCATGGTTGGCGGTCTTGGCGGTTTTGTTCTGCCCATCGTCTTCGGCGTGATGAACGATCTGACCGGCATCTGGACCAGTGCCTTCGCGCTATTGTTCCTGATTGCGACGGTGTCAATGCTCTGGATGCATTTCACGGTCCGGGCCATGGAGAAATCCGCCGCAGCCGGAACGGCGACAACACTGCCGCAACTGCCTGAAATGCAGCCGATTCACGACAGCACCAAGGTTCCCGGACCGTCCAAGACCATTGTTGACTGGCGCCCCGAGGATGCCGAGTTCTGGGAGAGCAAAGGCAAGGCGATTGCCCGGCGCAATCTGTGGATTTCGATCCCGAGCCTGCTGCTGGCTTTCGCCGTCTGGATGGTGTGGAGCGTGGTGATCGCCAAGCTGCCGGCGATCGGTTTCGACTATACCATGGACCAGCTGTTCTGGCTGGCGGCGCTGCCCGGGCTGTCGGGCGCAACGCTGCGCATTTTCTACTCCTTCATGGTGCCCATTCTGGGGGGGCGTCTGTGGACGACCATTACCACGGCCTCCCTGCTGCTGCCGGCCTTCGGCATCGGCTACGCGGTGCAGAATCCGGAAACGCCCTATCTGATCTTTCTGGTGCTGGCGCTGCTATGCGGGCTTGGTGGCGGCAATTTTGCCTCGTCCATGGCCAATATCAGCTTCTTCTTCCCCAAAAAGGAGAAGGGCAACGCCCTGGCACTGAATGCGGGGCTGGGCAATCTCGGCGTCTCGGTGATGCAGTTTCTGGTGCCGGTCGTCATCACCACCAGCATTTTTGGCGTCCTTGGCGGGGAACCGCAACAGGTCGATGAAGGCACGCGCCTGTGGGTGCAGAATGCCGGCTTTATCTGGGTGCCGTTCCTGATTGTCACCACGCTGCTGGCCTGGTTCGGTATGGATGATATTGCCTCGGCCAAAGCCTCGTTCCGCGATCAGGCGGTGATCTTCGGGCGCAAGGACAACTGGATCATGTGCTGGCTCTATACGGGCACCTTCGGATCGTTCATCGGCTATTCTGCCGGGTTCCCACTGCTGGCCCAGACCCAGTTCCCCGAGGTCAATTCCCTGCAGTTTGTCTTCCTGGGCCCCCTGGTCGGCGCATTGTCCCGCGCCGGCACCGGCTGGATTTCGGACCGCTGGGGCGGCGGACGCGTCACCGTCTGGACCTTTGTAGCGATGATGATCGCGGTCGGCGGGGTAATCTATTTCCTCGCCACCAAAGAGCAACCCGGCGCGTTCTGGGGCTTCTTTGCCTGCTTCATGGTGCTGTTTCTCGCCACCGGCGTCGGCAATGCCTCCACCTTCCAGATGATCCCCGTGATCATGCATCAGGAAGTCAAACGCACCATGCCCGAGCTTGATGCGACGGCAATCGCCCGTCAGGGCGACAAGGAAAGTGCGGCCATTATCGGCTTCACCTCGGCGGTTGCCGCCTATGGCGCCTTCTTCATTCCCAAAGCCTACGGCTCCTCGATCGATATGACCGGTGGCCCCGAGGCAGCGCTTTGGGGCTTCATGATCTTCTACGCCACCTGCGTGCTGATGACCTGGTGGGTCTATACCCGCCCCGGCGGCAGCCTGCATGAGATCGAACGGAGACACCCTGTCACCGCTACACCAAACATTGCTCGTTGAGGGAGCCCACTATGTCTCTTTTGCTTGATCGACTGAATTTTCTTGCCCGCAAGAATGTCGACAAATTCTCTGGCGGTCACGGTGTGACCACCAATGAAAACCGGGACTGGGAAGACTCCTACCGCAAGCGCTGGCAGCACGACAAGATCGTCCGCTCCACCCATGGGGTGAACTGTACGGGCTCGTGCTCGTGGAAAATCTACGTCAAGGGCGGGATCGTCACCTGGGAAACCCAGCAGACCGACTATCCCCGCACCCGGCCCGATCTGCCCAATCATGAACCGCGCGGCTGCGCCAGAGGCGCCAGCTATTCCTGGTACATGTACTCCGCCAACCGGGTGAAATATCCGCTGATCCGGTCGCGTCTGCTCAAGCTCTGGCGTGCGGCCCGGGTGATCCGGACGCCGGTGGCCGCCTGGGCGTCCATTGTCGAGGACAAGAGCCAGCGCGATGCCTACACCAAGATCCGCGGCCATGGCGGCTTCGTGCGGGCAAATTGGGAAGAAGCCAACGAGATCATCGCCGCCGCCAATGCCTATACCGTACGCAAGTACGGGCCGGATCGGGTTATCGGCTTTTCGCCGATCCCGGCCATGTCGATGATTTCCTATGCCGCGGGCTCGCGTTATCTCTCGCTGATGGGCGGGGTCTGCCTGTCGTTCTACGACTGGTATTGTGATCTGCCGCCGGCTTCTCCCCAGACCTGGGGTGAACAGACCGACGTGCCCGAGAGCGCCGATTGGTACAATGCAGGCTTTCTGATGCTGTGGGGCTCCAACGTTCCGCAAACCCGGACGCCGGACGCACATTTTTACACCGAGGCCCGCTACAAGGGCGCAAAATCGGTGGTGATATCGCCCGACTATTCCGAAGCAGCCAAGTTTTCCGATCTCTGGTTGCACCCCACGCAGGGGACCGACTCCGCCCTGGCCATGGCGATGGGCCATGTCATTCTCAGGGAGTTCCACCTTGACCGCCAGGCGGAATATTTCGAGGATTATTGCCGCCGCTATACCGACATGCCGATGCTGGTGCGGCTGGTTGAGCAGAATGGAACCCTGGTCCCGGAACGTCTGGTTCGCGCGTCTGACTTCAAGGACAAGCTGGGCGAAACCAACAATGCTGAATGGAAGACCGTGGGTATCGACGAAAAGACCGGTCAGGTCATGGCCCCCAATGGCTCTGTCGGTCATCGCTGGGGCGATCCGGGCAATTGGAACCTTGAACAGAAAGACGGCAAGGGGGCTCCACTCCATCTGAAGCTGAGCCTGATCCTTCCCGAGGATCGGGACAGCGTCGCCGAGGTGGCTTTCCCCTATTTCGGCAATCGCGAACATGACCATTTCGCCGGAACCGACCATGACAGTGTCCTGGTACGTTCCGTGCCGGCTAAGCGGGTTCTGCTCAATGACGGTGAGGCATTGGTAGCCACCGTATTTGATCTTATGGCGGCCAATTACGGGCTGGACCGGGGCATTGGTGGGGCCAATGTCGCCAAGACCTATGACGAGAATGTGCCCTACACACCGGCCTGGGCCGAAAAGATCACCGGTGTTTCCAAAGAGAACATCATCGCGGTGGCGCGTGAGTTTGCCGACAATGCCGAGAAGACCGAAGGGCGATCAATGGTCATTCTGGGGGCCGGGATCAACCATTGGTATCACATGGACATGACCTATCGGGGGATCATCAATCTCCTGATCATGTGCGGTTGCATCGGCAAGTCGGGTGGCGGCTGGAGCCACTACGTGGGGCAGGAGAAGCTGCGCCCGCAAACCGGCTGGCTGCCTTTGGCCTTTGGCCTCGACTGGGGTCGCCCGCCGCGCCAGATGAACGGGACGTCCTTCTTCTATGCCCATTCCGATCAGTGGCGCTACGAAACCCTCAATGTGAAGGAGATTCTGTCCCCGACCGCGCCGCAGGGCGATTGGGATGCCAGCCTGATCGACTACAATATCCGGGCCGAGCGCATGGGCTGGCTGCCCTCCGCGCCGCAGTTGGAGACCAACCCGCTCGATATCGCCAAGGCCGCGGCCAAGGCGAAGAAGCCACCCGCCGAATATGTGGCCGCCAGCCTGAAGTCGGGGCGGCTCAAAATGAGCTGCGAGGATCCCGACAATCCGGTGAACTGGCCGCGCAACATGTTCATCTGGCGCTCCAACCTGCTGGGCTCCTCGGGCAAGGGGCATGAATACCTGCTCAAGCATCTGCTCGGCACCACCCATGGGGTGATGGGCAAGGATCTGGGTGCGGAGGGTGTGCAGCAGTCCAAGGAAGCCAATTGGCATGACACAGCGCCCGAGGGAAAACTCGACCTGCTGGTGACGCTTGATTTCCGCATGTCGACCACCTGCGTCTACTCCGACATCGTTCTGCCGACTGCCACCTGGTATGAGAAGAACGATCTCAATACCTCCGACATGCATCCCTTCATCCATCCGCTTTCCAGCGCGGCCGATCCTGCCTGGGAAGCGCGGAGCGACTGGGAAATCTTCAAAGGCCTGGCCAAGAGCTTTTCCGACATCGCCCCCGAAGTGCTGGGTGTGGAGAAGGACACCGTGCTGCTGCCGATCCAGCATGACACCGCCGGTGAAATGGCCCAGCCCTTTGACGTTGCCGACTGGAAAAAGGGCGAAATTGACCCGATGCCGGGCAAGACAATGCCCAATGTCGTCGTCGTCGAACGCGATTATCCCAATCTGTACAGGCGGTTCACGGCCGTCGGTCCGCTGCTGAATACGCTGGGGAATGGCGGCAAGGGCATTGGCTGGAACACCGAGCATGAGGTGGACGCGCTCGGCAAGCTCAATGGCGTGGTCACCGAAGCCGGGCCAACGCTGGGCATGCCCCGGATCGACACCGATATCGACGCCACCGAAGTGGTGCTGATGCTGGCGCCGGAAACCAATGGTGAAGTGGCGGTCAAGGCGTGGGAAGCACTGAGCAAATTCACCGGTCGCGAGCATGCCCACCTGGCGCTCCCCAAGGAAGACGAGAAAATCCGCTTCCGCGACATTGTCGCCCAGCCGCGCAAGATCATCTCGTCACCGACCTGGTCGGGGATTGAAAGCGAGAAGGTTTGCTACAATGCCGGCTACACCAATGTGCACGAGTTGATCCCGTGGCGCACGCTGAGCGGCCGTCAGCAGCTCTATCAGGACCATCTGTGGATGCGGGCCTTTGGTGAGGCGCTCTGCGTCTATCGCCCGCCGATCGACACCAAGTCGGTCAAGCCGGTGATCGACAGCAAGCCGAACGGCGAAAAGCAGATCGTGCTGAACTTCATCACGCCGCACCAGAAGTGGGGCATCCACTCCACTTACACCGACAATCTGCTGATGCTGACGCTCAATCGGGGTGGCCCGGTCGTCTGGATCTCTGAAGTGGACGCCGCCAAGGCAGGCATTGTCGATAATGACTGGGTGGAAACCTACAACGCAAATGGCGCACTGGTCGCCCGAGCCGTGGTCTCCCAGCGCATGAAGGAGGGGACTCTGTACATGTATCACGCCCAGGAAAAGATCGTGAACACCCCCGGCTCGCAAATGACCGGCCACCGCGGCGGCATCCATAACTCGGTGACCCGGGCGGTGATCAAGCCGACCCACATGATCGGCGGCTATGCGCAGCTCTCCTATGGCTTCAACTACTACGGCACTGTCGGCTCCAATCGCGATGAGTTCGTCATCGTCCGAAAGATGACCAAGATCGATTGGCTCGAAGGTCCGCTGAAACAGAAGCTGGAGGCAGCAGAATGAGAATCCGCGCACAAATCGGCATGGTGCTCAATCTCGACAAGTGCATCGGCTGTCACACCTGTTCGGTGACCTGCAAGAACGTCTGGACCAACCGCGAAGGCGTCGAATACGCCTGGTTCAACAATGTCGAGACCAAGCCTGGCATCGGCTACCCCAAGGAATGGGAAAACCAGAAGAAGTGGAACGGCGGCTGGGTGCGCAAGGCCAATGGCAAGATCGAACCCAAGATCGGCGCCAAATGGCGGGTCCTGGCAAAAATCTTCGCCAACCCCGACCTGCCGGAAATCGACGACTATTACGAGCCGTTCGATTTCGACTACTCCCATCTGCAGACCGCCGGTGAAGTCGAAGCCTTCCCCACCGCGCGCCCACGCTCAAAGATCTCCGGCGAACGCATGGAAAAGATCGAGTGGGGCCCGAACTGGGAAGAAATCCTTGGCGGCGAATTCTCCAAGCGCTCGGTGGACAGCAATTTCGAGGGCATCGAGAAGGAGATTTACGGCCAGTTCGAAAATACCTTCATGATGTATCTGCCGCGCCTGTGCGAGCATTGCCTAAATCCAACCTGCGTTGCCGCCTGTCCTTCCGGGGCCATCTACAAGCGTGAGGATGATGGCATCGTTCTCATCGACCAGGAGAAGTGTCGCGGTTGGCGCATGTGCGTCTCCGGCTGCCCCTACAAGAAGATCTACTACAAC
>NZ_JAUYGL010000082.1 GCF_030689745.1 Devosia sp.
CGGGTCACGGTGCTGCACCAGGGCAAGGTCCTGTCCGAAGGGTCGATGGACCACGTGCAGCACGATCCCAAAGTCATCGAAGTCTATCTCGGCCACTAGGAGGCGCCCATGCTCGCAATCGACAACCTGCACGTTTCCTACGGCCAGAGCGAGGTCATCCACGGTGTCACGCTCGATGTCGCGCCCGGCGAAATCGTCGCCATCATGGGCCGCAACGGCATGGGCAAGACCACGCTGATGAAGTCGCTGATGGGCATCGTGCCCTCGCGCAGCGGCACCATCTCCATTGATGGCAAGGAGATTGAAACGCAGGAGAGCTTTTCCCGCGTCAAGTCTGGCCTCTCCTACGTGCCGCAGGGCCGGATGATCTTTTCGACAATGACGGTGCAGGAAAATATCGAGACCGGCCTCACCGTGACCGGCGAGAACCAGGTGCCCGGCGATCTCTATGAGTTGTTCCCGGTGTTGCTCGAGATGAAAAGTCGCCGCGGCGGCAATCTGTCGGGTGGGCAGCAGCAGCAGCTGGCCATCGCCCGGGCCCTGGCCTCGCGCCCCAAGGTGCTGCTGCTCGACGAGCCCACCGAGGGCATCCAGCCCTCCATCATCAAGGAAATGGCGCGCACGTTGCGCCGCATCCGCGACGAAAAAGGCCTCTCCATCGTCGTCTCCGAGCAGGTGTTGAGCTTTGCTCTCGATATCGCCGACCGCGTGTTGGTGATCGAGAATGGCGAGTTCGTCCATGAAAGCCCCCGCGCGGGCATCGACGAGGCCAAGGTCTCGTCCTTCCTTTCCGTCTAGCCGCTTCTCCCAATCCCCAAAGAGGACAGTAAATGACCGATACGCTGATCAAGGTCGATCTCAACGAGAGCCCCTATACCAACGAGAAGATCCACAATCGCTGGCACCCCGATATTCCGATGGCCTGCTGGGTCGAGCCGGGCGACGATTTCAAGATCGAGACCTATGACTGGACCGGCGGCCAGATCAAGAATGACGACAGCGCCGCCGACGTGCGCGACGTCGATCTCAAGCAGGTGCATTTCCTGTCGGGCCCGATCGGGGTCAAGGGCGCCCAGCCGGGTGACCTGCTGGTCGTCGATATTCTCGATATCGGGGCCTTCGAAAGCTCGCTCTGGGGCTTCAACGGCTTCTTCTCGGTCAACAATGGCGGCGGCTTCCTCGACAAGCATTTCCCCACCGCACAGAAGTCCATCTGGGATTTCAAGGGCATGTTCACCGAGTCACGCCACGTACCGGGCGTCAAATATGCTGGCCTCATCCATCCGGGTCTGATCGGCTGCCTGCCCGATCACAAGATGCTCGATATGTGGAACACGCGCGAAAAGAAGCTGTTCGACACCGATCCCGACCGCGTGCCGGCGCTGGCGACCCTGCCCGACACCAAGGCGGCCCATATGGGTTCGCTCAAGGGCGACGCCTTCAACGCCGCCGCCTCGACGGGCGCCCGCACCGTGCCGCCGCGCGAGCATGGCGGCAACTGCGACATCAAGGACCTGTCGCGCGGCTCGAAGGTCTACTTCCCGGTCTATGTCGATGGGGCGGGCCTTTCCATGGGCGACCTGCATTTCAGCCAGGGCGATGGCGAAATCACTTTCTGCGGCGCCATCGAAATGGCTGGCTGGCTGCATATCCGCGTGACGCTGCTCAAGGACGGGATGAGCAAATACGGGATCAAGAACCCGATCTTCCGGCCGTCGCCGATGGCACCGAAATATGACGATTACCTGATCTTTGAGGGGATCTCGGTCGACGAGAGCGGCACCCAGCAATACCTCGACGTCACGACCGCCTATCGCCAGGCCTGCCTCAACGCCATCGAGTATCTCAAGAAATTCGGCTATTCCGGCGCCCAGGCCTATTCGATCCTGGGCACGGCGCCGGTGCAGGGCCACATCTCGGGCGTCGTCGACATCCCCAATGCCTGCGCCACCCTCTGGCTGCCCACCGACATTTTCGAGTTCGACATCATGCCGGGCTCCGATGGTCCCACCAAGCATCTCGATGGCTCTATCGACATGCCGATCGCCCCCGATCTGTAGGAGGAACCGATGGCAGTTTACGACTTTCAATGCCAAGATTGCGGGACGTTCACCGTAATGCGACCCATGGCGCGCTCCGCTGAACCCTGCGCCTGTCCCGACTGTGGGGAGCCCGCGGCGCGGGCTTTCCTCAGCGTTCCCTATATCGCCGGCATGGATCCCGCGCGACGCACGGCCCATTCCACCAACGAAAAGGCGCGGCACGAGCCAAAGCGGGGCGGCTCGGCGCATGGTCCGGGCTGTTCGTGTTGCAGCGATGGCGGGAAGAAGGGCCGATCGACCCTGGTGCGACCCGATGGGTCCAAGAGCTTCCCTGCAGCCCGGCCGTGGATGATCAGTCACTAGACGCAGGCCTAAGCGAGAAGCCAGTGCGAGCCTTTGCTGTTCGGATCTGGCTTCCAAGGTCCCGCATCGCAATTTCAAGCGGCGGTTATGCCAGCAGTAATGCCACAAGCCGTCGGTCCGCTACCGGCCCATTTGAGCCATTCGGACCGACGGTCGCATTTTGCAGGGCAGGGGCGGCTTTGGCCGTCTGAAGCCAAGCACAGGTGGCGAACCGATTTCAGAAAGTATCACCAGCAATGCCCCTGACAGTTTCAGAAAGTTCATCCTCCGTTGGCCTACCTCTTGCATAAGGTCTTCCTGCCTCTTGCATAAGGTCTTGCTGTCCAATAGGTACAGCTTTCGTGAGGCCACGTGGCGGAGTGGTTACGCAGCGGATTGCAAATCCGCGTACTCCGGTTCAATTCCGGACGTGGCCTCCAATTTCCAGCGAGCATTTTTGCCCCCGACTCCGCGCCGCTTTGCCGGCGTTGTAGTCGCGTGGATGGGCACTGAGGAACCGTCGCTTCACGGCGCTGTCAGACACCAGTGCGGCTTGACGCCATTGCGGCAACGCGCTCATTTCGTCGCATCCTGTTATACCGACTTGCCAAGCTGGTCGGGGTGGGGATACTCACGTCCAGCATATGATCGGGTTTGGGCGGGCGACAGGTATGGAACACTTCGAACAGCTGCGCGCTACCATGGTCGACAATCAGATCCGCACCCGCGGTGTCACCGAACCAGCCTTGCTGGCCCAGATGGCCCGCCTGCCGCGCGAGCGCTTCGTGCCGGCCGATCGGCAGTCAGTCGCCTATAGTGATGATCTCCATTGGCTCGGCCAGGGCGCCAAGCGCCGGTTCATCATGGCGCCGGCCAAGCTGGCCAAGCTGTTGCAGCTGGCGGCCATCACGCCGGACGAAGCGGTGCTCGAAATTGGTGCGGCGACGGGCTATGGCACAGCGGTGATTGCGGGATTGGCCAGCTCGGTTGTCGGCCTTGAGGCCGATGCGGATCTGGCTGCGCGCGCTGCGGCAACGCTCAAGGATCTCGGTATTGCCAACGCCACCATACGTGCCGGCGATATCGCTGCGCTGAGCGGTGCCAAATTTGATGTCATCTTTGTGCAAGGCGCCCTTGATAGCGTGCCCGAGGCGATGCTTGGCGCGCTCAAGCCGGGCGGGCGTCTGATTGCGGTGCTTCCCACGGATGGCGTGGCCGTTGCCCATGTCTTTGTCAGGACGGGCAAGACCATTACCGGGCGCGCTGAGTTCGACCTCAGCCTGCCGCTGCTTAATCAGGAGCCACCGGTCGCTGAATTTGTTTTCTGATGCCGGGCCATGTCCATGGTCGGGTGACAGTCTTGTAATGTTGCCGCAATACCAATGTGCGCAACAAATCGTACACCATCGTCGTCAAGACGGTTGCGGCAGCTTGTGAACCCTCAATGCCGCGCATACAATTTGAGGGTAATTGGAAGAGGCAGACCATGAGTTTTCGCGCGAAATTGGTCGCAAGTGTGCTGGCCCTGGCGGTGAGTGCTGTTGCGGTGGGCGGTGCACAGGCGCAATCAATCGCGCAAGCGCTGACCACTGCCTATGACCACGCTCCGGATCTGCAGGCGGCACTGCTCAATGCCAAGGCCTCGGCAGAAAACATCGCGCTGGCCGAAGCGGGCAAGCGACCCACCATCGGCGCCTCGCTCAGCGGCAATTATAATTGGAGCATTATCAATAGCAATTTCAACGACAGCACGTCGCTGACGACGGGACTGTCCTACAACCAGACGATTTTCGACAACTACAAGACCGAGGCGCAGATCGAGGCCGCCCGCGCCGGTGCTGACCTTGCCGAATACCAGATCCGCAATACCGAGCAGACCGTACTGCTCGCCGTGGTGCAGGCCTATATGGCGGTCTATAGCGGGCGCCAGCTCGTGGCGCTCCGGCAGGAAAACAGCAGCTTCTATTCGGCGCAACTGCAGTCCTCGCGTGATCGGCTGGAGGTTGGCGAGGGTACGCGGATCGACGTGGCACAGGCCGAAGCCCGCCTGGCGCAGGGGGACGCCGCCTATCGCGCCGCCCTCAGCAATCTTGAGATCAGTCAGGCCACATTCCAGCGTTATGTCGGCGCCGCGCCGCAAAACCTCGAACCCGGGCACAATTTTGCGCGCTTGATTCCACATTCGCTGCCAACGGCCATTGCCGAGGCTGAAGTGGGCCATCCCGCCATCTTGATGTCCAAGGCCGCCATCCGCGCTGCCCAGGCAACCAGCGATGGCGCCAAGGCGGAGTTCGGACCCAAGGCCACGATCAACGGTTCGGTTGGCAGCAAGACGACGGGCCCATCCAGCGCGCCAACCGATGGGATCAGCGGTACGCTGGGCTTCCAGATCAGCGTGCCCATCTATGCCGGCGGCGCCATCGGCGCCAGTGTGCGCAAGGCCAATATCGAGCAGATCAAGTCCGAGGTCGACGCCATGTCCGCCTATGACCAGATTCGCGAATCGGTGATTTCTGCCTGGGCCGGCATTCAGAGCGCCGATGCCCAGATCGTGGCGGCCAATTCCGCCGTCAAGGCCGGCCGGACCGTCGTTGACGGTGTCATCCAGGAACGCGATCTGGGAACGCGCACCACGCTCGATGTGCTCAATGCCCAGGCCGAACTGACCACGGCGCGTGAAACCCTGATCAATGCCTCGTCCAACAAGGTGATTGCCACCTTCTCGCTGCTGGCCGCCATGGGCCAACTGACCGCAGCCGATCTGGGGCTGAATGTTCAGATCAAGTCGGCGGTCCGCTATACCCAGGCCGTCGATGATGTCTGGGCCGAACTGCGCAGCGTCACCGAATAAACCCTGGCCTATCGCTGAGTATTGTGGCCGGGCCTCGTCCGGCCACAAGTTTTAGTGGAAGACCATGTGTTTGATGGTGTGCGGAATTCCTAAGATTGTCTGTCCGGTCTAAGGTGTTGTTGACGAATCAGGGTTTGGCCGCGTTGGCGGAGGCCGTTTTTCCGGTTCGAGCGCATGAGTATGAGGCACCTATGAACAAGCCGGCCCACAAAGAACCCTCGATGGACGAGATCCTGTCTTCCATTCGACAGATCATTGCGGACGATGATGCCGCAGGGGTTCCGCGCCGCGCCGCCAGCCTGGCTGCCACCGATCCAATGGAAGCCACACCCGCCGCTCCAGCAGGCGAAACCGCCGATCGTGACCTCAGCGACATGCTCGACGATATTGAGCCACTGGCCCTGAGTCCCTCCCAGATTGTCGATGAAGACGATGATATCGGCGGATTCAGCTTTGATTCTATTCTTGCCGATACGCCGGTTGATGACGATGTGCCGGCCAGTCTGGTCGATCCTGAAGATATCAGCTTTGCCGCCACGCCCGCTGATGACGACGATGATCTCCCTTCCTTCGATCCACCGGTGCAGCGCGCGCTCCCGCCTGATCCCGAGCCCGTTGCCGCCAAGCCGAAGGCCGTGGCTGCGGCCCCCAAGCCCGTGGACGACGCCGATCTCGCCATGCCCGAGTTCAATCCCGGAGCTGACCTCGACAGCGTCGAGTTTAACCCCGAACCAGCAGCAGAACCGGCATTCGATGCCGGTGCAGACATGGCTGCGGCGCGCCCCCAGCCATCCATCGCCCAGGCCGCGCCAATGCCGGATGCAAGCCTGTCCAGCGACATGGCTGCGCAATTGCTTGAGCCCACCACCCAGGCGGCCGTGCGCAGTTCGATGACCAAGCTCAATGGGCTTGGATTGGGCAATGCCAGCGCCACCATCGAGTCGCTATTGCGCGACATGCTGCGGCCCATGCTCAAGGAATGGCTCGACGAGAACCTGCCGGCGGTCGTTGAGCGCATGGTGGAGCAGGAAATCGCGCGCGCTTCGCGTGGCGAGTAGCCTCATCTGACATCTCCAGGCTTCTGGCATGCGCGGAAATGTTGACCGCGCATCGCGTATTTGCTTGAAGTCTGCCCAGCCCTTTCCCGACCTGCCATGTTCACCTGGCGGGTTGCCGTTGTTGCGAGTCACAAAATGCTTGAAAAGTCCTATGAGCCCGGCGCCGTCGAATCCCGCGTTTACGCCGACTGGCTCAAGGCCAACGCCTTTGCTGCCGGGGCCGGGGCCGAGCCAGGGGCCGAGACCTTCACCATTGTCATCCCGCCGCCCAATGTTACCGGCTCGCTGCATATCGGCCACGCGCTCAACAACACCATTCAGGACATCCTGGTCCGTTTCAACCGCATGCTGAAAAAGGACGTGCTCTGGCAGCCCGGCATGGATCACGCCGGCATTGCCACCCAGATGATCGTTGAGCGCCAGTTGCAGGAGCGCCAGCAGCCGGGCCGGCGCGACATGGGCCGCGAAAAGTTCGTCGAGCGCATCTGGGACTGGAAGGCCGAAAGCGGCGGCACCATAATGCACCAGCTCAAACGCCTGGGCGCTTCGGCTGACTTCTCACGCGAACGCTTCACCATGGGCGAAAACGGGGTCGCCAATGACCAGATGGTCCGCGCCGTCACCAAGGTGTTCGTCGAACTGCATCAGCGCGGCCTGATCTATCGCGCCAAGCGGCTGGTGAACTGGCATCCGGGGCTGGAAACCGCCATTTCCGACCTCGAAGTCGAAAACATCGAGATCAGGGGCCATATGTGGCACCTGCGCTATCCGCTCGCCGATGGCGTGACCTACCAGTTCCCGATTGCCCATGACGAGGACGGCAAGCCAACCGAGTGGGAAACCCGCGACTACATCATCGTTGCCACCACGCGTCCGGAAACCATGCTGGGCGATAGCGGCATCGCCGTGCATCCCGAGGATGAGCGCTATACGTCGCTGGTCGGGAAGTTTGTCGAGCTGCCGCTGGTGGGCCGCCGCATCCCCATCGTGGCCGACGATTATGCCGATCCGGCGCTGGGCACTGGCGCGGTCAAGATCACGCCTGCGCATGACTTCAACGATTTTGAAGTCGGCATGCGCAACAATCTCGAGCAGATCAACGTCTTCACCACGAGTGGCGCGATCAGTTCGGCCGAGTTCATCCCCGGCGACCTGCGCGGCCTCGACCGCTTTGAAGCGCGCAAGGTGATCGTCGCCAGGCTGACCGCGCTTGCCGAGGAAGACCCGGCCCGCGGCCTCGATCACATCGAGGACAAGAAGATCATGGTGCCGCATGACGAGAAGAGCAAACTCGTCGTCATCGAGCCGTTCCTGACCGACCAGTGGTGGGTCAAGGCCGACGTGCTGGCGCAACCAGCCATGGCTGCCGTCCGCGAAGGCCGCACCAAATTCGTGCCCCAGCAATATGAAAACACCTATTTTGCCTGGCTGGAAAACATCAAGCCGTGGTGCATCTCGCGCCAGCTCTGGTGGGGCCACCAGATTCCGGCGTGGTACGGCCCCGATAACGAGGCCTTCGTTGCCTATGACGAAGCCGAGGCGCAGGCGCTTGCCACCGCGCACTACGGCAATGCTGTCGCGCTCAAGCGCGACGAAGACGTGCTCGACACCTGGTTCTCCTCCGCGCTCTGGCCGTTCTCCACCCTGGGCTGGCCGGACGATACCGAAGAGCTGCGCCGCTACTATCCCACCGATGTGCTCGTTACCGGCTTCGACATCATCTTCTTCTGGGTCGCCCGGATGATGATGATGGGCCTGCATTTCATGGAGGAGGAGCCGTTCCACACGGTCTACGTCCATGCGCTCGTCCGCGACAAGAACGGCGCCAAGATGTCGAAGTCCAAGGGCAACGTCATCGACCCGCTCGAACTCATCGACGAATATGGCGCCGATGCGCTGCGGTTCACGCTGACCATC
>NZ_JAUYGL010000085.1 GCF_030689745.1 Devosia sp.
CCCCCATCGCAGAACGGTGCCCCGAACGATCCACCTTGCGGCCATTCACTGATCTCGGGATGGGCCCGGCTCAAGGCTGGAGGTACACCGTGGGTAGGCTTAGGGTGGTGCCCGACACCGTTGAGCGGGACAATGGAATGCCGTCTCGGCGGGTCCTAAAAGAGCATCGCTATATTGCCATTCGTCACCTTCATCGCCATTGGCCTGACTTGAATGACGGCGAATGAAATTTGGAGCACCTGCCGAGAAATTGGTGTCCTCCCACTTCTTCAAGATGCCAAATGGCTCCTTGCCCCAAACTTTCTGCAACTGGGTGTGGAAGGATCGGCGCATGCTCCAAATCACGCCCAAATCCGTTCGCTGGGCGGGAATTTCTCCCTCAAATGTGAGGGTTATCTCCACTCAATGCGCCTCGTCCCAGTTCCCCGCTGCATGGGCGTCGACCTGGATCGGCACCGTCAGGCGCACCGCCGGTTCCGCCGCGCCTTCCATCACCCGCTTGATCACCGGGATCGCCTCATTCTCGGTGCCCAGCGGCACTTCGAAGATCAGTTCGTCGTGCACCTGTAATAGCATGTCGGCGTCGATGCCCGCCCGCGCCAGTTCGGGCTCCATGCGGATCATGGCGCGGCGGATGATGTCGGCGGCTGAGCCCTGGATCGGGGCGTTGATGGAGGCGCGTTCGACAAAGGCGCGTTCGCTCGGATTGTGCGATTTGGCATTGGGGAAGTTGATGCGGCGGCCAAAGATCGTGGTGACGTGGCCATCTTCCTTCACCCGGCGGCGCTGCTCTTCCATATAGTCCTTGATGCCGGGGAAGCGCTCGAAATAGGTCTTGATGTAGTCGCCCGCCTCGCCGCGGCCGATGCCCAGCTGATTGGCCAGGCCAAAGGCGGAAATGCCATAGATGATGCCGAAATTGATCGCCTTGGCGCGGCGGCGAATGTCGCTGGGCATGCCGGCCACCGGCACGCCGAACATCTCGCTGGCGGTCATGGCGTGAATGTCGAGCCCCTCCTCGAAGGCGTCTTTCAGGGCCTGAATATCGGCGATATGGGCCAGCACGCGCAGCTCGATCTGGCTGTAATCGGCAGAGATCAGGATTTTGCCCGGCGCGGCGACAAAGGCGGAGCGGATCTTGCGGCCATCCTCGGTGCGCACCGGGATGTTCTGCAGATTGGGATCGTTCGAGCTCAGCCGCCCGGTGAGCACCGAATGCTGGGAATAGGTGGTGTGCACCCGCCCGGTGCGGGCATTGATATAGGCGGGCAGGGCATCGGTATAGGTGCCGCGCAGCTTGTTGAGCTGGCGCCAGTCGACAATGGTGCGGGCCAGCGGCACGCCCTTGAGCGCCAGGTCTTCGAGCACGTCGGCGCCGGTGGCCCAGGCGCCGGTCTTGGTCTTGCTGCCGCCCTCGAGCCCCATCTTGTCAAAGAGGATTTCCCCCAGCTGCTTGGGCGAGCCGAGATTGAAGCTCTGCCCGGCCAGCTCATAGGCATCCGCCTCGAAGGCGGCGGCGCGCTGGGCGAACTCGCCCGAAAGGCGCGACAGAATGGCGCGATCGACATTGACGCCGCGCGCCTCCATCCGCGCCAGCACCGGGGCCAGCGGCCGCTCGATGGTTTCGTAGAGCGCCGTCATGTTTTCCGCCACGAGGCGCGGCTTGAGCACCTGCCACAGCCGCATGGTCATGTCGGCATCTTCGGCGGCATAGCGCGCGCCCTCGGCCAGCGGCACCTGGGCAAAGGTGCGCTGGCTCTTGCCAGAGCCGAGCAGCTCGCGGATCGACTGGCCGGCAAAGCCCAGCCAGTGTTCGCCCAGCTCGCCCATGGTGTTGAACTGCGGCCCGTCCAGCGCATAGCTGAGCAGCAGCGTGTCATCGATCGAGGCCACCGGCACGCCATAGCGCGCCAGCATGCCCAGATCATATTTGCCATTGTGGAAGATCTTGAGGATCGACGGATCGGCAAACAGTGGCTTGAGCATATCGAGCGCGGTGCGGATCTCCATCTGCCCCTCGACCAGCCCGCCGCCGCCAAAGATGTCGGCCTCGCCATCGCTATGGCCGAGCGGCAGATAGGCGCCGGTGCCCGGGGCGATGGAAAACGAGATGCCGACCAGATCGGCGGTCTGGTTGTCCAGCCCGGTGGTCTCGGTATCGGTGGCGACATAGCCGGTCATCTCGATGGCGTCGATCCAGCGCTGCAGGGCGGCGGCGTCGCGGATGATCTCGTAATCTTCCGGCCTGAAGGGGATGGCGCGCACCCGGGCATGTTCGGCCGCCGCATGGGCAACGGTGGCGGCATTGGAGCGGCCACTGGCCTCGTGCCGCGCCGCCCGGCTTTCCGCGCGCGCCGCATTGTCAAAGCCCACCGCGCCGGGGGCGGTTTTGGCGCTGAGTTCGGGATCGGCGGGGAAATCATCGGGATTGGCATCGAGCAGCCCGGCCAGCCGCTTGGTGATGGTGTTGAATTCCATCGCCTTGAGGAAGGGGAACAGATTGCCCGGCTCCATGGGCTGGCGCGCCAGGGCGTCCAGCTCAAGTTCCACCGGCACATCCTGGCTGAGGGTGACGAGGCGTTTGGAGACCAGCGCCAGCTCGGCATTGGCCTTGAGCTTTTCGCGCCGGGCGTTCTGCCTGATCTCGTCGGCATGGGCGAGCAGGTTTTCCACCGTGCCATATTGATTGATCAGCTCGGCCGCCGTCTTGACGCCAATGCCGGGCACGCCGGGCACATTGTCGACGCTGTCGCCGCACAAAGCCTGCACCTCGATCACCTTGTCGGGGGTGACGCCGAACTTGGTGAACACCTCATCCATGCCGATCCAGCGCAGGGGCGGCTGGCCGGGGCGCGGAATGGTGTCGAGCATGCGAATGCTGCCATCGGGCTCGATCAGCTGCATCATGTCCTTGTCGGACGAGACAATGGTCGCCTTGCCGCCGGCCTTGCGCGCCATCACCGCATAGGTGGCAATGATGTCATCGGCCTCCCAGCCCGCCATTTCGATCGAGGGAATGGAAAAGGCGCGCGTGGCCGCCCGGGTCAGCGGGAACTGCGGCACCAGCTCGGCCGGCGCCGGCGGGCGCTGGGCTTTGTAATCGGGAAAGAAATCATCGCGGAAGGTCTTGCCGGCATGGTCAAAGATCACCGCCATATGGGTGGGCGCATCCTCGCCCTTCAAATCTTCGGTCAGCTTGTAGAGCATGTTGCAGAAGCCCTGCACGCAGCCGACAGGCAGCCCGTCCGACTTGCGGTTGAGCTGGGGCAGGGCATGGAAGGCGCGGAAAATATAGGCCGAGCCATCAACGAGCAGCAAATGCATGAGCAGCGATTCCGAATGGATGAACGCGCTGACATTAGGCCAGTTTGCCCCGGGCCAAAAGAGCCAGCGACCGGGAACCGGGGCACAACCTGCCGCGTTTGGCCAGTTTGGCGCCGTGCCGCCGGCACCACTTTTGTCCTGCGGCGGGCGCAGCATCGCATTTGAGCCGTTTTTGCCTTTTAAGGGCCGCATATTCAAATTTGAATGATGATCGGACTGTCATCGGTTCGCAGAGGGATTGGAAAGCATGGACAATCAGGCCAATAGGGCCGCCGTGATCCTGGTGGTCGACGACGACGCCCTGATCAATCTGAACGCGATCGACATGGTCGAGCAGCTCGGTCACACCGCGCTTGAAGCCTATAGCGGGCGCGACGCGCTGGCCATTCTGGCCAGCAACCAGACCATCGACCTGCTGATTACCGATTACGCCATGCCCGGCATGACCGGGGTGGAACTGGCGCATGCAGCGCGCGCGCTGCGCCCCGGCCTGCCCATCGTTCTGGCGACGGGCTATTCCGAATTGCCCGATGGTGTCGATATCGACCTGCCGCGGCTGTCAAAGCCCTATCAGCAATCCGATCTGGCCAGGCACCTGCTGCTGCTGCTCAACGAGCCGGTGCCGGTGACCCCCTAGCACGTTATCAGCGGAGCGGTGAGCGGCGGCTAGCGCAGCCCGGCCCGCTGCAGCAGACCGGCACGCTTGGCGTCATAATAATAGCCGCTGGCGTAGAACCGCACCGAGCGATCATAATCGCCGCCGGCGGTGATATAGGCCCCCGCCAGATAGCGCACCGCATAGCGCAGATTGGTTTCGGCATCGAGCAGCCCGGCCGGTGGACCGCGATAGCCCATGCCGCCGGCGGTGGCGTGGCTGATCTGCATCAGCCCGTAATAGGGGCCATTGCGCGCCCCCGCATTGTAATTGCTCTCGCGCACGATGACCCGGCGCACCAGGTCCTCGGGCACGCTGTAGTGCTGCGCATAATGGCGGATCAGCCCGTCCATCGAGCCCTCGGTATAGCCCAGCGCCGAAGTTGCCATCGGCACCGCATCGGCCTTGGGCACATGCCCGGCCGGCGTGCTGGGGGTGGCGAAATCGGCCAGCGCCGCCTTGGCGGCGCCCGGCGCCGGCTTCAGCGCGCTCATCGAGCAGCCCGACACCGCCAGCGCCAGCACCAGCCCGGCGCCCAGCAGCGCAGCGCGCTGGCGTCCATTGCTTGAGTTTGTCATGCGGCCACCCTTAGCCCATTTCAGCTGTGGCGGCGATAGGACCCAATCAGGGCAGCTTGAAGGCGGTTAACGCGGAAAACACCACCGGCGCGCGGCGCCAGGACAGCCGGCGGAACGCCCCCGACCAGGCCCCGCCGACGGACCGCTCCCCGTGCCCGACAAACAAAACCAACCAACCCCGTTGCGCGGCGCGCCGGCTTTGGCTAGTTTGCGCCCGTTCAGCCGGGGCCCCGCCCCCGCGTCACGGATGCACCCGTAGCTCAGCTGGATAGAGCGCTGCCCTCCGAAGGCAGAGGCCACACGTTCGAATCGTGTCGGGTGCACCAGCGACTTCTCAAGCGATAACAATAAGTTAGCCGGTCAGGCGCTGGGTAATGGCCCTCTGCCTGATGATGGCCTAGCAACAGAATGGCAACAGAATGCCTCTGCGAACCAGGCTACGATCAGGGAAAAACGGCCCCATAAGCTACGCGGAAAGCATCGCGTTCTGAGTTCTGACGATGTCCGAGAACAGACGACAGGGCTCAAAACCGATCCCAAACTCCACCTGCGTCGGAAGGCGGCTGACGAATTGCTGTCAGAGCAGCAGTCGGCCATGATCGAGAAAATGCTGGTCGCCGGCCTAGACCTGCGGCGCCCGTCTGACAACGTAATTGTCGATCTGATCACCGGCGAAACCAAGCAGCTGCAGGGCAGCCGCATGTGCCGCTTTTTGCCAGCAGTTGCCAAGCGCGAGCGCAGCGAATACCTGAGCTCGCTCGAAGCCTTCATGTCTGCGGATGAGATGAAATACGCGCGATACGGCGTCATCACCGCAGGGGCGCCTGTCGTCGCCATGGACCCAAGCCTCCGCTATTCTCTTCAGGCTTTCCATCGCAAGCTCAGCCGCTGGGCCTCAGTCGCGGAGAATAGGTTCGGGATCGAGGTCATCGTTCGTTGCACCGAGTCGACACGAGAGACTTTGGAACAGCGAGGGCTGATCGGCAAAAAGCCTTCTTACCATTTTCACGCGAATGTCGTGTACCGCCCGAAGCGCTATAATCGCCTGGTGTTCCTGACTTTTCTGTCATGGACCCGCCGGTTTTTTAAGACGCATTGGACTGACGCTGGCATGGTTCAGAACGTACGCGAAATCGTGAAGTACATGATCAAACCCGGCGATCTGGCAGATGTTCCGGGAGAGGAGTTGGTCTGGCTTTTCGAAGCGACTGAAAAGCTCAAGTTCATTCAGGCTCTTGGCTCATTTGCGGAATTTCGCCGGGAACTCAAGGACGCCCGCCTGAAGACTAAATCGATCACCGTTGGCTCGGGCGATCGTGAGACGGTGCTCGTAAAGAAAGACACACGCGAACCATCCATCAAGGCTAGGTTGCGGGCGGAGCTGGAGGCTGCCGAGCACGACCTGATTGCCCGTCTTGAACGCGAGGAGAACCAAGAGGCCGTTGTCGAGTGGATGGAGCGATTGCTGGCGTGTCAGGAAAGTTTGGCCGCGCTGAACACGCCTTGTGCGACGCCAAACATGATTGTCGCAGTGCTGCCGCCCGCCTGCAGGTTTATCCACTATTCGACTCCAGCAGTTTTGGTGGCCGGGTTGCTCATTTATTACTTCGCCCATAGTTGGTCGTTAACCGCCTCACAATGCTGCGGGGATAGTGGATATAAGATTGTGCGCCTGACATTTTGACCGTCGGCTACCGACCCCAACTTGGACG
>NZ_JAUYGL010000090.1 GCF_030689745.1 Devosia sp.
GCGTCCAAGCAGCTGACCGACATTGAAAGCCTGATTTCTCAGGGTGCCGATGCCATCATCGTGCTGGCCCAGGACAGCGAAGCTGTTGGACCCGCCGTAGCTGCCGCTGTCGCCGAAGGCATTCCGGTGGTCGGCTATGACCGCCTGATCGAAAACCCCGACGCCTTCTATCTGACCTTTGACAATAAGGAAGTCGGTCGCCTGCAGGCTGCTGGCGTCGCTGCCGTGCAGCCCGAAGGCAATTACGTCTTCATCAAGGGCAACAGTGCCGATCCCAATGCGGACTTCCTGTTCGCGGGCCAGATGGAAGTGCTGCAGGCCGGTATCGACTCCGGCGCCATCGTCAATGTCGGCGAAGCCTATACCGATAACTGGAACCCCGAAGTTGCCCAGGCGAACATGGAGCAGTTCCTGACCGCCAATGACAACAAGGTCGACGCCGTCGTGGCGTCCAATGACGGCACCGCCGGTGGCGCTATTGCAGCGCTGGCAGCGCAGGGTCTGGCCGGTTCGGTTCCCGTATCGGGTCAGGATGGCGATCACGCCGCGCTGAACCGCATTGCGCTGGGCACGCAGACCGTTTCGGTCTGGAAAGATGCCCGTGAGCTGGGCAAGAAGGCCGCTGAAGTGGCCCTCGAGCTGGCTGGCGGTACCGCACTGGATGCGGTGACCGGCGTGGTGCCGTTCGCTGGCGGCCCCAAGGGCGTGGAGATGAATGCGTTCTTCATCGCCCCCGTCGCCATCACCCAGGACAACCTCGACGTCGTCATTGACGCCGGCTGGGTGGGCAAGGATGTGGTGTGCCAGGGTGTTGCTGCCGGGTCGGTTGCGGCCTGCGACTAGCATCTGATCCACAGCATTTTGATAAAAGATGGTGCCGCGGCGTTCGCGCTGCGGCACTGTCGCCTAGGTCGGCGCTGCTTTGCCCAGGGTCGGGGCGCTTGGCCTTTCGGGGAGAATAAACTTGGCTGATCAACATGCCATTCAAAACACCGTTCATCCGAGTTCGTATGCGCGCAATCCGCTGCAGCGGTTTCTGATTGCGACCGAACTGGATACCCGCCTGCTGGGCATGGTCGGGGCGCTGGCCATTATCTGGATTGGCTTTCATATCCTTTCGGGCGGCCTGTTTCTGACACCACGCAATCTGTGGAACCTGTCGGTGCAGACGGCATCGGTGGCGGTGATGGTCACCGGCATGGTGCTGGTTATCGTCACCCGCAATATTGACCTGTCAGTTGGCTCCATTCTGGGCGTCGTGGCCATGGTCATGGGTGTGATGCAGACCGATATCCTGCCCAACCAGCTTGGGCTGGGGCTGGGACACCCGATGATCTGGGTGCTGTCGCTGGCGGCGGGCCTGCTGACCGGCGTGGCCATTGGCGCCCTGCAGGGCAGCATCATCGCCTATCTGCGGGTGCCGGCCTTTATCGTGACGCTGGGCGGCTATCTGGTGTGGCGTGGCGCTGCCTGGTGGGTGACCATGGGCCGCACCGTGGCGCCGATGGACCCGACCTTCCAGTTGATGGGCGGTGGTCCAACCGGTTCGGTCGGCGAGTTCTGGAGCTGGGTGGTGGGCGTCATCGCCTGTGCCGCCATTGTGGTGATGCTGTATTTCGGACGGCGGCAGCGCCTGCGGTTCAAATTCCCACTGCGGCCGGTCTGGGCGGAGGCGTCGCTGGCCATTATTGGCTGCAGCCTGGCCATCGCTGCGGTCTGGGTTGCCAATTCCTACCCCTGGCCGATCCGCATTGCGGAAAACTATGCGGCAGCCAACGGCATTGCCGTGCCCGAGGGCGGGCTGTTCGTCTCCCATGGCATCGCCATTCCCGTGCTGATTGCGCTGGCGGTTGGTGTGGTGATGACCTTCATTTCCACCCGGACGCGCTTTGGTCGCTATGTGTTTGCCATGGGCGGCAATCCCGAAGCGGCCGAACTGGCCGGCATCAATACGCGCTGGGTTACCGTCAAGATCTTCATGCTGATGGGCGCGCTCTGCGCCATTGCAGCAGCAATCTCGTCGGCGCGCCTCAATGCCGCGACCAATGCCATGGGCACGCTGGACGAACTCTACGTCATCGCTGCGGCGGTGATCGGAGGCACCTCGCTGGCGGGCGGTGTGGGCACCATTGCCGGGGCACTGCTCGGTGCGCTGGTGATGCAGTCCCTGCAGTCCGGCATGGTGCTGATGGGGCTCGATAGCCCGTTGCAGTCGATCGTGGTCGGCGTCGTTCTTGTCCTGGCGGTGTGGCTCGACACGCTCTACCGCAATAACAAACACTAGGAGTCCCGGCGATGCTGGACACCCGAACGCCCCTGGTGGAAATGCAAGACATTTCCATCTCTTTTGGCGGCATCCGCGCCGTGGACCATGCGTCCATTGACCTGTTTCCAGGTGAAGTAGTGGGCTTGCTGGGCCATAATGGTGCCGGCAAGTCGACGCTGATCAAGATCCTGTCGGGTGCCTACAGGCGCGATGCCGGTGCGATCCGGATCAATGGCGAGGATGCCACGATCAACAATCCGCGCGACGCCAAGGCCTATGGCATCGAGACGATCTATCAGCAGCTGGCCGTCGCCGATAATGTCGATGCCGCCGCCAATCTGTTCCTGGGGCGCGAGATCACCACGGCCATCGGCACGCTCGATGATGCGGCCATGGAATCCAAGGCGCGCGAAGTGATGGGCCGGCTCAATCCCAATTTCAAACGCTTCAAGGAGCCGGTAAAGGCCCTGTCAGGCGGTCAGCGCCAATCGGTGGCCATTGCACGGGCCATCCTGTTCAACGCCCGCATCCTGATCATGGATGAGCCCACAGCTGCACTCGGTCCGCAGGAAACCACCCAGGTTGGCGATCTGATCAAGCAGCTCAAGGCCGACGGGATCGGTATTTTCCTGATCAGCCACGACATTCATGACGTGTTCGATCTGGCCGACCGCGTGGTGGTGATGAAAAATGGCCAGGTCGTGGGCACGGCAAGAACCAGTGACGTCACCAAGGATGAAGTGCTCGGCATGATCATTCTGGGCAAGGTGCCTGCGGGCGCAACGCCGGGGCCGGGGGCGCTGCAAGGCTAGGGGCTGACGGCGCCGCTGTCGGCGGGCCGGCTTTCCCCCGGGCGGCGACAGCGGCAAAGTGACCGCTGGGGCGGTTGCCGTGGGCACCGCCAGCGTGTCAAACCTTGGTGCAAGAGTGCCAAGGAGAATCTCAGCATGAAAACCCGCGCCGCAGTGGCTTTTGAATCCGGCAAGCCGCTCGAAATCGTCGAGCTCGATCTCGAGGGCCCCAAGGCTGGCGAAGTGCTGATCGAGATCAAGGCGACCGGCATCTGCCATACCGATGATTTCACGCTGTCCGGGGCCGATCCCGAGGGGATTTTTCCCGCCGTGCTGGGTCACGAGGGTGCTGGCGTGGTGGTTGAGGTCGGCCCCGGCGTCACCAGCCTGAAAGTGGGCGACCATGTGATCCCGCTCTACACCCCGGAATGCCGCGAGTGCTTTTCGTGCCGCTCGGGCAAGACCAATCTGTGTACCGCCATTCGCAGCACCCAGGGGCAGGGGCTGATGCCGGACGGCACCTCGCGCTTTTCGCTCAAGGGCAAGCCGATCTTTCACTATATGGGCTGCTCAACCTTCTCGAATTTCACCGTGCTGCCCGAGATTGCGGTGGCCAGGATCGATGCGGCAGCCGCCTTTGACAAGGTTTGCTACGTCGGCTGCGGCGTGACCACCGGCGTTGGCGCGGTGATCAACACCGCCAAGGTCGAGATCGGCGCGACCGCCGTGGTGTTTGGCCTGGGTGGCATTGGCCTCAATGTGATCCAGGGCCTGCGCCTGGCGGGCGCCGACATGATCATCGGTGTCGATCTGAACAATGACAAGAAGGCCTGGGGCGAGCGCTTCGGCATGACCCATTTCGTCAATCCCAAGGAAATCGAGGGCGATATCGTGCCCCATCTGGTCAACCTGACCAAAAGGCGCGGCGACCTGATCGGCGGCGCCGATTACACTTTCGACTGCACCGGTAACACCACGGTTATGCGTCAGGCGCTCGAAGCCAGCCATCGCGGCTGGGGCAAGTCGGTGGTGATCGGCGTGGCCGGCGCGGGGCAGGAGATTTCCACCCGTCCGTTCCAGCTGGTCACCGGCCGCACCTGGATGGGCACGGCCTTTGGCGGCGCCAAGGGACGCACCGATGTGCCCAAGATCGTCGACTGGTATCTCAGCGGCAAGATCGAGATCGATCCGATGATCACCCATACGCTGCGGCTCGAAGACATCAACAAGGGCTTTGAGATGATGCGGGCTGGCGAGAGCATTCGCTCGGTGGTGGTTTACTGAGCCAGGTGCCACCCTCCTGGTTCGACACACGCACCATGCGGACTACTGTGAACCCCCATACGACCTCATCCTGAGCCTGTCCAAGGATGAGGTCGCGTTGCCGTATTGAGAACGCCCATGCCTGATCCCACCATTTTCGTCGATGCCGATGCCTGTCCGGTCAAGGCCGAAGCCCTGAAGGTGGCCGAGCGGCTGGGCCTGGTCATCACCCTGGTCAGCAATGGCGGGATACGGCCGTCGCGCGACCCGATGGTCAAGATTGTCGTGGTGTCCGCTGGCGCCGATGCGGCTGATGACTGGATCGTCGAGCAGGCTGCGGCCAATGACATCGTGCTGACCGCCGATATCCCGCTGGCCAGCCGCGCCATCGACAAGGGCTGCCACGTATTGGGATTTACCGGCAAACCCTTCACGCCCGACTCCATCGGCATGGCGCTGGCGATGCGCGAACTCAACCAGCATTTGCGCGAAACCGGGGAGAGCAAAGGCTATAATGCGGGCTTCACGCCGGCCGACAGGTCCGCGTTTCTGAGCGCACTGGATACGCTGGGGCGGAAGGCCAAATCCCAGGCGGGTAAGTAGTTCTTAAGTTTTCGCGAGGGGAATGTTAACCATAATCGGGAAGAACTGGGTGCAGTATCAATTGTGCTGAGTTCTGGTTGTGTCCCTCCCGCGTGTTGCCGTGTCGTTTCTGTTGTTGTGCGCGGTTCTGGCGGGATGTGCCAAGCCGCCCCGCGAGCACAGCCTGCTTTCTTACACTGACCGCCCTGTTTCAGCTGAAATCACCGGGTCGGTCGCCCACGGTGCGCCACCGCTCACCGATCAGCACATGCCCGAGCCGATTGTGACGCCGGGATATCTGACTGGGCGCACGCTTTCGGTCGGTTCGACCGGCGATATCGTGCTGCGGCCCGGTGAAGTGGTACTGACCTTTGATGACGGTCCGCGCACCGGCAAGACCAGTGAAATTCTGGCCACGCTGGACAGCTTTGGCGTCAAGGCCACCTTCCTGATGCTCGGCGCGGCTGCCCAGGCCCATCCCGAACTGGCCCAGCAGGTCGCACTGCGGGGGCACACTGTGGGGAGCCACACCTTCAACCATGTCGATCTGAGTGGTCTGGACCGTCAGGCGGCGCTCGACGAGATTGCCAGGGGCGAACGGGCGGTGTCACAGGCGCTGGCCGGTGCCGGACAAAAGCTCTCGCCCTTCTTCCGCTTTCCCTATCTGTCGCAGACCGGTTTCCTGCGCACCAACCTGCTGCAGGGCAGTACCATCGTGCTTGATGTCGATATCGACAGCAAAGACTACTACAAGGACAGCGCCGCCGTGGTGGCCGAGCGCACGCTGGCCAGGCTCGATCAGCTCGGCAGTGGTATCGTGCTGTTCCACGATATTCACCAGCGCACCGTGGCCATGCTGCCGACCTTCCTGAGCGCGCTTGAACAGCGCGGCTATTCGGTGGTGCGGCTGGTACCCAGGGATAGTGGCGTATTCGGACGCGACGTGATCATCGCGGAGGCGTCCGAACTGCGTAGCTGTTGCGACTGAATCGAATCCGTCAAACGCTCAGGCGCGCGGGACGAAAAGACGGTCGCGTGATCCCACCAGGTGCTCGCGCATCAGCGCGCGCGCGGCCACAGGATCCTGTGAGCTGATCGCTTCCAGTATCGCGCTGTGTTCCACGAAAACGTGCTGCAGGCCATCGCTGGTGCTGCGCAGTGACAGGCCGTGAAAGCGCATGCCCACGGCGATATGATCCTCCAGCGCTTCCATCGCCGTGGCGAAATAGGGATTGGCCGAGGCCTGGGCTATGGCCAGGTGAAACATGAAATCGGCATCCGCACGGTGCGCCTGCCGGTTGGTGGCATCGCGCAGCAGGCCCAGCGCAGTCTTGATCTTCTGCAGAGCCTCGGGCGTACGACGCGTTGCGGCCATAGCGGCGGCCTCGGGCTCGATGGTGAGGCGGAAGTCGTAGCAGTGCTGGAGGTCGGACAGGTTCTCCATCTGCCCGAAGCCCAGCGGCTCGCGCACGCCCTGCTCACGCACGAAGCTGCCGGCGCCGCGGCGAGAGTAGATCAGGCCCTGGTCGCGCAGGCGTTGCAATGCATCGCGCACGACCGGGCGTGACACCTGGAATTCGGCAGCCATGGCATGTTCAGTGGGTAGTCGCTCATCCACGCCATAGGCGCCGGACTTGATAGCCCGCTGGATGCGGTCGAACACCGCGTCAGAAAGGCTGCGTCGTACATTGAGTAATTCCGACATGCTATCCGCAACTCTCCCGATCCGAATGGCCGAGCTGGCCGAGCAACTGCAGCAAGGTGTCAGGGTAACCGAACCCCCCCGACTTGGTGATTATCGTGAAGCCGCCCGCTTGGGCAATAGGCAGGCCGGGCAGGGCTTCACCCAGAAGGTCCAGAACCGCGATGCCCAGCGTGCGCAGCACGACCTGCGCCGTGGCGCCACCCGAAACCACGAGCACCGCGCCCGAGGGCGGCTTCAGCCGAACCAGCGCCTCGCCCAGGCGCTGCGCGACCGTCGCGGGATCGGCGCCTTCGCCGCGTGTTGCCTGTAGCACCGTGACGCTGGCCGTGTTGGGAACCGCCGCCATCCTGCCATCGGGTGCCGCGATATAGGCAAGATCGGGCGCGGCGGCGCGCAGGTGCTGGATTTGTACCTGGGTAATCGGGTCGGTCGAGCCGATGATGCAGTAAGCCGGGAAGGCGAGTGGATAGGCACGCTGCGCTGGCGCATCGGGCGCCATGCGCTGTGCCATCGCTTCCGCCAGTCCGCGGGCGCCAACCAGCAGATCATAGGCGCCGCCGGACAAGGCGCGATCGATATCGGTCTGGGTGTCGGCGTCGGGAATGGTTGCCGCACCGGCATGCCGCCCGAGTTTGTCGGCGACCGCGATCGGCTCGGCCACACCGAAGCCGCCCACCTTGCCCCCGTGCACCCAGCGCCCGAATGCGGGAATGGCCGGCATCACCAGGGCGCTGCGAAAGGCAATGGCGTCCAGTTCTGCGGCGATATGGCCCTTGAGCCGGGAATCCACCTTCTTCAGCACCGGCACGCCGGGGGGCAGGCGGGCCATACAGGCCGCCACCGCGTCCCGCGCGGCATCGGGCGCGATCTCGCGGCTGTCGGTGGACACGCCGACGACATCGGCCCCGCTGGCCAAGGCGGCGCCGATCCCATCAAGCCCCAGCGCCACCACTGTCGTGATGCCCCGCGCCGCGAAAGGGGCACTGGCGTCGAGCGCGCCGGTCAGGTCATCGGCGACCACGACGAGGCGTGTCATGGATGCGCGCCCGCCAGTCGGCGCTGCGCCTGGATATCGGGATCGGGATCGAGATTGGCGGCCAGCAGGCGCCGCGTATAGTCGTGCTGCGGCGCCTCGAAAATCTGTCTGGTCGCCCCGCGTTCGACGATCTCGCCGGCCTTCATCACGATGACCGTATCGGCGAAATCGCGCACCACGCCCAGATCGTGGGCGATGAACAGGAAGGAGATGCCCAGGCGCGCGCGCACCTCCTCGAGCAGGGCAATCACCTGCGCCTGGATCGACACGTCGAGCGCCGAGACCGCTTCATCACAGATGATCAGCTCGGGCTCCAGCGCCAGGGCGCGGGCAATGGCGATGCGTTGCCGCTGACCGCCGGAAAACTGGTGCGGATAGCGTTGTGCGTGATCGGGCTCAAGCCCCACCTGGAGCAGCAGTTCGGCGACCCGTTCGCGGCGCTGGGCGTGGTCAGGCATGATCGGATGGATATCCCAGCCCTCCGAGATCAGCTGATAGACCGACATGCGGGGGTTGAGCGATTGCGTCGGGTCCTGGAACACCATCTGGATCTGCCGCCGCACGCCGAGCAGCTCGCGTGCATTCATGCCGATCAGGTCCTGGCCCTTCCACAGTGCCTCGCCGCTGTCGGGGTTTTCGAGCCGCAGGATGGCGCGCGCCAGCGTCGATTTTCCCGAGCCACTTTCGCCGACGACCGCCAGGGTCTGGCCACGATGCAGCACCAGCGACACATCCTTGAGCGCGGTAAACTCGCCGTAGGTCTTGCAGAGTTTTTTGGTCTCCAGCAGCACCGGGGCGGCCGCTTCGAGCAGCTTGATCTCGCCCTTGCCGGGCGCCGCGCCGATCAGCTGGCGGGTATAGGGGTGCTGGGCATTGTGATAGACCTCGCGCGGTGTCCCCTGTTCGACGATTTCGCCCTTGCTCATCACCACAACGCGGTCGGCAATCTCGGCTACCACGCCCAGGTCATGGGTGATCAGCACCATGGCCATGCCGGTTTCGAGCTGCAACTCCTTGAGCAGAGCCAGCACTTCGGCCTGGATGGTGACGTCCAGTGCCGTGGTCGGCTCGTCCGCGATCAAAATGTCGGGCTTGAGCATCAGCGCCATGGCGATCATCAGGCGCTGGCGCTGGCCCCCGGAAAACTGGTGCGGATATTTGTGCAGCGCCTGCTCGGGATCGGCAATGCCGACGCGTCCGATCAGTTCGAGCGCCCGCTGCCGCGCCTTGTCGGCCGGGCGGCCGTGCGCGGTCATCATCTCCACGATCTGCCAGCCCACGGTATAGACCGGATTGAGGTGGCTGAGCGGATCCTGGAAGATCATGGCGATCTTCTTGCCGTTGAGGGCCCGGTGGGTCTCATAGCTGATCTTGAGCAGGTCCTGGCCGTCGAACAGGATTTCCCCACCCACGATCTGCGCCGGGGGCATGTCGAGAATGTTCATCACGGCCGAGGCCGACACTGACTTGCCCGAGCCGCTTTCGCCCAGGATTGCCAGTGTTTCGCCGCGATTGACGCTCCAGGACACGTTCTTGACGGCGTGGACGGTGCCGCGCGCGGTATGAAAATCCACCGACAGGTTGCGCACGTCGAGCAGGGCTTCAGACATCGGTCGTGCTCCGGGCTTCCAGCCGCCAGCGCTGGGCGGGGTCGAGGGCAATGCGCATCCAGTTGGACAGCAGGTTGAGCGCCAGCGTGGTGATGACGATGCAGACGCCGGGCCAGAGCGCGAGCCACCAGGCCGTGGTCAGATAGGGACGGCCCTGGCTGACCATCAGCCCCCAGGTGATGTCTGGCGGCTGGATACCGATGCCGAGGAAGGACAATGAGGATTCGGCCAGCATGACGAAGGCGAAATCGAGCGTGGCAATGGTGACCAGCGTTGGCGCCACCACTGGCAGCACATGCCGCACGATGATGCGCCCATGCGAGGCCCCCATGACCACGGCGGCCTGCACGAACATGCGCTCGCGTACTTCGAGCACCTCGGCCCGGGTGGTGCGCAGATAGATCGGGATGCGGGTGATGGCCAGCACCAGGATCATGTTGGGGATTGAGGGACCCAGCACATAGAGCACCACCACAGCGAGCAGCAGCGAGGGAAACGACATGATCACGTCGGCCAGGCGCATGATGGCCTGCGAGATGTTCTTGCCCATATAGCCGGCCACCAGGCCAAGCGTTGCGCCCACGATCAGGGCCGTGGCCACGGCGCCGGCGGCCACCATCATGGTGCTGCGGGCCGCCACGATCAGCCGGGCCAGCATCGGCCGTCCCAGTGAATCGCCGCCCAGGAAGAAGGCCCAGCCGCGCGTCATGTCGAAGGGCGGGCTGTTGCGGCCACGCAGGTTCTGGTTGGTTGCCAGATCGCCTAGCAAGGCAGGACCGACCAGCGCGCACAGCACGACCAGCACCAGCACCAGGGCAGAGATGAAGGCCAGCTTGTCCCGCCACAGCATGGCCAGGAAGATGGTGAAACCGCGCTGTGTCGCGGGGTTGTTTGGTTTGGTGAGCGACAAGTCCGACATGCGCAGCGCTCCCTAGTGGCGGATCCGCGGATCGAGCAGGCCATAGGCGATGTCGATCAGCATATTCATGATGAAGATGGCCACGGCAGTGACCATGATGGCGGCCAGCACGACGTTGAAGTCGCGCTGCAGGATGGAGTCGATCATCAGCTTGCCGATGCCGGGGAAACCGAAAATGGTTTCGACGATGACCGCCCCGTTCAGCATGGCGGCTGCCTGATCGCCGATCACGGTGATGACCGGCAGCATGGCATTGCGCAAGGTATGGACGAAGATGATCGGCAGGTTCTTGACGCCCTTGGCGCGGGCCGTCTTCACATAGGCCGCCGATAGCGCCGACAGCATGGACCCCCGCACCACCTGGACGATGAGGCCGAAGGGCCGGATGAACAGCACGGCGATCGGCAGCACCCAGTGCAGCGGCGTGCCGACGCCGGAGGTTGGCAGCCAACCCAGATTGATCGAGAACACCACGATCGCCACAATGGCGACCCAGAAATCGGGCGCGGAGGCGCCAATCAGCGAGATGATAGACACCATTCGGTCGAAGAACCCGCCGATCTTGAACGCTGCAAGCGAGCCCAGCACAATGGCGGCGACCACGACCAGGCTCAGCGTGATCAGGGCCAGCGGCAGGGTCCAGGCATAGGCTTCCATGACCACGTCGATGGCCGGCCGGGCCTTGCGCAGCGATTGCCCGAAGTCGAACTGCAGCAGATCCCAGACATAGCGGCCAAACTGCTCGAACAGCGGCGCGTCCAGGCCGTGCAGGGCACGGAAATTGGCCTTCATTGCCTCGGTGGCATCAATGGGGAGAAACAGTACTGCCGGATCGCCGGTCAGGCGCGACAGAAAAAACACCAGGACCATCAGGCCCAATAGCGAGAGCAGACTTGCGATGGCCCGCTGTCCGATCAGTTTGATCATTGCTCTTCACCCGGTTGGTAAGAAACTGGTGCCGGGGAAACGCCCCGGCACCGTCGATTGTGGATTGTGGCGGCGACTATTTGAAATTGATTTCAGACAGTTGCAGCTGCTGATTGGTCGCAATGGTTGGCGTGAAGTCAAGGCGGGCGCCAACCCGGCTATGGCCAACCATGTGGAACAGCAGGGCATCGGCTACGATGTCGTTCTGCACATAGGCAAACAGCTCGGACCAGAGCGCAGCGCGCTCGTCACCCGTGGTGGCAGTTGCCTGTTCGATCAGCGTGTCGACCTTTGGATCGTTGACGCCCGACTGGGTGCCATTGCTGTGGTACTTGAAGTAGGCCGAGAACACCGGGTCGCCACGCGAATTGTCATGCTGGGCAACCACGACCTGGGCCGGACGACCGTCCGGGTAGGGCTTGGAGTAATACTGCTCGTGCTCGGCCACTTCGACCATGCGCAGGCTGGCATTGAAGCCGACTTCGTTGAGCATCTGCACCAGAGCTTCGCCCACTTCGGTCACGTGCGGGAAATTCTCGGTGCGGGCGATCACTTCAACCGGCGCCTTGATGTTGACGCCATCAGCCTCGGCGGCGGCGAGCAGTTCACGGGCGTGGTCCGGGTCGTAGGCTGGCGGCACCAGATCAGCATTCCAGCCCAGCGTGGTGGGCGGAACAATGGCGGTGGCAAGCTCGGTGCCGTCGGCGAGCACGGTGCCGATGAAGGCTTCGCGTTCGATGGCAGCGTTCAGGGCCTGACGGACACGCAGGTCACCCATTGGCTCGACCGTCTGGTCGATGCGTATGTAGACGGTTTCCGAGTTCGGGTAGCTGAAGTCGGTGTCCCGGTTGTCGGCGACATCTTCGGTGATCTGCGGCGCAATATCGGCTTCCCCAGCGGCCACCATGCCGGCCCGGACGGCGGGCTCGGAACGGAAGAGATAGGTTGCCTTGGCGACGGCAGGCTGGTCACCCCAATAGTCGTCGCGACGCTCCAGCACGATCTGCTGACCGGCCGTCCATTCGGACATGACATAGGGACCGGTGCCGATGGGGTCGCGCACGAATTCCATTGGTGTTTCGGATGGCACGATGGTGACCAGGCTCATCAGCAGCGGCAGGATCGGCTGCGCCGGCTCGGCCTTGACGTCGATGGTGGTGTCGTCGACCACGGTGAAGGTCAACTCGGTATCGGCGAAATAGCGCGCGCTTTCGCAGGTCAGCTGGTCGCTGAAGACACGGTCGAACGAGTGCTTGACGTCATTGGCATCCAGGGCAGAGCCGTCCGAGAAGGTTACGCCCGGATGCAGCTTGAACTGCCAGGTGCCGTCGCCCTTGTCTTCCCAGCTGTCAGCCAGGCGGGGCATCAGACCCTTGTTGCCGCGCACGTCGAGCTCGGTCAGCGTTTCGCTGATGTTCTGCATGATGACGCGCCCGATATTGGAGCGGGTCGCCATGCAGGGCTCGACCAGGTCGAGCTCTTCGCTCAGCACGACGGTGATATCGGTGTTGTCCTGGGCCAGGGCAGGCCCCATGGATGTCGACGCCAGGAGTGCGCCGATCAGAATGTGTTTGATGGTCAAGTTCTTCCTCCCTTTGCAGCGCTTTCGGTTGGCGTGAACGACGCTGCAGGGGCGTCCACACAGGCTCTGTCAGGCGGGCCCTTCAATAGGCCCTGCCTTGCTCTGCACTATCATGTTACAACCCCAAGTTGTCAAACATAAATCATAAACTTCTGTGTTTCTGCAAAGAGACGCAAGCTAGAACGTTGATATTAATCGATATTCTATAGAACTGCCGGGACGAACTGACCGGTATCTGAAAATAATAACTTGACAACATAGGTGCCTCTGTAAAGTTTGAGGCAAGCAATAAGCAAGAGGAAGAGCCATGTCCCCGCAAGAGATTGAGGCGCGCATGACCGGGCAGGTGACTGGCACAGGCGCGGGGCGTTTCGAGGCCTATCTCCCGTCGCCCATGGTGCAGAATCACGCCGCCTTCATCGAATTGCTGGATGACGGCACGCTGGCCTGTCTGTGGTTTGGCGGTACGCTCGAGGGCAAGTCAGACATTTCCATCTATGCCTCAACGCTGGCGCCCGGTGCCGCGTGCTGGAGCCCTTCGGTACAGCTCAGCAACGACCCTGATCGCTCCGAGCAAAATCCGGTGCTGACGCGCAACCAGCAGGGCCAATGGCTGCTGTTCCATACCGCCCAGCCGGCGGGCAATCAGGACGAATGCCTGTTGCGTGCGCGCGAAATCAGCATGGCGGGCGGCACGCTGACCGGCGCGGCGCCCTGCATCATCGACCTGCCGCTCGGCACCTTCGTGCGCGGGCGGTTCGTGCGCCGCACCGATGGCGCCTGGATGATGCCGGTCTTCCGCTGCATTCCCCGCCCCGGTCAGCGCTGGAACGGCAGCCATGATACGGCTGGCGTCGCCGTCAGTCACGACGATGGCGCGAGCTGGACGATGACCGAGGTTCCGGGCTCCACCGGCTCGGTGCATATGACCATCGTGCCGCTCGATAGCGAGCATATGGTGGCCTTCTATCGTCGTCGGCAGTCCGATTTCGTGCATCGCTCGGAAAGCCATGATGGCGGGCTCACCTGGTCGGCAACCGAACCGACCGACGTGCCCAACAACAATTCCTCGATCAATGTCATTCGCCTCGCCGATGGCCGGCTGGCCATGGTGTGCAATCCGTCCTCGGCCGCAACCTCCGATGACCGGCGCGTCTCGCTCTATGACGAGATTGAGGCGGGGGACGATCGCCCTGACGCCAGTGGTGGCTGTGCCCCCATCTGGGGCGTGCCCCGGGCGCCGCTTTCGCTGTGCATTTCCACCGATGGTGGTCGCACCTTCCCGCTGCGCCGTGTCATCGACGACAGTTCCGGCAAGTGCCTGTCGAACAATTCCGTTGATGGGCGCAACAAGGAACTGTCCTATCCCTACCTGCTGGAAGGTCCAGACGGCGCGCTGCATGTGGCCTACACCTATTTCCGGCGGGCCATCAAATATGTCCGTCTCCCCCACGGATGGATCGACGGAGAACCAAGTTGAGCGACACTATTGGCATCACCATGGGCGACCCCGCTGGCGTCGGCCCCGAGATTGCGGTCCGCGCCCTGGCGGAAATGAGCCCGGCCGATCAGGCCCGCACGCGCATTTACGGCAACCGGGCCACGCTGGATCGCGCGATCACCGCCACGGGCGCCATCATTGAACTTGACGGATTGGTTGAGGACCTGCCCATCGAGGGCGGCCCGCTGCCCTGGGGCAAGCTCGATCCCCGCGCCGGCGACGCGGCGTTCCGCTTCATCGAGAAGGCGGTGCGCGACGCCGAGGCCGGCAGGATTGGCTGCATCGTCACGGCGCCGATCAACAAGGAAGCGCTCAATCTGGCCGGGCACCACTATGATGGTCATACCGGCATGCTGACGGCGCTGACCGGCCAGAAGTCGGCCTTCATGCTGCTGGCCTCCGAGCGCCTCAAGGTCATTCACGTCTCGACCCATGTCTCGCTCAAGACCGCTATTGACCGGGCCACGCCCGAGCGGATCCTGGCGACCATTCGCGCGGGCAACGAGCACCTCAAGCGTATTGGCTACGCCAGGCCGCGCATTGCCGTTGCCGGCATCAATCCCCATTGCGGGGAAAATGGCCTGTTCGGCACCGAGGACGATGTGCAAGTGGTGCCGGCCGTGGCCATGGCCCAGGCCGAGGGCATCGACGTGCAGGGACCGATCTCGGCCGACACGCTCTACTACCGCGCCTATAATGGCGCCTTTGATCTGGTCATCGCCCAGTATCACGATCAGGGCCATATCCCGATCAAGCTCGTCGCCTTCGACACCGCCGTCAACGTGTCGCTGGGCCTGCCCATTGATCGCACCTCGGTCGATCATGGCACCGCCTTCGACATTGCCGGCACCGGCAAGGCCAACCACACCAACATGAACGAAGCCATCGCCTATGCCCGGCGTCTGGTTGCAGGAAAGAAGCCATGAACCCCGCCACCAGTCTGCCTATTCACGGCGTCTTCTGCGCCAGCGCCACGCCGGTCCTCGAAGACGGCACGCCCGACCACGCCGCCTTCGCCACCCATTGCCAGGCGCTGCTCGATGAAGGGTGCGACGGCATTGCCCTGCTGGGCACGACGGGGGAAGCCAATTCCTTCAGCATCGCCCAGCGCCAGGCGCTGCTCGACAAGGTGATCGCCGCCGGCATCTCCGCGCAGCGGCTGCTTCCCGGCACGTCGCAAACCAATGTCGCCGATACGGTGACCCTGATGCGCCACGCGGTCGAAGCGGGCGTCAAGGCAACGGTGGTGTTGCCGCCCTTCTACTACAAGGGCGTCAGCGACGAGGGGCTGTTCCGCTTCTATGCCGAGGCGATCGAAGGTGTCGGCCGCGACGATCTGCGTGTCGTTCTCTACCACATTCCCCCCATTGCCCAGGTCGGCCTCTCGGTCGAACTGGTCGGCCGCTTGCTCGAAGCCTTCCCCGGCGTTGTCGTCGGCATCAAGGACAGCTCGGGCAAGCTGGAAAGCATGCAGCAATTCGCCAGCACGTTCGGAGATTTCTCGGTGCTTGCGGGCGCTGATCCGTTCATGCTGCCCCTGCTGCGCTCGGGCGGGGCAGGGTGCATCACCTCCAGCTCGAACCTCATCGCCAACCATTTGCGCGTGGTCTTTGATGGCTGGTTCGAGCCCGAGCAGCACGAAAAAGTCGAGGCGGCACAGGCCCGTATCAATGCCTGGCGCGACCTTTCCAATGCCTATGTGCAACTGCCCACCATCAAGGCCATGCTGGCCAAACGCCGCAATCATCCGGGCTGGACCCGCCTGCGCCCGCCCCTGGTGGAGCTCACGCCAGCCGAACTGGACATCGTCTGGGCCAAAATGAGCGTGCTTGAGGGTCAGGAACATGTCTGAGGCGATCCTCTCCATGGCTCGCCCGATCACGCTGCTGCAGCCCGCGCGGCTGGAGATCGGGGCGGGTGCGGTCTCGCGACTGGCTGAATGGGCCGCGCCCTACCAGCGCATCTTCGTCGTTGCCATGGCGCCGACCGAGGGTTTTGTGCCACGCATCGGGCTGACCGGCGTGGTCGAGACCTTCATCGACATTCCGCCCGAGCCGGATCTGCCAGCGGTGGAAGCGGTGCTGGCAGCGGCCCGCGCCTTCCGGCCTGATCTGGTGATCGGGCTGGGCGGTGGTTCGGTCATGGACGTGGCCAAGCTTGTCGCGGTCCTGTGGGACAGCACCCAGTCGGTGCCCGAGGTGGTCGGAGCCGGCAAGATCGCCGGTCGGCGCACCGCGCTCGCACAGGTGCCCACCACATCGGGCACCGGGTCGGAAGCGGGCATTCGCGCGCTGGTCACCGATCCGGAAACCCTGGCCAAGATGGCGGTCGAAAGCCCGTTCATGCTGGCCGACATTGCCGTGCTCGATCCAGAGCTGACCTATTCGGTCCCGCCTGCCGTCACCGCCGCGACGGGCGTCGATGCGCTGGCCCACTGCGTGGAAGCCTTCACCAATATCAAGGCGCATCCGCTGATCGATGGCTATGCCAGCCTCGGCATCGCGCTGGTCGGGCGATACCTGGCGCGGGCGGTAGCCGAGGCGCAGGATACCGAGGCGCGCGCCGGGATGATGCTGGCCTCCTACTATGGTGGCGTCTGTCTGGGCCCGGTCAATACCGCCGGCGGCCACGCCCTGGCCTATCCGCTGGGCACCCGGCTCAAGCTGCCGCATGGGCTCGCAAACGCCATCATCTTTCCCCACATGCTGGCGTTCAATGCGCCAGCGGCCCGGGAAAAGACGGCACAAATCTGCGATCTCCTGCAGTTTTCCGCCCGCGACCAAGCCGGCGACATCCTCGTCGAGAGCCTTGCCTTCTGCCAGAAGCTGGGCATCGAGACACGGCTATCCGCCCATGGCGCGGCCAGCGCTGACCTGCCGGACTGGGCAACGGAAGCGCACGCCATCCGCAGGCTGATGGACAACAATCCCAGGCCGATACTGGTCGAAGACGCCTTGAGCATCTATCAGGCCGCCATGGCCTGAGGGTTTTCGCTGTACGGCGCGCGCACGGCACTCCGGTCCACCCGGATCGTCGTGGCGCCGCCGTGGGAAGCGATTCTGACCCCCAGACGCTTCCCTCCTCTTGGCTGATTGCCCCTATCGCAGGCCCTCACATGCCATAGCTGGCCCAGGCTGGCAGGCGTCCCATCTGCATGTCGACCTTGTGCACGCCAGGCACATTCTCGATGGCGACGCGGATCGCATTGGCTTCCATGTCGCTTTCGACTAGGCCGTGCACGACGACATTCCCCGATTCAACCTCGAAGTTGACCAGGTTGGACGCGCCCATGGGCACTTCCTTGAGCGCTGTGTCGATCCTGACGCGCAGGGCGCGGTCATCTGCGGAGGATACGGGCAGCCCGCTATGGTCGGCCCTGGACAGGGCGTGCAGCAGGTTCGACCGGCTGACAATGCCGACCACCTGACTACCCCGCAGCACGGGCACGCGCTTGATCCGGTGCTTCTCCAGCAGTTTGGCAATCTGGCCCACCGGCGCATCTTCCTGCACCGAGATAACCTTCCTGGTCATCACGTCGGCAACCCGCTGACTGCGCAGCTTGACGAAATCCTGGGCGTTCTCGTCCACGCCAGCGAAAATCTCGAGCCACCATGACCGGCGCGTGTCGTCAGGTTCGCGGACGCGCCGCATCAAATCGCCCTCGCTGATCAGACCCGCCAATTCCCCCTTGGCGTCGATCACGGGCAGGGCGCTGACGTGATGGTCGAGCATCAGCTGTACGGCTTGCTCAACAGTGCCGTCGTTCGGGATCGAGATCACCGTTGCCGTCATGATGTCCTTGGCTAGCATTGTACTCTCCTCTGGTTGACTGGATCGGACCTTAGCACGCCAATCTGGCGTGGTTATCGGCGATTATTGCCGCCGCAATTGGGTCTGCCTGACCTGTCCCAACCACGCCGATGACCCGGCCCCAGGCACCAGGGGCAGGCTACGGCCTAGTCTTCGAGCTCCAGCGAATTCTGCGTCACGCTGTAGCGGCTGAGGGTCTCCAGGAAGGTCATGCCGAGCAGGCTGGTTTCGAGGGCCTCGGCCTCGGTGACGAAGGCCACAATGCCCTGCCGGGTAATGCCGCCCACCTCCAGCCGGTCGAGCCGCACCCGCGCGGCGCGCCCGGTGCCATTGGCGGTGGCGACGGCGGTGCTGAAGCGCAGCGCGCGCGTGTCGATGCCGGCCGCTTCGGCGTCGGCCAGGGTCAGCACCACCGCGCTGGCGCCGGTATCAAAGATCATTGGCGTGGTGTGGCCATTGACGGTGGCTTCGATCTCGAAGTGCCCGCCAATGCCGCGCCGGAATGTCGCCGTGCCCTGTTCGGCATCGACCATCGCCACCCCGGGCCGCAATTCACCCGCCAGCCTTCCGGCCAGCCCGATCATCTCGTCGCGATAGGCGTAGCTCAGCGCCGCCACGGCAAAAATGCCGACCCACAATACCACGCTGGTCAGCATCTCCCTGGCCGGCCGTCGCCGTGTGAACAGGCCACCGGCAAACACGATCAGCAGCACAAGCAGGGGGATCAGCTGGGCCGTCTGCATCTGGCTCAATCCCGCCAGATCGCCGGCATCGGCGCTGATCAACAGCGCCAGCCCGATCGAGATCAGCAGCGCAATTCCGATGAAAATCATGCTGGCGCACTTTCGCGTTCGAGCAGGGTCATCCTCTTGATAAAGGCAATTGGCACGGCGTTTTCAAGGCCCAGCGGCTCAGGCGAAGGGGAGCAGGGCGGCCAGCACGGCAATCTCGACCAACGCCCCCAGCGCCCCGATCAGGTCGCCGGTCTGTCCACCCACCAGCCGTCGGCAAAGGGCACTCCAGCCGGCCATCACCGCCAGTGCCGCCGCGATGGCCAGGCCCAGTGCCAGCAGATTGGTCGCCGGCCCCCCCAGCACAAACAGCAGCAGCACGGCAAACACGGCCCCCACGGCAAAGCTGCGGCCGCTGACGGCCCCGGCCGTTGCGGCAAGGCCGTCCGGCCGCGCGGCTGGCAGCGCCACCACCAGCCAGAGTGCGCCCGAGCGCCCGGCAATGCTGGCGGCCAGCCAGATGGCGGCAGCGGCCAGCGGACTGCTGGCGGCCACCGCCCCCAGGCCGGTGACCCGCAGCATGATGAACAGGCACAAGGCTGCCACCCCATAGGTGCCGTGCCGGCTATCTTTCATGATTTCCAGCCGCCGTGCCGGGCTCTGTCCACCGAACAGCCCGTCGGCGGCGTCAGCCAGTGCGTCCTCGGCCATTGCCCCGCTGACCAGCACCATCGCCCCCACCGCCAGTGCTGCGGCAAAATAGCCCGGCAGCCCGACCAGCCCGCCGCCGAGCAGCAACAGGGCCGGCCCGACGCCAATCGCCAGACTGGCCAGGGGCAGGGCCATGGCAATGCGGTTCAGTTCCGGCTTCTGGTGAGGGATGCTGCCGGTCGGCAGCCGCGAAAAGAACCGCACCGCCATGATGAAATCGTCGGTCAGCCCGATCCCGCCGGGCCTGATACCGGGGCGGCTGGGGTCGATCGCTTCAGGGGCAATGGCGTCATTGGGCTGCTCGTCGGTCAATTGCTTTTGGCCCCGTTATCGGCAACAAGATGGTCTCCTTCCTATCATAGCAATTCGGACTCGCCATGCCCCCGCTGAATCCTGCCTTCGCCGACGTTCTGGAGCTTTTGACCATTGTTCCTGATGGTGATGAGGCCGCGGTGGCCGCGGTCCGTGCGCATGATTCGCAACTGACCAAGCCGGCTGGCTCGCTCGGTGCGCTTGAGGATCTGGTGGCGTTTCTGGCGCGCTGGCAGGGGCGCGCCGAGCCGCGTCTCGACAATCCCATGGTCACGATCTTTGCTGCCAATCACGGCGTTACCGATCAGGGCGTTTCGACATTTCCACGCGAAGTCACCGCCCAGATGGTGGCCAATTTCACCAATGGCGGCGCTGCCATTTCACAGATCTGCGCGCTGCATGAAATCAATTTGCGCGTGTTCGAACTGGCGCTCGAACTGCCCACCGGGGATATCACCCTTGAGGCGGCACTCGACGACAAGGGCTGCGCCGCCGTAATCGCCTATGGCATGGAAGCCGTTGCCGGCAAGCCTGACCTGATCTGCATCGGGGAAATGGGCATCGGCAATACCACTGTCGCCGCCGCCATCTATGCCGCCCTCTATGGTGGCACCGGGGCCGACTGGGTCGGTCGCGGCACCGGGGTCGATGATGCCGGCCTCAAGCGCAAGGCCGACGCGGTTGATCGTGCGCTCGCCCGCCATGCCGGCGAACTCGATCATCCACTGGCTATCCTGGCCCGCGTCGGCGGCCGCGAAATTGCCGCCATGCTGGGGGCGCTGCTGGCGGCGCGCCACCAGAAGGTGCCGGTCATTATCGATGGTTTCGTGGCGAGCTCGGCTGCGGCCATCGCCCATGCGGTCAATCCGGCGGCAATCGATCACTGCATCTTTGCCCACGTCTCAGCCGAATCCGGCCATGCCCGCGCCCTCGAGGCGATGGGCCAGAAGGGTCTGCTCGATCTGGGCATGCGTCTGGGTGAGGGCAGTGGCGCCGCCCTGGCAGCCGTGCTCGCCAAGACAGCGCTGCACCTGCACAACAATATGGCGACCTTTGAAAGCGCTGCGGTCAGCGGCAAGTCCGACTGACTTGAGGCCGACGGGGGCTGGGCACCACCCCCGATACCGGGCTGAACATGCAGTGCCGCAATGATCTGGGGCAGGCCATCAATGACCCGCAGGCGCGCCAATGGATCGGGCGCGTCCGGCCCCTCAATACTGCCGCCTAGCTGGCTGCCGAGTAGATTTCCAGGCGGTTGCGCTTCTCCACCACCGGGGCCAGGGCGTCCATCACCCGGGCCCGGGGGAAGGTGGCGATCACTTCGGTGCCAAAGCGCAGTTTGCTGAACAGGTCAAACCGGCCCTGATGCAGTTCCATGATCTTCTGCACGATGGGCAGGCCCAGGCCGGCGCCTTGCTCGGCCGTCTTCTGGGCCAGCGAGCCCTGGCCGAACGATGAGAGGACGGTTTCGATCTCATCGGGGGGAATGCCGGGGCCGTTATCCTTGATCGAGACCAACTGACCGCCATCGGCACTGCGGGCCACGGTCAGCGTGACCTTGCCCTGCTGCGGCGTGAACTTGATGGCATTGCTCATCAGGTTGAGGATCACCTGGCGAATGGCGCGTTCGTCGCCCCACAGGCGAGGCAGATCGGTGCCGAAGTTGAACGCCAGTTCGACGCCCTTGGCCTTGGCGCGCAGTTCCATCATGCGGCAGCAATCGGCGGCGATATCGACCAGCGACACCACTTCCTCGTTCAGCTCATACTTGCCCGCCTCGATACGGCTGAGGTCCAGCAATTCGTTGATCAGGTTGAGCAGATGCTGACCGCTGCCGTGAATGTCGCCGGCATATTCCTTGTACTGGGGCACGTGATGGGGCCCCAGCAGTTCCGAATGCAGCACCTCGGAAAAACCGATAATGGCGTTCAGGGGCGTGCGCAGTTCGTGGCTCATCGTGGCCAGGAATTGCGACTTGGCGATATTGGCCTGCTCGGCATGGCGGCGCGCTTCATCCGACATCTGCCGGGCTTCTTCCAACTCGCTGATCAGCGTGTCTTTTTCGGCCTGATGGGTGATGGTGTGCAGTTCCGAGGCGTGCAATTGGCGCGCCAGATACACAAAGAACACCTCACCACACAGCGCCACAGCGGCCAGCGTATAATTCAGCGTCCCACCCAGCATCAACAGATTGGCCGATACCGTGACAGTGACGGGCAGGGTGCTGACCAGTGTGGCGGGGGGCAGGGTGCGGGTGGCGATGGCGTTGGCGGCAATGGCCACCAGGACCATGGCGAACATCACCGGCGCCAGTGTGCTGGCACTGGCCACCAGGGTAAACAGCGCCAGCATCGACCAGGCAAGCCCCAGCAGGGTCTCTCCGGCGACAAAGGTGGCGGTCCATTCGGCGGCGTTGAACCTGGCGGGAGGGGTGCGCTTGAACCGTTGGGCCATCAGCACCACGATCAGCATGCTGAACAGCACCACGCCGGCCCATAGCGCGGTAAACAGCATCGGCACCCAGAAGCTGGCCACAAAAGCCAGTATGCCCACCAATGCCGCCATGGGCAGCGCCGCACCCAGCCGGGAATCGGCATAGTCATGCATGAGTTCGAAATCGAAGGATGCGCGCGTACCGGTGCTTGAGGTCAGGCGCTGACGGGCGTCAAGGACAGTCCGCTGTGCCGCACGTTTGCCATCACGACCCATCTGCGAACGGACATCATCGGTGACAGCCGGATAGGACGTCATGACACTCGGTACTCGTTACTAACCCGGAAAACCGGTACGCATTCACTACTCTTGGCTGGACTCTAGTCAGCGCGTAGTTAACGTCTGGTGAAATCCGGCGGCGACATATGTATCGAACCTTTCACTTTTCAGGGCGCCGGGGCGCGGTCTTGGCGATCCTCATTCTGGCCGGAGTCGCCTTGCTGGCTGATTGGCTCGATGCACCCCTGCCAGCCGTGGCTGGCGCCGGCCGCGTCAGCGATGGGGACAGCTTTCGCCTGGGCGACGAGCGGGTGCGCCTGCTGGGCCTCGACGCCCCCGAACTGAACCAGCATTGTGCCACGGTCGACGACCCCCGCTGGCCCTGTGGCCGGGTGGCGCGTGATCGCCTCGCCAGCCTGTTGGCCGGCGGCCCGGTGGATTGCCAGCCCGACGGGCATGACCGCTACCAGCGCCTGCTGGCGCGCTGTCAGGTCAATGGCCTCGACCTTGGCGCCACGCTGGTGGGCGAAGGATGGGCGATTGCCGCGGGGGACTATGGCACCGAGCAAGCCGCGGCCCGGGTCGCGCGTCGGGGAATCTGGGCCGGTGGCTTCGACAAACCCGCCGATTGGCGCGATGATCACCCGCGTCCGAGCCCGTTTTTGAGTTGGTTTGGGCTTTAGGCTAACAAGACCTTGAAGCGGGCAATAAACTTGCGCCGCGCAAGATTATTGCCATGCTCGGGTGAACGTGGCAGGTATTCGGCGATTTTTTTGAGTGGAATAGGCCATTCTTGGAAATCTGATTTCGCGGGGGTGACATGGCTTTGGACAAGATTGACAGGAAAATCCTTACTCTCTTGCAAAAGGACGCGACCATGCCCGTGGCCGAGATTGGTCGCAAAGTCGGCCTGTCCACCACGCCGTGCTGGCGCCGGATCCAGAAAATGGAAGAAGATGGCGTGATCCAGCGCCGCGTCGCCATCCTCGATCCGGTCAAGGTCAATGTCGGCGTCACCGTTTTTGTCTCGGTCAAGACCAATGAGCACAACGATATCTGGATGCGCAAATTCGCCGGGGTCATCGACGAGTTTCCCGAGGTTGTCGAATTCTACCGCATGAGCGGCGATGTCGATTATCTGATGCGCGTGGTGGTGCCCAGCATCGGCGCCTATGACGCCTTCTACAAACGGCTGATCGGCAAGATCAACCTGACCGATGTCAGCTCCGCCTTTGCCATGGGGCAGATCAAATACACCACGGCGCTGCCGCTCGATTTCGCGCTGGTTATTGACGACGACAAATGAGCACGCTGCTCGGCTTTGAGCATGTCGGCATGACCGCGCGTGACGCCGAGCGCACCATTGCCTTCTATTGCGATCTGCTCGGCCTGCGCCTTGCCCTGCGCAAGACCCAGCCCGGGGGCGAACTGCTGTTTCTCGACGCCGGTGGCGGCATGCTCGAGATCATGGTCCCCGCCACGCCCGGTCTCAACCCCGCGCGCGACGTGCTGCCCGGGGACGCGGGCATGCGCCACCTCACCTTCGCCTTTTCCGATGTCGACGCCATGCTGGCCCAGCTGGAGGCCGCCGGGGTGGCGGTGGTGGAGCGGCCACGCGACGCCCATAACCGGGAAATGATCAAGCGCGTCGCCTTCGTGCGCGATCCCGATGGCATCATCGTTGAACTGATCGAGCGCGCCGCAGACCGCTAGATGTCGTCGTCCAGCGCCGCGATGGCGCCCGTCAGACTGTCCAGCATGTCATGGCGCTCGCCGTCGGCCGTCACCAGGCGCAGGCGCTGCACGCTGTGGTCATTGTAGAGGCTCACCATGAAGTCCTCGACCGCCAGCCTGCCATAGTCGGCGAGGGGCACCGCGACGGTGTCGAAGACCAGCGCGGTGTCCCCGCTCTGGCCGCAGAGCGCCAGTATACGCCCCAGGGCTGGCGAGCGCGCCGCCATCGCGGCACGGTAGGCCAGAATGTCGTCGCCCCTGCCGCCGGAGGCAAACAGGCGATCGATATGGCCGTCGATCAGCATCGCGGCCAGCAGCGCCTTGCGCCGGGCCAGCGGCGCGGCGCGCACCGCCTGCATCGCGGCCTCCAGATAGGCCCGGTGGGCGGCAAGATCGAGGTCAGCCAAGGTGCTTGCGGAAGAAGTCCAGCGTCCGGGCCGAGGCCTTGGTGCAGGCTTCGTGATCAAAATTGCCAGGTCGGTCACTGTTGCAGAACCCGTGCCCGGCTGCATAAAGGTGGATCGGCACGTCCGGATAGCGCGCCTTGAGGGCCTCGATCTGGTCGAGCGGAATGCCGGTGTCGCGATCGCCGAA
>NZ_JAUYGL010000093.1 GCF_030689745.1 Devosia sp.
CCTGACATGCCACCTTCACGGGACAAATCGGTATGGTTCAGCACGTCGTAGTTAAGCCGGTCTCCGGCCAGGACATTCCGGTTGTCATTGGATTTGTATAGCGTCCAGTTGTCGCGCAAGCGTTTTGGGCAAAGGACGAGAACGCGGTCATTGCGCAGTTCGTATTACTTGATCACTGCCAACGCCTCGAAGGTCTTGCCCAGACCTACACTGTCCGCGATGATGCAGCCGCCAATGCACTCAAGCTTATCGATGGCACCCACCACACCGTCGCGCTGGAACTTAAAGAGCTTTTTCCACACAGCCGTGTCGCGTATGCCGGTCGCCGATTTGACGATGCGCTCCTCGTCCAACTCGTCACCCAAATCCTTGAACAGCTCGAACAAGAATTTGAAATAGAGCAAGGAAAGCGGCCGCAGCGCTTTGTTCATTCGAGGGCGGTGGGTGCTCATGTCGGGTTGACGCCTCGTCGTCACCAGTCGGGTGAAATCGACTATGATGGCGGCATCTCAAAGTCCGGCGACACCATGCTGCGCACGATGCTGTACGAGGCCCCGCAGGTTCTGCTCACCCAGCGCGGTAAGTGGTCGTGGCTGAAAGCGTGGGGCATGAGGGTTGCGCAGCGGCGTGGCCAGCGGCGTGCCATAGTCGCCGTGGCCCGCCGCCTGGCGGTGATCCTGCACAGGATGTGGACCGACGGCACAGACTTCCGCTGGGGCAGCGAACCCGCCGCAACGACCGCCTGATTACCCCTATACAGGAGCTTTACCGGATCTGCCTCGGCAGGAAAGAGGTCCTCACGGGGACGAAGGTGGTGTGAGATCGCACTGGCGGCAGCCCTGCCAACTGGCAAGGGCGCCCAAAAGATTGATCCACTCCGCTTTTTCTTACCCCATCGTGGGGCGGTCACAGCGCCGACCCCGAAGAGAAGCGCGAACCCCGTGTGGTACGACCTCATGCCAAACAGCAAGCCTGACCCTATACACCCGCCGCTCGACAGCGCTCTTGCGAGTCCAGCAATGCCGCCTCGCGGCGGCAGATGACGTCGCGCGACCCTTGACACAAACCGCGATAGAGAAGCCGTCAGTATCTATCTAGAACCGAGCAAATGCTCGAACGATTGCGTTTTTGTCTGCGCCTGCAGCCATTAGAACGGAAAGAAGCAATCGGGCCTTGATAGCAGGGAGTTCTCCGGCAAATATGGCGCCGGCGGCCCCCAGAGTTGTCGCGCCACTGTCGCCACCATAGACCGACAGCGTTCTGCCCTCCGCACAACGAGAGGCGATCACCACGTGGGAGCCGCCATTGACCAGTCGCGACACCGCACCGGCATAGCCGCGTGGGGCATTGCCGCGCCCGAAGGCTTCGATGACCACCCCGGGAACGCCGCTGCTGGCGCAGAAATCGAGATAAGCGGTGGTTGAGCCGAGGCCGGGCTTGATCAATTCTACGCCTTCGACAAGGCCCATATCCGCAAAGACCCGTCTTTGCGGACGCCGCCCGATATGAACGACGGCGTTGTCCACCTCGCCCAGCTTCCCATAGCCAGCGGATCGGAATGTATCGACACGCGAGGTGTGGGTCTTGCTGACCGAGCATGCGGCGTGAATATCGCCTTCAAAGACCACGACCGTGCCAAGCCCGCACGCAATCGGCGCAGCAGCGACGCGCACGGCGTCGGCAATGTTGCGTGGCCCGTCGGTGTTGGGCATGTCAGCGTGGCGCTGGGCGCCGGTGAAGACAACAGGCTTGTCGCTAGCGATCAACAGGTCGCAAACAAAAGCTGTCTCTTCCATGGTGTCGGTGCCGTGCGTGACGACAACGCCATCGCAGTCGGCCCGCGCCAGATGGGCACGAACCACACCGACAAGCTGGTGCACCGTCGGCAGGTCAAGCGCATAGCTCCCAACCGATCTGAAATCATCGACTTCAAGGGCGATTCCATCCAGCGGATCCTGCAAAGTGGCAATCAACGTCGCGCCGTTTCGGTCGGCGATGACAGAGTGGTCGCTGGTTTTGCCCGAGGCGATGGTTCCCCCGGTGGAGACGATGACGACCCGCTTCATTTCAACTGTCTCCGTCCGCGGCTGTTGCGCTGGTCGCTGCCGCTCACCAGTTCGCCCCAGCGGCGCACCAGATAATTGTGTTCGTCCATGGTGGTGTTCCACAGCGCGATATGGGCGGCGCGGCTCCAATAAGCCCCGCCGGAACGAATATCACCGGGCCGGATCGCCATCGCCCCGTTGACGTCGGGCAGTGGCATGCTGGCTTCCTTGCCGCCGTACCAATAGTCCCATTCCTCGGGCTGCAGATGATCGCGCACCCGGGCGGGTACGGACATGTAGTAGCCCTGCCGCGCCATGATGGCACCCGGCCAGCCGGACAAATACCAATTTAGATAGCCATAGGCCTGGTCGAGGCGATGGCCGGACAGATGCCGCGCCAGACATAGCCCGCCATGCCAGGCCCGATAGCCCTCGACGGGGACGGCTTGGCGCATGCGGATGCCGCTGGCCTTTAGCGCAATGACGCTGGGGGACCACATGCTGCCGATCAGCATTTCGTGGGCGCGAACGTGGTCGCTGGCCTCGTCGCTGGTGCGCCAGAACGCGGTAAAATGACCGCTGGCGCGCAGATCGATCGCTAACTCGATCAATTGGTCGATCTCGGTGACGCTCATATTGCCGATATCGTTGAACCGCATCTGACCGGTGGCGCGAAACGCCAATGCCAAGTCGAAGATTCCGATGGCTGGTTCGTCAACGATGCCAACGCCGCCATTCCAGCGCGGATTCAGCAATTCGGCCCAGGACGTCATGTCGCGATCAACATCGGCCCCGGTCGCGTCCTGATTGACCGCGAAACAATCGAAATTGTGCACCGTAGGCAGCATGGAGATGCTGCCCGATGGAGATGAGGACAGGGAGTGGTCGGGTTGCACATAGAGCCGCGTGACCGGCGCGTCGCCAAGGCCGATCCGGGCCTCGGCGTTGACGCCACCCTTCTTGGTCAGATCGGAGACATCATCCCAGGCTTCGATCCGGGCGAGGTCGATCGGCTGGATGGCCCGCCAGTGCCAGACAATATCGAGGTTATGGAAGCACTGATCGTAAATGTCGTAGCGATCGGGTTCAGTAGCGGCAATGCGCTGGGCAGTGACGAAGTCGTGCTGCTCGAACACCACCTCATAACCCAGGTCCTGTTTGGCGCGGGCGCGCAATTGCTGCACCGGGATAATCTCGGTGCACAGCACGCGCAAGACAGTCTTGTCATGCGAACGGATGACTGCGGGCGCGGGAACCATCGAGTGATCGTTCATCCGATCGCCACCGCCTGCATTTCGGACGCCCGTGATCCCGCGTGGAAAACCTCAAACGATCTGCGCACCAGCGCCGGATCAAGATCCTGCATGATGAAAACCAGCTTCGACCGACGGTCGCCGTCCGGCCAGCCGGACATGTGCACGGGCGGATGCACTAGGCGTTGCACCCCATGCACGGCGACCGGCTTGGCTTCGCCGATATTCAAAATTCCCTTGACCCGCAGCACCTTATCTCCATGCTTGTGCAGCAGCATCGTCAACCAGATGCCGAACACCGTCCAGTCAATCTCGCGGTCCGTCACAATGGAAAATGATTGCACGCTTTGGGTGTGAGCGCTGATCCCGCCTTGGCTACCAGACAAAAATTCCGCCGGCAGGAGCCGCTCAGGCGCAAGACTGAGATCGACAATGATCCCCGCACCGGCGGTCGCGGCGTCCAGCACGGTGGCGGTCGGGTTGATGGCGCGCACCATGGCCTTGAGGTCGTTGACGGCATCGGCCGTCGCAAGATCGGTTTTTGTCAGGATGATCGAATCGGCAGCGGCCACTTGATGCAGCGCCTCCTGGCGGGTCGCGAGTTGGGCGTGCCCGTTCACCGCGTCCAGCGTCGCCACGACATTGCCCGCCGAAAAATGGCTGCGCAGCACCGGATGCGCGCGGATCGTGGACAGAACCGGATAGGGATCGGCCAGCCCGGTGGTCTCGATGATAATCCGGTGAAACCACGGCACCTCGCCGCGCGTGCGCAACGAATGCAGGTTCAGCAAGGCATCGGCGATCTCGCCGCGAACCGTGCAACACAGGCACCCCGATTTCATCAGCACGACATTGGAATCGATGCGGTCAAGCAGGTGATGATCCAGCCCAACCTCGCCGAATTCGTTGATGAGCACGGCGGCGCCGGCAAGCTCGGGATCATGGAGCAGCCGCTGCAGCAGCGTGGTCTTGCCCGACCCCAAAAATCCCGTCAGCAGATTGATCGTGGTAGGTGCGTTGCTATCAAATTCCGTCATGATTGCGCCTGCAGCCGCGCCAAAAGCTCTGGATCGAGCGGATCGAACGACCCTCCAGACAAGGCCTCGGCTTCGGGCCAGAGATGGGAGAGACTGTCAAAAATCCGCACCTTCCCCGTCGCCGTGCTCAGCACATATGCCCTGCCCCGCCAGTCGGCAAGCCGCAGCCGGCGGAGCGCCAGGATGCAGTTGACCATGTGTTCGCGGTGCGCAGCCTCACGGCGGCGCGACAGGCGGTCTCCATTGCGGGAATACACACCGTCACGCGCCACCGCACTCGACCAGTGATCGTCGCACCCTAAAATTCCGCACAGCGAACACATGGTCTCTTTCCTTCCTCAAGCGGGCCACGCAGCCGACCCGCCGCATCTCGGTTATTTACGCGGAAAGCGTTTTGCGAAGTCGTCAGCCATCTCGTTCATGGTGACGAACCGAACGCCTTCGTGGCCCTTGATGTATTCGAAAAGGCGCTCCAGCATCAGCAGAACCTGCGGCCGACCGGCCACGTCGGGATGGATGGTCATCGGAAACACCGCATAGTCCATCTCCCGATAGACCCAATCGAACTGGTCGCGCCACATTTGCTCGATGTCGCGCGGATTGACGAAACCGTGGCTGTTCGGCGCCGTCTTGATGAACATCATCGGCGGCAAATCGTCGAGATACCAGTTGGCAGGGATTTCGATGAGCTCGGTTTCGGTGCCACGCACCAGCGGCTTCATCCAGTCCTCGGGGCGGCCGGAATAGTCGATCTTGGTCCAGCTATCGCCAACACGCACATAATACGGGGTGAAATCGTTGTGCATCAGCGAGTGATCGTACTTGATGCCGCGTTCGAGCAGCAGCTCGTTGGTGACGTTGGAGAATTCCCACCACGGCGCCACATAGCCGGTGGGGCGCTTGCCACACAGTTCGGTAATCAGCGCGATGGACTTGTCCAGCACCGCCTCTTCCTGCTCGCGGGTCATGGCGATAGGATTTTCGTGGCTATAGCCATGGATGCCGATTTCGTGGCCGGCGCCGGCAACAGCCTTCATCTGCACTGGGAAGGTTTCTACCGAGTGCCCGGGAATGAACCAGGTCGTCTTGATGCCCATGCGCTCGAACAGCTTGAGCAGGCGGGGCGAGCCGACTTCGCCGGCAAACATGCCGCGCGAGATATCGTCGGGGCTGTCCTCACCGCCGTAGGAGCCCAGCCAGCCGGCCACCGCATCAACGTCGACGCCAAACCCTACCAGAATTTCTTTCGCCACAACAATTTCTCCTTACAAATTGGAAGGACCACTCGGGTCCCGATGCTTTTTTGGTTAGCGCGCTGCCGGCACCAGGGTGACCTTCTCTTCCGGCAGCGAAATGGCGACGCGATTGCCCTTTTCCAACGCGGCGATACCCGGTCGGTTCACATGCGCCTCGATCGCGATCTGTGCACCCGATGACAGATTGATGCGGAAGTGACCGATGCTGCCGACGATCTGGCGGGCAGCGATTTCACCGGACAGGCGCGGATTGCCTGAATTGTCATTGGAAGCGGCGGTCTCTGCCTCAATCTGGATCGCCTCGGCCGGTATGACGGCCAATACACCCTGCCCGTCCCCGATTGCCGCGCCCAAAGTGCCGGTGATGCGCCCCAGCGGTGTCTCAATGGAACCGTCACTGCCCAAGCCAGCTTTGAAGCCCGACCCGGCAAAGATCGCATTGGAGCCGATAAACTGCGCGACAAAGGCAGTCGAGGGACGGTTGTAGAGATCACGCGGCGTGCTGATCTGTTCGACTACGCCATTGCTCATCACCACGACGCGATCCGACAGGCCCAAAGCCTCAGACTGCGCGTGGGTCACGAAGACGAAGGTGATGCCCAGCTCGCGCTGCAAAAGCTTGAGTTCGTTCTGGATGATCCGACGCAAATTGGCGTCGAGCGCCCCGAGCGGCTCATCGAGCAGGAGAATTTGCGGCTCGACCACCAGCCCCCGCGCCAGGGCGATGCGCTGACGCTGACCGCCGGAGAGGTTGTTCGCCTTGCGATCAGCATAAGCACTCAGGCCAAACATGTCGAGAATTCGGTCGACCTTGTTATCGCGCTGGCGGCGATCCATGCGCTTGATGTCGAGGCCGAAGGCGACGTTTTCGCGCACGCTCATATGCGGAAACAGCGCGTAATTCTGAAAGATCATCGAGGTGGGACGCGCCTCGGGTGGAGTGCGCGACACATCCTTGCCCTTGATCAGGATACGGCCATGGGTGATGTCCTCGAACCCGGCGATCATGCGCAGCGTGGTCGATTTCCCACAGCCCGACGGCCCGAGGAAGGCGACGAATTCACCCGGCTTTACCTGCAGGTCGAAATTGGCGACGGCAATGGTGCCATCGCGGTAGGTCTTGCCCACGCCGAGCAGTTCAAGATCGTTCATTGGTCAATCCTTTTGAGCCCAGGCTTCCGGCGGCGCACCGCCGGAAGCCGAGATTGCGAATGAGCGACTAGGCGTTGAGGAATTCGTCCCAACGTTCGATCAGGTAGTCATATTCGTCCGGCCACTGATGCCAGTAGGCGACGTTGGCGCCGCGCTGTTCGAGCGAGCCGCCATCGCGCAGATCGCCTTCCTTGATGCCGTTCTCGGCGGCGCCGACCCAGGGCTTGCCCTCGTACCAGAAGGCGTATTTCTCGGGGCTCATCGCGCCCTTGATCGCGGTCGAGGGCGAATAATAGCCCTGCTCGGTCACCGCGATTGCCGGGGGACCCGACAGCCAGAAATTGGCATAGGCGATCACGGCCTCGCGGTTGGGCGAGCCCTTAAGCAGCGACGGCCCGATGGCCCAGCCGCGGGTGCCTTCTTTGGGCGTGGCGTATTTGGCGGGCTTGCCCTGCGCCTTGACCGCCATGACGGCCGGCTGCCAGGCATCGCATACTACCATTTCGCCCGATGCCATCAGGTTGACCAGTTCACCGAAATCGCCCCAAAGCGCCCGGAACTGGCCATCCTTCTTTTTGGAGATCAGGAACTTGGCGGCTTCTTCGATCTCGCCCCGCGTAGCATTGCCCGGGTTCTTGGCTTCCATCAGGCCCAGCGAGTTCATCGCCAAAATCGCCTGCCCGAAAGCAATCAGCGGATCGACGTTCAGCCCCGAACGGCCCTTCCACTTGGGATCGAACAGCGCGGTCCAGGTATTGGCTTCCTCGTCGCTGACGACGTCAGGGTTATAGCCGATGGAGTCGTAGTTATAGACGGCGGGGACCATGTAGAGCTCGGTCTGCGCCTCATCGGCCCAGATCTGTCCGACGATCTGCGCGCTGCGATCCCATTTTGGATTGGCAGCGGTGAAGGTGTCACGAATGCCGGCCCAGTTGGGCAGGCTGGCAACTGGGATCGGCTCGACATTGTCGGTGGCGATCAATGCCGGCAGACGTTCGCCAATGATTTCCCAGCAGTCATAATCGCCCGAACCAGACAAAATGCGGGTCTGCGCGTCGGGAAAGGTCGACGGTGTACCGGAGACGGAACTGACGCCACTCTCGGCCTTGAACATTTCGAGAATACGGTCCTGCACCGTGGTTGCAAGGCCCGTGGTGCGCAGTTGCTGGCTCGACAGCTCCTGCGCAAAAGCCTGCCACGAAAACGGCATGCCACCCAGAGCCAGCGCGCCCAAACCGGCGCCGCCCTTGAGCAACCCTCGCCGCGATACATTGAATTTGTTATTCATTGTCGTTCCCATCCCTTTTTTTATTGGTCAGTATCGGCCGACCAACAGGCCGCCATCGACTGTCAGCACCTGCCCGGTGAGGTAGGACGCCGCAGATGAAGCTAGAAATTGAATGACCGACGCGATCTCGTCGGGCTCGCCGAGGCGCTGCATCGGAATGTATGGCGAGGCCAGCTCGGCCGCGTCGGGCCCCAGCGAGTTCTCGGCAGACAGCAATTGGGCGGTGCGGATATAGCCGGGGGCCACGCCGTTGACGCGAATGCCTGCGCTCGCCAGCTCCACCGCTAGCCCGCGCACCAGCCCGACCACGCCGGATTTGGCGGCGGAATAATGCACGTGCTCATCCCAGCCATAGGCCACGCCCATGATCGAGGAGAGGCAGACAATCGAGCCCGATTGCGCCGCGCGCATGGCGTCCAGCGCCGGGCGGATCACCCGGAACATGCCCTTGAGATCGATGTCGAAGGTTTCGTCCCACTTTTCGTCGGTCAGCGCCGCCAGAGGCACCCGATGGGCGATGCCCGCATTGGCGACGATCACGTCGATGCGGCCCAGCCGCGCCATGATGTCGGCCATCACCGCGTCGGCCTGTTCGGTCGAGCGCACATTGAGCGCGACGAATTGGGCGCTTCCGCCGGCATCGACGATCGATTGGGCGACGGCCTTGCCTTGCGCTTCGAGCACGTCGGTCACCACGACGTGGTCGCCTGCCCGGCCAAAGCCTTCACAGCTGGCCCGGCCAATGCCGATACCCCCGCCAGTCACTAGAACCACGCGCCGTTCGATAGTCATCTCAGTCATCTCCACGCTGCTCACAGCATCACGTCGCCCGAATTGGGCCCCAGGGTCTGGCCGGCAAACAGGGCGGCATCGTCCGAAGCGAGGAAGGACACCACCCCGGCAATTTCCAACGGCTCGCCGAACCGGCCGAGCGGCAGGCCGGCGGCCTTGGCAATCTTCCAGTCCTCCGAGAGGGCGGCCACGAGTGGCGTATTGATTGGTCCTGGCGCTATCGCATTGACCCGCACCCCTTTGGCGGCGACTTCGCGCGCCAGCGACTTGGTCATGGCGATGATGGCGCCCTTGGCTCCCGCGTAATGCACCAGCTCGACACCGCCGATCTGACCCAATTGCGATGCCATGTTGATCACCACGCCCCGCTGCCGTTCCAGCATGGCCGGCAGGAACGCCTGGGTGACGAGGAAGGTGCCACGCACATGCACCGCGAACATGCGGTCGAATGCGGAGGGCGTGATCTGCATGAAGGCTGCCTGGTCGGCATGACCGGCATTGTTGACCACCAGCTCGGGCGCGCCCAGTTCGGCACGTGCTGCCCCGGCCATCGCCGCCACGCTGCCAGCGTCCGACACGTCACATTGGTACGCGCTGGCGGTGCCACCCGCTGCGGTGATGGTCGCCACCACCGCCTCCGCCGATGCGCGATCGAGATCGACGGCTGCCACGGCATAGCCATCGGCGGCGAGACGCATGGCGATTGCTGCCCCAATTCCGGACCCGGCGCCGGTGACAATTGCCGCCCTCATATCGCTTCCTCCTGGCCCTTGAAGGATCGGCCCTTGCTGACGGAGCGGCCCATCAGGATCGCGTAGATCAGCAACAGTGCGAAGGAGAACAGCGTGGTCAGCACCCCGAAGGCGAAGATATTGGGGTGAATTTCCACGGCAAAAGTGCCGTAGATCGAGAGCGGGAGCGTCAGGTCGCGCCCCGATGTGAACAGAGTGCGCGAGAACTCATCATAGGACAGCGTGAACGAGAACATCATCGCCGACAGAACGCCCGGGAAGATGAGCGGGAAGGTGACCCGCCGGAAGGTTTGCGCCGGCGATACGCCCAGCGACAGCGATGCCTCTTCGATGGTGCGATCAAAGCGGTTGAAGATCGCCAGCATGATCAGGAAGGCGAATGGGAAGGTGTAGACCACGTGCAGCACGAACGAGGTGCCCCACCAGGCGCGATCGATGCCGAACTGGTTCGACAGCAGCGCCATGCCCAGCCCCACCAGCACGCCCGGCACCATCATGCCGAGGATGATCAGGTAAAACACCGGCCCCGAACCCTTGAAGCGCGTGCGGAAGGCCTCGGCGCTCATCACCCCCA
>NZ_JAUYGL010000083.1 GCF_030689745.1 Devosia sp.
CGTTTTTGACCGCGAAAGCGGCGAGCGCCAGCTGGCGCTGGAATATCTGGCCGAGGCCTGGAATGAGGCCGAAGAAGACGGCGTACAGACCGGCTCGCTCGCCCATGCGTCGCTGTTCGCCGCGCTGGCCACTTTGGTCAAACTGCACGGCGATGAAGCCGCCGCCGACCTGGTCGCCATGCTGCCCGACCGGATTCGCTCTGGCGAATACAACCTCGACAAGATCCTGCAGTAGGCGGTTCAGGCCTGAACGCTGCCATTGCAATTGACTGGGGCCGCCGCTTCCGACCCTATCTCAACCATTCGCGATAGATCGGGAAATTCCCGAGAGTTGCCATTCGCCGCGATAGGGCGACTTCGGCTAGGCCACAGTTTCTGACGCTTCATCGGCCAAAGCGGATGGGTAGCTTTTTGAAATGCGCGCGGGTTGGCCGAAGTGGCCGACATTGGGCGCAAGCCGGGTGGAGTCACCCGATGTGATTGACAAATCCATGCATCCATCGCTCGCGCGGCTCGTTGTGTTCTATTGGGCATCGCCTCCTGCGATGCGAACAAACGGAGCAACACCATGGCAGCTGGCCAACAAAGTGGCACCGGCGCAATGACGAATTTGGACGACGACAAGGTCCGCAAGAATGACATTCTCAGCAATCGCGACAAGTCGCAGCGGCGGGATGGGCAAAGCCTGGATAGCACCGGCGTCAGGATCGATGAGTACAAGGACGTGCCCACCAATCAGCGCCCCAGTGCGGATGACGCCCCCGAGACTGAAGAGGCAAACCCTGTTCCGTCTGAAGAACAGCACGACAGACCAGGGTTCGACCTCGACGGCGCCACGGGAGAGAATACTGCCGGCAAGGGACTGGGGCTGGGAACCGACGCCAAGGAAGACCGCAAGGACTGGAACCTGCCCAAGCGGTAACCACTGAAATCCAGGCGACTTCAAATCAATCATTCCATACGCCTGGATGCGCCCGTCAGGCAGCATAAGGCATTGTGCTGCCCGGCGGGATGACACGCTTTTTCTCAACAGCAAGACGCGCTTCCTGGGTCTGCGGCCCCTCGGGGTCACCCTATGCCAACCACCCGTTCGGCCGAAAGCTGACGTTGTCGCAGCTAATCCTCTTCAAGCCCGGTCATGCCTGGTGCGTCCAGATCGACAGCGGCATTCCCGATCAGGATCGACAGGTCGGACTGCAGACGATCCAGCGCCGTCTCACCGATTTTGCGGGCCCAGGCGGCGCGCAGGTCATCGAATATGGCCTCGCCCTGCGCCATGACCTCATGACCGAGCGGCGTAACGGTCAGCAGCTTGCGTCGGAAATCCTTCGCATCATCCATACGCGCCACGTAGCCGCGCTCCTCCAACACGCTGGTGACCTTTGCGGCCGCCTGTTTGGAGATCGACAAGCGGCGGCCCAGTTCGGATGCGCTGTCGGCGCCACCCGCAATTGCCCGCATGGCAAATTCCTGGCTCGGACGAAGCTCCGGATAGCCACGGCGCAGCAACTCGGCCCCCGCGTCCTCAGCCAATTGCCGGAAGCCGCCCAGAAGAAGCAATGCGAGATCGGCACCTTTTCTGCTCATGCCCGTCGCTAACGCAATCGGGCAGAAAAGACAACCAGTATGTCCAATCCGGTTGACACCGACAACCCGGATGTCTATTTCCCAATTAGACAACCAAGTTGTCCTTGAAGGAAAAGCCCATGACGCCATCGACCATTCCCGAAGTCGCCCACCATCACGTTCACCTCAACGGCACCAAGCTGCACTACGTTTCCGCTGGTGATGAAGGGGCACCGATCCTTCTGGTCCACGGCTGGCCGGAAACCTGGTGGGCCTTTCACAAGGTCATCCCTGCACTGGCCAAATCCCACCGCGTCTTTGCCGTCGATCTGCGTGGTTTCGGCGCCTCCGACATCGCCAAGCCGGGCGATAGCAGCACGACCATGGCCGACGACCTGCATGCGCTGATCAGCTATCTCGGCCTTGGTCCCGTCCATCTGGCAGCGCAGGACTTTTCGGGCCCGCTGGCTTTCCGGTTGGCCGCCACCCATCCGCAGGATGTGCAGAGCTTCATCGCCATTGAAACCGGCCTGCCGGGTTTCGGCCTCGAAATTCTCGCCAGTCCGTTGATCGCCTGGTATTTCGGCACACTCGCAAAGCCGGGTGCGGCCGAGTGCTTCTTCAAGGGGCGTGAGACCGAGCTGCTGACCGAGTTTATCTTCGCCCCGCCAACGACGACCGCCGCCGCCGCCATCGGAGCGGCCGATATCGCCGAATTCATCCGCGGCTACGCGCGCCCTGGCGGCTGGACGGGTGCACAGTCGATTTACAGCAGCAACCTGCGTGAAGTCGAAGAATACAGGGCTCTGGTCGCCGCCAGGCCGCTGACCGTGCCGGCGCTCGCCATCGATCAGATCGGCTCCAGTTTCACTGCCCAGTCATTCGCTGCCGCCGCCCCGGGCCAGCTGAAGACATGCACCATCGCTAACACCGGCCACTACATCGCCATGGAAGCCCCACTCGCCCTGGCGGCTGCAATGCTGGAATTCATCGGGGCAGTCGACCAGACTCGTTGAGGCAATTCGGGAAGCGGCCTGAAGGCCTATTCGGCAGGAGACCTGAGAGCTTCCCGTCCCCTCCCCCAGACTGCCAAAGCGCCGAGCGCTATGCCTGCTGTGGCAGCGCCTCCAGGAACCGCATGGGCTGGCCGGTCGAGGCCGTGACCAGTTCGCCCTGCCACATTACCGTCTTGCCGCGCACAATGGTGCCCACGGGCCAGCCGGTGACCGTCACGCCATCATAGGGTGTCCAGCCGGCGCGGCTCTTGACGTCGGCATTGCGGATCGTCTCGCGGCGTTTGAGATCGACAATGGTCAGATCGGCATCATAGCCCACCGCGATGCGGCCCTTGTTGGCGATGCCGAACAGGCGGTTGGGGCCGGCGCTGGTCATGTCGACAAAGCGCTGCAGGCTCAGTTTTCCCGCATTCACATGGTCAAGCATGATCGGCACCAGGGTCTGCACGCCGGTCATGCCGGAATGCGAGGCGGGATAGGCATGGTCCTTCTCTTCCCGCGTATGCGGCGCGTGGTCGGAGCCCAGAATATCGGCGACGCCATTGCTGACCCCGGCCCAGATGCCGTCGCGATGGATCGCGTCCCGGACGGGTGGGTTCATCTGCACATAGGTGCCCAACCGCTCATAGGCAGTCTCGTCCAGGGTCAGGTGATGGGGCGTCACCTCGACGCTGGCCACATCCTTGTGGTCGGCGAGATAGACCATTTCTTCGGCGGTGGAGATATGCAGCACGTGGATGCGCTTGCCGGTCTTGTGGGCCAAAGCCACCAGCCGCTTGGTGCAGTTGAGCGCCACTTCGGGCGAGCGCCAGACGGGGTGGCTCGAGGGATCGCCCTCGACGCGCAGATGCTTGCGCGCTTCGAGCATGAATTCATCTTCGGAATGGAAGGCGGCGCGGCGGGAAATGGCGTTCAGAATGTTCTCGACGCCGTCATCATCGGCCACCAGCAGCGAGCCGGTGGACGACCCCATGAACACCTTGATGCCGGCACAGCCCGGCAGTCGCTCCAGCGCGGCCAGTTCATCGACATTTTCGTGCGTGCCGCCAATATAGAAGGCGAAGTCGCAATGCATGCGGTTGGTGCCGGCGGCAATCTTGGCCTCGAAGGTTTCGCGGCTGGTGGTCAGCGGGTTGGTATTGGGCATTTCAAACACACCGGTGACGCCGCCCATCACGGCCGAGAGCGATCCCGACTCCAGATCTTCCTTGTGGGTCAGGCCCGGCTCGCGGAAATGCACCTGGGTATCGATGACGCCGGGCAGGATGTGCAGGCCGGTGCAGTCGACGATCTCACGGGCGCTGTCGCCCGACAGATCACCAAGGGCGGCGATGCGGCCAGCGCGCACCGCGACATCGGCCAGGCCTTCGCCGTCATGGTTGACCAGTGTCGCGTTCTTGAAAATTGTGTCGTACTGCGCCATGTCTCTGATCCTGCCATTGCCCGTATCACGCCGGTTTAGCGGAGGCAGCGACCTAGAGGCAAGCGACCATGACCATCCATTTGCGCGCCGACCGTGCCGTATTCCGGTTTTCCGGCCCTGACGCCCACAAGCTGCTCAACGATGTGGTGACCGGCCCGATCCCCGCCGAGGGCGAAGTCGCCGCCGCCTGGGCCCTGCTCTCCCCCCAGGGCAAGATACTGGCCGAGGGCCTGGCCGGTCATGCCCCGGACGGCATCTGGGTGGATGTACACCAGTCGGTCGCTGACGATTTCTTCAAGCGCATGAAAATGTATCGCCTGCGCGCCCAGGCCGTGATCGACGATCTGCGGGAAACCCACCGTGTCGGCTTTGCCCAGGATGAAGAACCCAGCGGCATCCGCCACACCGATCGACAGGGCCCGCTCGCCATGGGCTGGCGCACCATTGCGCCGGTGGAGGAAACGGCGGGCTGGGTGCAGAACGACGATTTCTACCAGACCGAGCGGATCAGCGTCGGCATTGCCCATCAGGGCAATGACTACCCCGCCAATGATGCCTTCGCGCACGATGTCGGCCTCGACATCCTTGAAGGCATCGACTTCGCCAAGGGCTGCTATGTCGGCCAGGAGGTCGTCAGCCGGATGAAGCATCGGGGCACTGCCCGCCGCCGCCCGGTAATCGTCTCGGGCATTGTCGCCCCCGCAGGCAGCGCCGTGAGCTGTGGCGGGCGGGACGCCGGCACGATCGGTCAGGTTGCCGATGGCATGGCCGTGGCCATTCTGCGCCTCGACCGCATTACCGACCCCGCTGCAGTGACCATCGATGGCAGGCCGGTGCAGCTCTCCCTGCCCGTCTGGGCCGAATATGGCTTTGGCGACGCTGTTGCTGAAGACTAGCCGCCGAGTTTAGCGAATCGAGCTCAACTGCTAAGCTCGATGCTAACAGTCTGCTAACCAATCGGGGCAAGATGGCACGGACCAGTTCACGCGCCTGGCAACGCATGTTGTCGGGGCGCCGTCTCGATATTCTTGATCCATCGCCGATGGATGTCGAACTCTCCGACATTGCCCATGGCCTGGCCCGCGTGGCGCGCTGGAATGGCCAGACCTATGGCGACTATCCGTTTTCGGTGGCCCAGCATTCGGTGCTGGTGCTCGAGCTGTTCCGCGCCGCCAATCCCGATGCAGTACCGATCAGCCGGCTGCAGGCGCTGCTGCATGATGCCCCCGAATATGTGATGGGCGACATCATCTCGCCCTTCAAGGCGGCCATGGGCGGCAATTACAAGGACGTTGAGAACCGGCTGCTCTCGGCGATATTCCTGCGCTTTTCCCTGCCCGCGGCGATGAGCGGACCGGTGGCCAAGCTGGTCAAGAAAGCCGATCGCGAGGCGGCGTTTTTCGAAGCGGTGCATCTGGCAGGGTTCGAGGATGCCGAGGCCCGCAAGTTTTTTGGCGCGCCCAGCCAGCCGGCCTTTGACGTCGAGGCGTTCGACCGGCTGATCCGCCCCTGGCCGACGGGCGAGGCGCATGATCGCTTTGTGGCCGCCTTTGAAGCAATTTCTGTGTAGTACCAACAGCTTGGGCGCTGTGGATATTAACCTTAACGGGTGATGAACTTTGCGTGAAGCAGGGTTATGGTTTCTAATCGGTTAATAGGAAACCACCTTCCGCATCATTCCGGGACACCAACCATGGACCTGCCGAACCGCCACATGCTGCTGGGTATGACACTCGGCGCGGTCTGCGCCTCTGCACTGGCCGTGACCGGCCCGGGTATCGTGATCGAGAGCTTTGCCGACGAAATGGTGCAGTCGGTGTTCGCACCGGGCTTTGACACCACTAAATTGGTCAAGTTCGAAGGCCGCCAATACCAGATCCAGTCCGAAGACTGGGTGTCGCAGGACCCGATCTCGTCACAGGTGGTCAAGAAGATCGAGGCTGGCCGGGTGACCTATGTGACCATTGCCAACACCGCCACCGGCACCTATTCGAGCGACGCCATGTTCTCGAAAAACGTGCAATATCCGGGTATTGCCGTCGACGAAGTGCCCCCGAGCCGCAACCGTTTCTCGTTCTGGAGCGGCGGCCAGTGGCACGGCTTCACCAGCCGCCTTGGGCAGTCGTTTTTCTATATCCGGTCCGGCACGACGCGGGTCACCCAGTGGGGCGACACCACCTGCGTCCGCGGCAAAGACTATGCGGTCTGCTGATCAGCCGAACAGCCAGCCGCGCTTGAACCGGTAGAATACGTGCAGCCCGATCTGGCTCAGCTTGGTCATGCGCGGCGCCCAGGCGGGGCGGACATAGGTGGCATGGTAGTGCGTCGCGTCCGCCACTTCGGTCAGATAGAGCTCGCCATCTGTGAAGCGCTCGGCAATGTCCTCGGCCTGCGCCCATGATTTGGCGTCATTGATATATTCGGGGATGCCATCACAGGCGAAGGAGAACTGGCAGGCGTTGCGCTTGGTCTGGTTCTGGAACACCACGCCGCAAATGGTGCCGGGATAGCGCCGGTCCTTGACGCGATTGAGCACCACCTGGGCGACCGCAACCTGACCACGATAGCTTTCGCCGCGGGCCTCGAAATAGATCGCTGTCGAGAGGCACCACAGTTCCTTTTCGGAGGTGGCGACAGCTTCACCCTGGGCAAAACCACCGGTAACCGGCGCGGTTTCGCGGGCATAGGCAAGCTGCTCGGATGCCTGCACCGGCAGGGGCGTCGACAGGGTTGGCGCGATGCCGGCAATGGCGTCCAGCGCCGCCGCAGCGGTCGGGTTGATGGCTGACGGATCGATGGCCGCAATCGACATGCGCGGGCCGATTTCGACGTCGCCGGTCGGCGCGATATCGGCAAAGTGGTTCTGCGCCAGCGTCGGATCGTCAGGGCCCGAGCGCAGCGAGGCCAGGCGGATGCGGGCTTCGGCAAAGCTGCGCGATAGTGCCAGAACATCGACAGCCGGGCGCAGCCGATCGCCCTTTTCGGCGCGATTGGGTCCGGTGAAGCTGGCGCTGTCAAACAGGTTGTTGACCGAGCCGGTGATGACGGGATCGATGCCGGTATAGGACAGGCTGGCGCTCACCAGGTTGAGCCGTGCAGCACTGATGTCGGGGAGGTCCGAGGCCGGCCCGAAGGCCCCGCCGGTCAATCCCGCGTAGCTCAGGGCACCAAGCAGGCCCAGCGCCAGAAACCTGGACGTGGGATGCAGGCGACGAATCGCTTTGGCCGGGCGCCAATGCGCCACGGGCCGGTGGGAAAAAACCATCTACGCAACTCAACACAACGCAACAAAACTACTGACCGGCAACAAGTGACGCTAAAATGCCGACAATCGTGATGATGACTGATTAGGGTTAGCAGCGCGTAAACAGCGTTTCGGGCATGGCAATGGCCTAACCATGGCCGGGAATGGGCATTGCTGTGATCGGAGGATTTTCTCGGCGATCAGACGCCGCAGGCGGCCCGTACGTCATTGACGGCAGGCATGAACGTATCCACGCGGAAGCGCACCGAGAGCGAGCGCAGGTTCACCGGCGTGACCCGAACCGTCAGATTGGTGGCACCAGCCAATCCATCGAGAAACTCTGCGGCGTCGCGTGAATTGTCCAGCACGATGGCGGTGTTGTCTTCATTGACCGGAAGCGTCCTGCTGCGCCGGGCCTGCAGATCATATTGCAGGGTAATGCCGGCGTCGCGCCCCAGCGCCGACATGGTGTTGCCGGCAAAGGTGAAGGCGACGCTGAGCACGTCGTCAGCACAATTGACCACCATGGTGGCGGATCCGCGCCCGCTGGGCCAGGCGGGGATCAGTTGCTCGGACTGCAGGGTGACGCTCAAGCCGTCCTGGTTGGTCTGGAGGCTGCGAAACAGGCCGTCATAGCAGGAAAGTCGCTCTACATCGCTCTCGATCGACACGCATTGCGATACCCCGCTCTGGGCCATTGCCACGGGTACGGGTGCTGCAAAGAGCGGCAACAGTGCGAGAGCCGACAGTCGTTTCACGGTGGTATTATCCCATCCCTTGCGCCGGCCTGTGCCAGCTTGTTCCCCTTGCATATAGGGATTGTGCATCCGCAAGTTAAGCGGAGGTCTGCGCCAGCGTCAGCCGGGCAACGGGAACACGATAGGGCGAACAACTGACATAGTCGACACCCAGGCCGGAGAAGAACCGCAGCGATGCCGGATCGCCGGCATGCTCACCGCAAATGCCGATCTTGAGGCGCGGATTGGCCGCCCGGCCGCGTGCTATGGCGATGGCGATCAATTCCCCCACCCCCTTCTCGTCAATGGTGACAAAGGGGTCGCGCTCGTAAATGCCCTTGCGCTGATAGGCCGCAAGGAAGGTGGGGGCATCGTCGCGCGAGATGCCGAAAGTGGTCTGGGTCAGATCATTGGTGCCAAAGGAAAAGAAATCGACCATCTGGGCGATGTCACCGGCCCGCAGGCAGGCGCGCGGCAGCTCGATCATGGTGCCAAAGGAAAGCTTGACCCTTTCGGTGCGCAACAGCCCCGAATTGGCGGCAATGGTGTTGAGGCGCTCGCGCACAAAGGCCACTTCGCTGGCTGTCGAGACAAAGGGCACCATGACTTCCACAGCCACCGGTTCGTCCTGGGTTTCGCTGGCCGCGCGCACCCCGGCCATGATGGCCTGCATCTGCATGGAGAGAATTTCGGGATAGGTGATCGCCAGCCTCACGCCGCGATGGCCCAGCATGGGATTGACCTCGGCAATGCGATCAAGCCGCAGCCGCAGCGCCCGCACCGCCAGGCCCAGCGAGGCGGCTGTCTCTTCGATATCGTCATCGGTGCGCGGCAGGAATTCGTGCAGCGGCGGGTCAAACAGCCGAACGGTCACCGGTCGTCCCTGCATGGTTGAAAACAGCGCCGAATAATCGCCGGTCTGATAGTCAACCAAGCCATTGACCGCCTGGCTACGGTCATCCTCGTTCTCGCTCAGGATCATGCGTCGCAGAGCCACCATGCGCTCGGGCGAAAAGAACATGTGTTCACTGCGGGCCAGGCCGATCCCCTCGGCGCCAAAACTCAGCGCGGTCGTCGCGGATTCGATGCTCTCGGCATTGGTGCGCACGGCAATGGTGCGGCTGGCGTCGGACCAGTCGAGCAGCGTGCGGATGGCCCCGCCAATATGGGGTTGGGCCAGGGGCAAAGTGCCGACATAGACCGCGCCATCACTGCCATCGATGGTCAGCAGATCGCCACTGCGGAACTCGCGCTCGCCGATCCAGCACACCATCTCGCTCGCATCGACCGACAGCGTCCGCACGCCCGCCACGCAGGGCTTGCCGGTAATGCGCGCGACGACGCCGGCATGGCTGGACATGCCACCGCGGGCGGTCAGAATGCCGGTGGCGGCCTTCATGCCGTCAATGTCGGAGGGTCCGGTCTCGTTGACCACCAGAATGCAGTGCTTGCCGCGGGCCCGCAGCCGGGCCGCATCCTCGGGATTGAACACGATCATGCCACTGGCTGCCCCGGGCGACACACCAAGCCCCTTGGCAATCGGGATCGCGCCCTGGGTGGATTTCAGCCGCGGGTGCAGCAATTGGGCCAGCCGGGTCGGATCGACGCGGCTGACGGCGTTTTGCGGTGACCAGACCTTGCGATTGACCCGATCGACCGCCGCCTCCAGATCGGCGGCAGGCGAGGCCTGGAACGGACGGGCGGACAGGAACTGCAACTCACCGTGTCGAATGGCCACGGCGCAGCACATGTGGCGGCCGGCCTTGGCATCAACCAGCGCCACCAGCGCCACCGCCGATTCGGGCAGTTTGGGCAAAGGCGCGCCATCGAGCGGCGCCGGTCCCAGGGCGCCGGTGGTGCCGTTGCGGGTCAGAAACTGCTCGATCTTGCCCTCGACCTGGGCCTGAATCAGAACGATCTGCTTGCCACGATCTTCGTCCGGACGAGCGGTCCAGCCCTGGCCGAAGCCATAGCTGTCAAAGGCTTGCTTGATGGATTTGGCCAGCGGGCGATTGGGGTCGACCGAATCCTCGGCATGGGCGGGGGCGCCAATACCGAGCTTGGCCGGCATCAGGCCGCCATTATGGGTGGCCGCGGAGGTGCGCACCACCAATGGCGGCGGGGTGCCGTCCTTGCCGACCAGCTTGAACAGGCAGGCCACCCAATGGGTGCGCAGGCGGATATCCTTGCGGGTCCGTTCGTTCTGCAGCGCCTCCCAGGCGGCGCGAGTCAGCACAATGGTGGGAACGGTCGGAAAACCGGCTTCGCCGACCCGGTAAATCCAGCGGGCCTTGCCGCTGAGCAGTTTGAGCTGGCTGGCCGACAGATTCGCTTTTCCCATGGCCGGGGCGATAGCGAACATTTCCTGCGCCAAACTCACTGGTAAGTCCTTGTCCTGATTACAATGCCATCATGCCTGCGCGACTTGGCCGCTGCAACAAGACTTGACTTGTCGCCGTGTCGAAAGCATCTGATCTGATATGGAAAAGCGGCCACATCTAGACATTTTGCTCTGCGCCCCCCGCGGCTTTTGTGCCGGGGTTGATCGTGCCATTCAGATTGTTGAACTCGCCCTCGAGAAATACGGCGCGCCGGTCTATGTCCGCCACGCCATCGTTCATAACAAATATGTAGTGGATGGTCTGCGCGACAAAGGGGCTATTTTCGTCGAGGAACTCGATGAGATCCCCGACACCGAGGCACCGGTGGTGTTCTCCGCCCATGGCGTGCCCAAATCGGTGCCGGCCGATGCGAAGACGCGCAACATGTTCTTTCTGGATGCCACCTGCCCGCTGGTCAGCAAGGTGCATGTGGAGGCGCAGCGCCATTTTGCCGAGGGTCACGAGATCGTGCTGATCGGCCACAAGGGCCATCCCGAGGTGATCGGTACCATGGGGCAGCTCCCCGTCGGGGCGATCACCCTGATCGAAACGGTGGCCGACGCCATGGTGTTTGAGCCCAAGGATCCGCAGACCCTGGCTTTTGTGACCCAGACCACGCTGTCGGTGGATGACACGCGCGAGATCGTTGCCGCGCTCAAGCAGCGGTTCCCGGCGATCAATGGGCCACACAAGGAAGACATCTGCTACGCCACCACCAATCGCCAGGAGGCCATCAAATCGGTGGCGCCCGAGGTGGATGCGATGATCGTGGTGGGGTCGCCCAATTCGTCCAATTCGCTGCGCCTGGTCGAAGTTGCCGAACGCGCGGGCTGCAAGATTGCCATGCTGGTTGATCGCGCCGCCGACATCGACTGGGACCGCTTTGCCGGCATCAAGACGCTGGGCGTATCGGCGGGCGCCTCGGCGCCGGAGAAGCTGGTCGACGAGGTGATCGAAGCCTTCGCCCAGCGCTATGAGATCAAGGTCGAGGCGCGTGTCACGGCGCGGGAGAACATCGCCTTCAACATTCCGCGTGAGTTGCGCACCATCGCCGGCGCCGCTGCGCAATGACGGATCGGCTGCTGTTTGAGACCGATCGGCTCAGGCTGTCCGGCTGGAGCATGGAGCAATTGCCCGATCTGGTGCGGCTGCACGGCGATCCGGCGATCGCCCGATATCTGTCACTGGAGGGCGAGGCCTGGTCCGAAGCCAAGGCCGCGCAGGCCCTGGCGGGCTGGATTGAGCTGTTCGAAACCCGCCGCCTCGGCAAATTGCGGGTGACGCGCAAAGCCGATGGTGCGCTGATTGGCCGGGCCGGCTTTGGCATTTATCCCCGCACCGGTGAACCCGAGATAGGCTATGCCCTGTTCGCGGAACATCACGGTCAGGGCTATGCAAGCGAGGCGGCAGCGGGGTTGCGTGACTGGATTTTTGCCGAGACCGCGCACAGCCACTTCATCGGCTTTGCCGATGTCCGCAATGCGCCGTCACTGGCCGTGCTGCGGCGCATCGGCATGACCCCGACCCATATCGAGACCGAGCCGGGCGGGCTGGTCTGCCAATTCCATGTCTACAACCGGCCGGGGGCCAATGACTGACACCGTGATCATCCACACTGACGGGGCCTGTTCGGGCAATCCCGGTCCCGGCGGCTGGGGCGCCATCCTGCAATATGGCGACAAGACCAGGGAGCTGTGTGGCGGCGCCGAATTGACCACCAATAACCGCATGGAGCTGACCGCTGCCATCGAAGCGCTCAATGCGCTGACCCGGGCCTGCGATGTCGAACTGCACACCGACAGCCAATACGTCAAGAACGGCGTGCAGAGCTGGATGAAGGGCTGGAAGAAGAATGGCTGGCGCACGGCCGACAAGAAGCCGGTGAAGAACCTTGAGCTGTGGCAGGCGCTGGACGAGGCGACCAAGCGCCACACCATTGACTGGCGCTGGGTCAAGGGCCATGCCGGGCACGATCTGAACGAGCGGGCCGATCAACTGGCCAATGAGGGCATGGCCCCGTTCAAGACCCGCCGTTAGGCGCGGCCGGGCAGCAGCCCCTTGGCGGCCTTGAAGGCCGGCGCGATTACCGTGCCGACCACCGGGATCAGCAGAGCCCCCAGAATCAGCCCGCCAACGCCGTCGATCAGCGCCATCACGACCCAGCCGGCGAAGCCGCCAATGGCGGGCATGGCATGCGCGGCCCATTCGGACGCGGCCTCGATGAAGTGTTCTGGCCCGGTAATGCCGAACTGCACCAGGCCATGGGCAATAATGCCCCCACCCACCCAGATCATGGCCGCCGTACCGACGACGCTGAGGGCCTGCATGAAACCGGGCATGCCCTTGACCAGCGCCCGGCCAAACGCCCTGCCCCCGCCGCTGCGCGCATGGCGGGCCATCCACAGTCCAAAATCGTCGCCCTTCACGATCAGCGCCACGCCGCCATAGACCACCGCGGTGATGCCGATTGCCACGATTGCCAGGATGATGGCGCGGGTCAGCACATCGGGCGCCTCAATGGCCGACAGGGCAATGGTCATGATCTCGGCGGAGAGGATGAAATCGGTCTGGATGGCGCCGGCAATCTTCTGGTCTTCCAGGGTCGAGGCGTTGATGGCGACCGGCTCAAGCTTGGCTTCATGCGCTTCGGCCTGATGGGGCGCAAAGGCGTGGAATACCTTTTCGGCGCCCTCGTAACAGAGATAGCCGCCGCCCAGCATCAAAAGCGGGGTGATCAGCCAGGGCAGGAACGTGCTGAGCAGCAGGGCCGCCGGCAACAGGATGAGGATCTTGTTGCGGATCGAGCCCCAGGCAATGGCGCCGACAATGGGCAATTCGCGGTCGGCGGTGAAACCGTCGACATAGCGCGGCGTCACCGCCGCATCATCGATCACCGCGCCGGCCGCCTTGACGCCTGCCTTGCCGGCCTGCCCCGCAATATCATCCAGCGATGCTGCCGCCACCTTGACCAGTCCGGCAACATCGTCGAGCAGCGCAAGCAGACCAACACTCATCCGCAAAATCCCTTGTTTGGCCGCACCTTATCGGAACCAGTCCAACGCACAACTGCCCTGATTTGTTGCCGGAGCCGTGCCGGCTTCTCACTGTCCCCGCACGGTCCGCCCCGGTCGCCGCATCATCGCGCGCCTGTAGGGACTGCTGGATGGGCATCCCTACGGGTTCAAAAGACTTATTCTAGCCGCCGGCACCAAGGCGATCACGCGACTATGAGTTGCATGATGGGGCCCGGGGATCGGATAACCACGGCATGACCCGCATCGTTCCCCTGTTCATCAGCTTTGTCGCGCTGACGGCGCCAGCGCTGGCGCAATTTCCACCACCGGGCATCTATGCCTGCACCAATGGTCAAGGCGCTGACTTTGGCACGCTGAGCCTGTTTGTGGCGGGCGATTATGACATCGCCTCGGATCTGATTTCGCGCGGCCAGGGTCAGGTCACCTCGTCGGGCGACCAGGTCACCGCGCAAAGCGGACCGCTGGCCGACATTGCACTACGCGGCCATTTCGTCACTGACGAGTATGGCGACACCAGTTTCGCCTTCGAAACCAGTATCGGCCCCCTTACCTGCGCCGCCCGCTAGGCGGCGCCGCCTAACCCGCGACTTTGGAAAAATCGGCCACCAGATGCATGGTGTCACGCAGGCGCGCCAGCAGGTTGAGCCGATTGGCGCGCACCGCAGCATCGTCATCATTGACCATCACCGCGGTAAAGAAGGCGTCCACCGGGGCTCGCAGCGTGGCCAGCTCTGCCATGGCGGCCTTGTAGTCATCCTTGGCCACGTGGCCGGCCACGGCGGCATGGACTGCATCAACGGCGAAGGCCAAAGCGGTCTCCTCGGGCAGCACCAGCGCGTCCTGCTTCACGGTGCCGATATAGTTGAGGCCGTCCTTCTTCTCCTCGGCCGCCAGAATATTGGCAGCACGCTTGTAGCCGGCCAGCAGGTTCTGGCCATCGGCCGACGACAGCAGCGTTGAAAGAGCCTCGGCACGCTGAGCAATCTGCAGCATATCGTTGCTGTCTTCGGCGATCACGGCATCCACCAGATCGTGCCGCGCGCCGGAGTCGCGCAGCATCACCTTGAGGCGATCATGGAAGAAGTCGAGCAGATCGGGCTCAACCTTGAGCGGCAGCCGCAATCCATTCTCGGTGATAATCCGGATCACCCCCAGCGCGGCGCGGCGCAGGGCAAACGGGTCGCGCGAGCCGGTCGGCTTCTCATCGATGGCCCAGAAGCCGGTCAGCAGGTCGAGCTTGTCGGCCAAAGCCACGGCGATCGAGGTCGGCTCGGTGGGTACCTGATCGGTGGGGCCGAGCGGCTTGTAGTGCATTTCAATGGCCGTCGCGATATCGGCCGGCTCGCCCTGGGCGCTGGCGTAATAGCGCCCCATCAGACCCTGCAGTTCGGGGAACTCGCCGACCATGCCGGTGGTCAGATCGGCCTTGGCCAGCATGGCGGCGCGCTTGGCGCGTTCGGGGTCGGCGCCAACCAGCGGCGCAATTTCGCCCGCCAGCTTCACCAGCCGCTCGACGCGGGCAAACTGGCTGCCCAGCTTGGCGTGGAACACGGTGTCTTCGAGCTTGGGCAGGCCATGCTCAAGCGGCAGGGACAGATCGCCGGCATAGAAGAACATGGCGTCGCTGAGCCGGGCGCGGATGACGCGCTCATTGCCGGCGGTGATTACCGTGCCGCCATCACTGGCTTCGGTATTGGCGGTGATGATGAAATTGGGCGCCAGCTTGCCACTGGCATCACGCAGGCAGAAGCATTTCTGATTGGCGCGGATGGTGGCGATGATGACTTCTTCGGGCAGCTTGAGGAAACTGGGGTCAAACGTCCCCATCATCACCACGGGCCATTCCACCAGACCGGCGACTTCTTCGAGCAGGCCTTCATCGGCGATGACCGTCAGCCCCTGGGCAAAGGCCAGTTGCTCGGCATCGGTCTTGATGATGTCCTTGCGGCGGTCGATATCGAGCACGACCTTGGCGCGCTCCAGCGCGGTCACATAGTCATCGAAGCGGCGCACCCGGATGGGCTCCGGCGCCAGAAAGCGATGGCCATAGGTGGTCTGGCCCGCGCTCAGTTCATTGGAATCGAAGGGGATGACCACCGGCTCTTCGTTCTCGGCGCCAAATGTCGCGGTGATGGCGCGCAGCGGCCGGACCCAGTTGAAGCTGCCGGACCCCCAGCGCATGGACTTGGCCCAGGGGAAATCGTTCAGCACCTTGGGCAGAATGGCCGAGAGCAGCGTCACCGCATCGGCACCGGGCCGGTCGATACGCGCAACATAGAAATCGCCCTTCTTGGGATCGCTCTCAATGGTGGCGTCGTCGATGGAAGCCAATCCGGCCCCGCGCAGAAAGCCGTCGATCGCCTGCTGCGGCGCGCCGACCTTGGGGCCCTTCTTGTCCTCGCTGGTATCGGGCGAGCGGCCCGGCAGGCCGGTCACCGTCAGCGCCAGCCGGCGCGGCGTCACAAAGGCCTTGGCACCCTCATAGACCAGGCCGGCATCAACCAGCGCGTTGGTCACCAGTTTCTTGAGGTCATCGGCCGCACGCCTTTGCAGGCGGGCCGGGATTTCCTCGGAAAACAGTTCAAGCAGCAGTTCGGGCATAACAGATACCAGGGGTTGGGAAGGCGCGGTTTGCTTAACTTGAGCGAGCGGCGATGTCTACACGCCCCTCACCAGCCGCCCCCGCCGCCACCGCCGCCGCCACCGCCGGAAAAGCCACCGCCGCCACCCCCGCTGGAGAACCCCGATGAGCTGGCCTGCACCGGTTGCGCGGCAACCATGGCGGCGGTCATCGAGGCGGCAGCGGCGCTGACGGCATTGGTCATGCTGGAGGCCGCCCGGCCTGCCGAGCCGATTGTGCCACCATGATACCAGCTTGGCGCGTAATGGTCGGGCGCGTCTTCTACCGCGTGACGGGCCAGTTCGGCCTCGAAATGTTCGCTCCACGGCTTCTCGACACCCAGCGCAATGGCAAAGGGCAGCAGGCGCTCAAACCGTGTCACCGTCATCGGCGGCGCGTCGGCCATGTTCATGCGCTCCTGCTCGGCGGTCTCGAGATAGAGTTTGAGGCCCTCGATCTCGTCCATCACCTTGCGGCCCTGCAGGGTGGGCGCCCGCATCAGGAAGGCGAATACAATGGTGACCATGACAATGGAGACCGCCGAAATCGCCGCAACATTGATCTGCAGCGTCGAAAAGCTGTCCAGCGCCAGACCGAACACATTGGACGCCATGATCAGCACCCAGATGGCGACAAAGACGCGCGACAGATAGCGCTTCTGGAACCCCTTGCTGATCAGGCCGCCCAGCGAGGACAACAGGATGCCCAGCACAATGGCGCCGATCAGCCAGAGCGGATCGAGCATTTCGGTAAACACCATGCCGGCCAGCAGCGCGATGCCCAGTGCATAGCCGAGCACGGAATAGCCGGTATTGGTCTTGAACCACAGCGCGCGATTTTCCTGCGCGATGGCGGTAGTGAAAGCCAGCAGCCGCTTCTTCAGGCCCGGGCCACTGGCCTTGTTGATTTCAAGGGTCTGCTTGCCCTCCAGATACTCAAAGATCACCTCTTCGCCGGTGGTCAGGGGCGCTTCGGGCGCCTTGCCGGTGACGCTGAGGCGCAGATTGTCGGTGGTATTGTCGATGGTGACCAGGCCCTTGACGCCCAGATTGAAGATGGCAGCCGTCAGCGCGGTCCAGCCGGTGTCGCTGAAGCCCCATTTGTGGATGTAGTGCACCAGCGCCGGCGAAAAGCCCTTGGGGGCATGAAAGCGCGGAAAGATGACGCCCTTTTCAGGATCGCGGCCAACGCGGAACCAGGCCAGCGCATTATAGGCGGCGGCCAGCAAGGCAGCGAGCACCGGGATGATGCTGTCGCGCAGATCGAGCAGGTACTGGGCCAGGGCGTCGATGCCGGTCGGGTACTGGATGATGCCCTTGTTGAAAGCCACGGCGATGGTCATGCCCTCGCCCGCGCCAAGGGCACGGCCGGCGCGGAAGCTGGCGGCATTGTCCGCGTTGCGCTTCACGGCCACGGCCTGCTCGGTGGAGCCGACGGTGCCGGTATAGCCGGCCAGCTCCGAGATAATGGCGCCGTCCGGCAGCGTCACACTGGCCTCCGCTGACAGGATCGGGAAGATCCAGTAATTGCCGGTGACGTTCCAGTACAGCTCGTCGTGATCCTCGAAGGACCGCGCCATGCGGCTCATGGTGTAGGTGATGGTGTAAGTGTGCGGTCCATGGCGCAGCAGCACATCGGGATGGCCGATCCAGATGCGCTGGAAATCGCCCATGCGCTCGACGCGATAGGTCTCGGTGGCGCCATCGCGCCAGACGCCGGCAACGTCGAAATCCGGCCGCACTTTGCCGCCATCGCGGCCCTGCATGACCACCGGAATATCGCGGTAGATCCCGCGGCGAATGTCCTCGCCCTCGGCATTGACCGCAATGGTCTCGGTAACGGTTACCGTGCCATCCACCGCCATGGCGATATCGCTGGCATAGGCGCGGATTTCCTCACGCGCCAATGCCGGCAATGCCAGCATCAGCCCGAGCAGCAGGGCGATAAACGACCGGTACAAGGCAGGCATGCCGGCTAGTTGAACTTGACGGACGGCACCGCCCGGTCAGCGTCGGCCTCGAGTTCAAAATACTCGGCCTTCTGGAAGCCAAAATTGTTGGCCACCAGATTGGAGGGGAAGGACTCCACCATGACGTTGAGATTGCGCGTGGCGCCATTGTAGTAGCGGCGCGCCATCTGGATTTCGTCTTCGACGGTCTGCAGCGCGGCCTGGAATTCAAGGAAAGTCGTATTGGCCTTGAGGTCGGGATAGGCCTCGGCGGTGGCGATCAGGCGCCCCAGAGCCGATGAGAGCTGGCCTTCAGCCGCGGCGCGCTCCTCGGGTGTGCCATTGGCGGCGCTGGTGGCATTGGCGCGGGCATTGGTGACCGCTTCGAGCGTCTCGCGCTCATGGCCCATATAGCCCTTCACCGTTTCGAGCAGATTGGGAATGAGATCGGTGCGGCGCTTGAGTTGCACGTCGATGCCCGACCAGCCCTCTTCCACCATCTGCCGGGTCTTGACCAGGCCGTTGTAGATGCTGATGGCGTAGATGACCGCGATAGCCACCAGACCAAGAATGATCCAACCGATCATGATGCAGGCTCCCTCAAGCGCACTTTAACATGCTGTGGACACTGGCATTGCGCACACGCCTGCGCAATGGGCGCCGTCACTATTCCGCGCCGCCGCCAGCAGTCTGCAGCCAGGCTTCGCCGCAGCTCTTGGAGAGTTCGCGAATGCGCAGAATGTAGCTCTGGCGCTCGGTCACCGAGATGACGCCGCGCGCATCGAGCAGGTTGAAATTGTGCGCGGCCTTGAGCACCTGCTCATAGGCCGGAATGGCCATGGTCTGGCGATTGGCCTGGGCGCCCTTGTGCAGGATGGCCCGGCATTCCTGCTCGGCATCGGCAAAGTGACGGAATAGGATTTCGGTGTCGGCAGCCTCGAAATTGTACTTGGACTGCTCCTGCTCGTTCTGCAGGAACACATCGGCATAGGTAACCTTGTCGTCGCCGGTGCCGCCATTGAAGTTGAGCTCCATGATGGAGTCGACATTCTGCAGATAGCAGGCGAGGCGTTCCAGGCCATAGGTCAGTTCCCCGGCAACCGGGTTGCACTCAAAACCGGCAACCTGCTGGAAATAGGTGAACTGGCTGACTTCCATGCCATCGCACCAGACTTCCCAGCCCAGGCCCCAGGCGCCGAGCGTGGGGTTCTCCCAATCGTCCTCGACAAAGCGCAGATCATGCAGCGCCGGATCCAGCCCGATCGCATACAGCGATTTGAGATAGAGGTCCTGAATGTCGGAGGGCGATGGCTTTAGGATCACCTGGAACTGATAATAGTGCTGCAGCCGATTGGGGTTCTCGCCATAGCGGCCGTCAGTGGGGCGGCGCGATGGCTGCGCATAGGCAGCCTTCCAGGGCTTGGGGCCCAGCGCGCGCAACACGGTGGCGGTGTGGGAGGTACCGGCGCCCATGGGCATGTCGTAGGGCTGCAGAATGACGCAGCCCTGCTCCGCCCAGAATTGCTGCAGCGTAAGGATCAGACCCTGAAACGAGTTCCTGGGGTCCATGTAGGATGGGCGGTTGGTCATTTGGCAGTCCCTGCTAACTGGACAAACCTCTAGTTTGGCCATCCCGCAGGGTCAACGGCGTTTGTCATCCTCATCGGGACGGAAGCGTCCATCCTGATCGCGCTTGAGGTCGATAATGCCGGGTTTCTCACGCTCGCGCTGGTCGCGTTCGCGGCGCAGGCGGCGGGCTTCCTCGTCGTCGGTCTTGAACTGACGGGTCCAGTCGCGCCAGATCTTGGCGATGCCCAGATAGATGACAATGGCGAGGGCCAGGAAGATGAGGACGCGTAGCAGCATAGGTTAAAGCCCCAGCCGCGCCCAGACGGCGCGATCTTCGATGGTGGCGGCGATATCGGCGCTGAAGCCGAAAGCGGAAAAACCCAGGCGCGGCAGGGAGAACAGGCTGCGTTTGGGCTCGATCAGCTTGAGCTGCACATGCTTGCCGAAGCGGCTGCGCAGGGTTTCGTGCAGGTCGCCGATGGCGTCGACCAGACCCAGTTCGACACCGCGCATGCCGGTCCACCATTCGCCGGTAAACAGGGCCTCGTCGGGCGCCTTGAGCTTGGTGCCGCGCCGCGTCTTCACCACGTCAATGAACACCTGATGAATGTCCAGCTCGACCTGTTTGATACGTTTGATGTCGCTGGCCTTCTCGGGCAGGAATGGATCGAGCGTCGACTTGTTGTTGCCCGCCGTGTGCACGCGCCGTTCGATGCCCAGCTTCTCCAGCGTACCGACAAAGCCGAACCCGGCCATGATGACGCCGATCGAGCCGACAATGGAGGACGGATCGACGATGATCTCGTCGCCGGCCACGGCGATGAAGTAGCCGCCCGACGCTGCGGCGTCCTCGACAAAAACCAGCACGGGCTTGTTGTGCTCATCGGCGAGGTCGCGAATGCGCTTGGAAATCAGCCGGCTCTGCACCGGCGAGCCGCCGGGCGAGTTGACGATGATGGCAATGGCGGGCGCCGATTTGATGGCGAAGGCGCGTTTGAGCAACGGCGCCACACTGGCCATGTTGATGCGGCCCGGACGCTGCTCGGCGGCGATGACGCCATGCAGTTTGACCACCGGAATGACGACCCTGCCGCGTCCGGTCAGGCGCTGCAGCCAGGTCCGCGCCGTCGGGGCCAGATCGTTCATCGTCATACCTCACTTCAAGATCGACGCCAGACTTAGGGCGTAGCGCTGGGGATTACCAGTCGAGCCGGGCCGAACCGCGGAAGATTGCGTCAAAATCGGCGTGAAAGCCGCGCCCTTGTGCATCGTGTAGCGACCGGCTGGCCAACAGGGTCAGCGGGGCGCGTGAGCCCTTGATGGCCCGCACCAGCACCCGGCTGGCCGCCCCGCCCGGGCGCGGCGTCAGCGGCAGCACGGTGATGGCGCCAAAGCGCTGGGCAAAGGCTCCCAGCAGCGGCGTCAGGCTGGTGGCGGGATAGATGAAGATGATTTCGCCGCCGCTCGCCGCACAACCGGCGGCCGTCTTGACCCAGCGGTCGAGCGCGGCGCCATCCATGTGGCGCGACCCGGCCCGCCCGGCGTCGCCCGCCAGCGTGCCGGCACCATCGGTAAAAAACGGCGGATTGGCGATCACGGCGTCGAAGGCATTCTCGGCCAGTCCGGCAGCGCGGCGTTCGCTGCCCTTGGCGCTGACATCGACGGCCACGGTCCGGGCGCGTTCGCTCAGCCCGTTGTCGGCGATATTGCGTGCCGCGAGCGCCAGCATTTCGGGATTCTGATCGGCCAGGACGGCCTGCATGAGGGGCGCATGAACCAGCGCGACCAGCGCGGCTGTGCCCACGCCACAGCCCAGATCGAGCAGGCTGGTGCGACCCGCTCCCACCGCCGCCCCGAGCAGGACGCTGTCGAGCCCGGCGCGAAAACCGTGGCGTGGCTGCGACACAGTGAGCCTGCCGCCCAAAAAGGCGTCGCGCGTCACTGTTTCATGTTTTACAAAGGCAGCAGGCTGGTCTAGGGACATCATACCCGAAAAGGCCGGTTTTGCGCGACCTTACATGCGCGAAGCCGATAGACTCAATCAATTTTGCCGGTGGCGCGTGTTGGGGTGAATAGACGGTGTCAGTGCTGACTCAGATTAAAGAGGCGCCCATCGCCACCCCGATCGACCGCTTGTTGGCTGCCACGGCCGACGACATGGCCAAGGTCAATGCGCTGATCCTGAGCCGGGCCGACTCCCATGTCGACATGGTGCCCGAATTGGCCCGCTATCTCATTGACAGCGGCGGCAAACGCCTGCGCCCGATGTTGACGGTCGCGGCGGCGCAACTGTTCGGCAAGGGCGAGGGCTCGGCGATCAATTTCGCGGCCGCCGTCGAGTTCATGCACAACGCCACCCTGCTGCACGATGATGTGGTCGACGAGAGCGACATGCGGCGCGGCAAGCCGGCTGCGCGGATGGTCTGGGGCAACAAGGCCTCGATCCTGGTGGGCGACTTCCTGCTCGGCCAGGCCTTCATGATGATGGTGGAAACCCGCGACATCGATTCGCTGGGCGTGCTGTCGGCAGCTTCCGCAGTAATGGCTGAAGGCGAAGTGTTCCAGCTGTCCAAAACCGGCGACTTGACCACAACCCCGGCCGATTATGCCGAAGTCATTCGCGCCAAGACCGCCGTGCTGTTTGAAGCGGCCTGCGAGGTCGGCGCCATTGCCGGTGGCGCAGACGCCGCCGGCCGCAAGGCACTGGCCAGTTACGGGCTGGAGCTGGGCAACGCCTTCCAGCTGGTTGACGATGCGCTCGATTATGGCGGCCAGGCCGGCACGCTAGGCAAGAATACCGGCGATGACCTGCGCGAAGGCAAGATGACCCTGCCGATCATTCTGGCGCTGGCCGAAGGCAGTCAAGCCGAACGCGAAACCATTGCCACGGCCCTGGGCGATGCCGAGGCCACCGCCGAGCAGGTTGCCGAGGTGGTGGCAATTCTGAACCGGCTGGAAACGCTGCCGCGCACCCTGGCGCAGGCCCATGCCCATGCCCGCGCCGCGCAGCAGGCCCTTGAGGTCCTGCCCGCCTCGGAATTGCGCACCCTGCTCATTGACGTTGTTGAATTCAGCGTGCTGCGCGCCTATTAGGCGCCCGGCAGCAGCAGCGGCGCCGCAGCCACCCAGTGTTCGGGGTTGTGTTGGCGCATCAATTGCGCGGCCTGATGGGCCTGGCCACTTGAACCGAACAGGCCGAACACCGTGGCGCCCGAACCCGACATGCGGGCGAGCATGCAGCCCTGGGTCTGGGCCAGATGATCAACAATCTCCCCGATCACCGGCACCAGCTTGACCGCTGGCGGCTGCAGGTCATTGCGTGTTTCGGCCAGCCAGATACCGAGCTGGACCGGCCGGGTCAGCGGCGCGGGCAAGGCGGGCAGCGGATAATTGTCGTGCGCCCGCAGACGACGAAAAACATCGGCCGTGGCCAGCGGCACCATGGGATTGACCAGCACGACATGCAGTTGCGGAAAGTCGGTCAGCGGCTGCAGCAGTTCACCAATGCCGCGCGCCAGCAGCGGCGCCGAGATCAGGCAGGCGGGAACGTCAGCGCCGAGCCGGGCTGCCAGATCGGAGAGTTCGGGCACGGCAATGGGGTGGCGCGACTGCGACACCATCAGCCGCAGGGCGGCAGCGGCGTCCGCCGAGCCGCCGCCGATCCCGGCTGCCACCGGCAGGTTCTTGGTCAGACGCAGGGCCAGGCCGGTTGCCACCGCATCGGGCCAACGCGCCCGGAAGGCCGCAACGGCGCGCGAGACCAGATTGGTCTCCCCCGCTCCCAGCCCCCGGGCGAAGGGCCCGACAATGGTCAGTGAATCGGTGGCGGCCGGCACGGCCTCGATTTCGTCGGCAAGCGCGGCAAAGACGACCAGGCTTTCGAGGTCGTGAAAGCCATCCTCCCGCCGCCGCGTCACATGCAGCGCCAGATTGATCTTGGCGGGGGCGATCTGAATGAGCGGCTCGACCACGCCGGGGCTATTCAGTTGCGTTTCCTGCCGTCAGGCCATCAGCCAGCTTCCGGGCCACCCGTTCCTTGACATGGCCATCCTCATCCATTGCCGCCGCAACGTTCCACTGGAAACGCGCCTCGAGCTGGCGACCTGCCGTCCAGTAGGCATCGCCCAGATGATCGTTGAGTTCGGGGTCGTTTGGCCGCAGCAACACGGCGCGCTCCAGGGTCTGCACGGCCTCATCGATGCGGCCGAGCTTGTAGAAGGCCCAGCCCAGCGAATCGACGATATAGCCATCCTGGGGCTGAGCCTCGACGGCCTTCTGGATCATTGCCAGCGCCTCGGTCAGATGCATGTCCTGGTCGATCCAGCTGTAACCAAGATAGTTCAGCACCGCCGGCTGGTCAGGATTGAGCTCAAGCGCCCTGAGGAAATCGGTTTCGGCCTCGGGCCACTGCTTGGCACGCTCATAGGCAATGCCCCGCACATAGAAAAAGCGCCAATCGGTCGGGTGGTCGCCACCGGTGATCGCCAGGGCCTTGCTATAGGCAGCCGCCGCTTCGGGGTATTGCTCGTCATAACGCAGCATGTCCCCATAGACCGATACGGCGTCGAGATCGTCAGGCCGGGTAGCCACGATATTGCCCAGGCGGCGCAGGGCCTCGGCGCGGTCGCCCTGCGCATCGAGGTTCTGCGCGATGCGCACCACCGCCGTTGGCTTCATTGCCGAGGTCACCGGCACCCCATCATAGATGCGGCTGGCGGCGTCATGCTGGCCAGCGGCATCGAGCAACTCGCCCAGCGCCAGGGAAATCACGTCGGCATTGGGGTCGAGATAGAGCCCCACGCGCAGGAACACCAGCGCCAGGTCAAGGCTGCCGTCGCGCGACAGGGCAACGCCGATACCGTGGAACATTTCGGCAGCGCCGACCTGCACATTGGATGCGAATATGCCGGGACGCTGCCCAGCCTCGATCTGCTCGCGCACCAGGGTGACGATGGGGTGGCTCAATCCTTGGCCTTCGAATTCGGCAATAACGTCCCTGGCCTCGTCAAAGCGTCCGGCATTGGCCAGGACGCGGGCATAGACCTCAACGATGCGGGCCACATAGGGCTCTGCCTCGAAGGCCTGGGCGGCCAGCTCGATGGCCTCTTCGGTTTCGCCGGCAACCTGCGCCATCAAGGCGCGGTGGAAGACCAGAAAGTCGTTCAACCCGGTCTGCCCGAGGCTGTCGAGCATGGCGTCGGCTTCGGCCTTGCGATTGCCGCCCACCAGCGCCCAGGAGCGCAGAATGCTGGCCGTGATGCCGGTGAAGCTATCCTGCCCGATGGCGCCCAGCTGGCGCTCGGCGGCATCGTAGCGCCGCTCCTTGAGCGCCTCGCTGGCTACCACCAGTTCGGCCAGCTCATTGCTGGGATCGAGCTCCAGCAGATGCTTGGCGGTGGAGGCTGCCTGTCCGATCTGCCCATCGGCGGCAAAGGCGATGAAGGCGCGTTCAACCAGCACCGGGTTCTGCCAGTCAGCCTGGGCTGCCTGGTACAGATAGCGCGCTGCCTCGTCAGTGCGCAAATCCTGCAGCGCCTGCTGGCCCGCCAGATAGGCACCGGTGACACTGGCCCGCAGCATGGGCAGCAGATCAAAACTGGTTCGGGTGTCCGATTGGGCCGTCTGCACGGACGGGGCCGATAGCGCGGCCTGACCTGCCGATGTTGCCAGCAGAATGGCCATCAGGGCCGGACGCACGAAGCGGTTCAGATGCGATGTCACGACGATGTATTCTCCCTTGGCCCACGGGGCCCATTCTGGCGTCAAAGATTGGCCGTTTTGGGACCGCGCCGCAAGGCCGCCCGCGCGAGCGTGATGACAGTGTCCGGCTACATGCCGCTGTAATTGGGGCCGCTGCCCCCTTCTGGCGGCACCCAGGTGATGTTCTGGGCCGGATCCTTGATGTCACAGGTCTTGCAATGCACGCAATTGGCAGCGTGAATGCGAAACACCGGGGCTCCGTCCTCCTCGGCCATTTCATAGACGCCGGCCGGGCAATAGAGCGGCGCCGGTTCGCCATATTTCGGCAGATTGTCGCGCACCGGCACCAGGGGGTCGGCCAGTCTGAGGTGAACCGGCTGGTCTTCGTCATGCGCCAGATTGGCAAGATAGACCGAAGAGGCCCGATCAAAGGTCAATTTGCCATCGGGCTTGGCGTAAGTCCTTGCGGGGGCGGCGGCCTTGGGCTTGAGCCCGGTAAAGTCGGGTTTGTCATGCCGCAAAGTGCCGAGCAGTGAACGACCCAGAAGGGCTGAAGTCCACATTTCGACGCCACCCGCCAGCGCGCCGAGCACCGTGCCCAGCCGCGACCAGAGCGGCTTCACATTGCGCACGCCCCTGAGCTCGTCGGCAATGCCAGTCTGCAGCACGCGCTCGCTGAGATCGGCGATGAGATCGTGCTGGCGGCCCTGGGTGATGGCATTGGCCACCGCGTCGGCGGCCCCGATGCCGGACAGGATGGCATTGTGGATGGCCTTGAGGCGGGGCGCATTCATGAACCCGGCGGCGCAGCCGATCAGACCACCGCCGGCAAAAGCCAGCGTGGGAACCGATTGCCAGCCACCGGCGGTGACGGCGCGCGCGCCATAGCTGATGCGGGTCGCGCCATCGAGCAGGGACGCCACCGATTTGTGGGTCTTGAAGCGCTGGAACTCGTCAAAGGGTGACAGGGTGGGGTTCTGGTAGTCCAGATAGGTCACCTGCCCGACATAGAGCTTGCGATCTTGGGCGTGATAGACAAAGCCGCCGCCGGCCGTGCGGTTGTCGAGCGGGAAGCCGAGATAGTGGTCGACCTGGCCGGGCTGGTGTTTGTCGGCGGCAATCTCCCAGACTTCCTTGATGCCCAGACCGAATTTCTGCGGATCGTTCGCCAGCTCGAAATCGGCGATAATTTTCTTGGCAAGCGAGCCGCGCGCGCCCTCGGCGATCAGGGTATATTTGGCTTCCAGCGCAATGCCCTCGGCAAAGCCGGGCTTGGGACTCCCCGCTGCATCACGGCCGAGATCGCCAGTAATAATGCCACGCACGGGCGCGCCGCCGCCGCCCAGCACGTCGACCGCTGCGGTCATGGGGAAAATATCGACACCCAGTTCGGCGGCCTGCTCACCGAGCCAGCGCACCAGATTGCCCAGGCTGACGATCACGGCGCCGGGGGTCTTGAGCTGCGGTGGCATCAGCCAGTGGGGGAAGGCGAAATCGGCCGTCTCGGTCAGCAGGTGGTAGGTGTCCCGGGTGACATCGGGGCCCACCGGCGCGCCCTTGAGGCGCCAATCGGGGATCAGTGCATCGAGCCCGCGCGGATCCATCACCGCGCCCGAGAGGATGTGGCCGCCCAGTTCGGCGGATTTCTCGACCACGGTCACAGCCAGTTCGGGGTGACGCTGCTTGAGGCGGATCGCGGCGGCCAGTCCGGATGGGCCGGCGCCAACAATCAGCACATCGGTGGAAAGAGTTTCGCGCGTGCCCGCCTCTGCCATATACAATGCCCCCGTGAGCTCTGACGCGGCTGGCCGCGCCAAACGGGCTGTGACATAACAGAGAACATGACCCAAGATCACCCGCTAAATCACGACGAGATGCTCGCCGTGCTGGATTGGTATCGCGCCGCCGGCGTGGATATTGCCGTGGGCGAAGCGCCGGTCGACCGTTTCGCGCAGCGCCCGCCCGCCCGGGTGACGCCTGCTGCGGTGGCCGCGCCGGTCGCGGCAGCATCGCCCGGATCACAGCCGGTACAGCGCGCTGCCGAGGCGCCGGTTCTTGGCGGCGACCCGTCAGAAGCCCGCAGTCTGGCGGCTTCAGCCAAGACGCTGGATGAGTTGCAGGCCATATTGGGCCGCTATGATGGCTGCGGGCTGAAATTGCGCGCCACCCAACTGGTGTTTGCCGATGGCAATCCCGAGGCCGACATCATGCTGATCGGCGAGGCCCCAGGGGCCGAGGAGGATCGTCAGGGCAAGCCGTTTGTCGGCAAATCGGGACAATTGCTGGATCGCATGCTGGCGGCCATCGGGCTGGATCGCACCAGGGTCTATATCGCCAATACCGTGCCATGGCGGCCGCCCGGCAATCGCACCCCGACGCCCGAAGAGCTGGCGCTGTGCCTGCCCTTCCTGCAGCGACAGGTCGAACTGGTGGGCCCCAAACTGGTGATGACGCTGGGCGGGCCGGCCATGCAGACGATTTTTGACACCACTGCCGGCATCATCAAGATGCGCGGCAAGTGGGAGAACCTCGCCATTGGCAGCCATCAGGTTGAGGCGATCCCCACGCTGCACCCGGCCTATCTGCTGCGCAATGCGCGGGCCAAGGAGCAGGCCTGGGCGGATATGCTCAGCCTCAAACTCAAGATCATCGCGCTCGGGCTTGACGGCTAGGGTCGAGATCGGCCGGAAAATTGGGGGGCATGGCCGGTTTTCCATTGCACCGCAGGCGGAAGGCCGCACTAATGTCACCGTTGCGTGATTTGCAGCGTCACTCCCGTCCCGCACAGTCGAAAGCGTCATGGCCTCGGTAATCAAGATCTACGCCCTGTTCATGGGCTCCGCCCTACTGATGTTTGGCGGCGGGCTGCAGGGGCTGCTGCTCTCGGTGCGCGGTGCCGAGGAAGGCTTTTCCCTGCTGGCGCTGGGCCTGATCGGCACCGGATGGTCGGTCGGCTTCGTCGCTGGCTCCATCACCGTGCCCATGGTGGTGCGCAAGGCCGGGCATATCAGGGCGTTTTCGGTGATGGCGGCCATCGGCACCATCACCATTCTGCTCAACCTGCTCTGGGTCAACGATATCAGCTGGATCGTGCTGCGCGCCCTGTCGGGGTTCTGCTTTGCCGGGGCAGCGATGATCGTGGAGAGCTGGCTCAACGAAGTCGCCGAAAACAAGAGCCGGGGCACGATCTTTTCCATCTATGTCACCATCAACATGGCCGCCTCGACGCTGGGTCAGGTGGCCATGTCGGTCACCGGCACCGCGGGCTATGTGCCGTTCGTGATCGGCGCCATCGCCTTTGCCTGCGCCATTCTGCCGACGGCGATGACCTCAAGCCCGCAGCCACGGCCGCTGTCGTCGGCCAAGATCGATATTGGCCTGCTCTACCGCACCTCGCCGGTGGCCGCGATTGCCGCGTTCTCGGTCGGCATGGCCAATGGCTCATTCGGCACACTGGCGCCGGTCTATGGCTATCAGCGTGGGCTCGACGCCAGTGGCATTGCGCTGCTGTTCGCCATAGCCGCGATTCTGGGCGCGGTGGCGCAGATTCCGTTTGGCCGATTGTCGGACCGCATTGACCGCCGCATCGTGATGATTGGCCTATCGGGCTTTGCCTCGATCGTCGGCATCCTCACCGTGCTGATCAATCCCGAAGCGGGCTGGGGCATGTATGTGCTGTTTGCCGCCTATGGCTTTGCCGCCAACCCGATCTATGCCGTCGCTGTCGCGCACGCCAACGACTATGCCAGGGATGGCGAGTTCGCCAAGATCGCCGGCGGCATGCTGCTGATCCTGGGCATCGGGCTGGCGATTGGTCCGGTCGTCTCCTCGCTGATCATGAATGCCTGGTCGCCGGTGGGGCTGTTCCTGGTCACCGCCACCTTCCACGGCGCCCTGGCCGGAACCGCCTTCCTGCGCATGCGCATCCGCAAGAGCGTGGACGCGGCCGACCGCGCGCCCTTCCAGCCCATGGGCAATGACCGCCAGGTAACGCCGGAGAGCATTGTGCTCGATCCACGCAGCGATGGCGACGAGATGGAAATGCGGGTCGACGAAGAGCCGGTGCCGGACGAGTTGGCCGGGATGAATGATGAGGAGAGCCCCGATGTTCAAAACCGAACGATTTGAGGATCGGGAATTCAAGCCCCTTTCCATCGCCGTCATCGCCGTGTCCGACACGCGAACCCTCGAGACTGATACCGGCGGCGCCCTGCTGAAGTCGCTGCTGGAGGCCGATGGGCACCGCTGCGCCGAGCGGGTGGTGGTGCGCGACGATATCCAGCTGATTCGCCAGTCCGTGCAGGGCTTTGTCGCCGACCCGGGCGTGGACGTTATCCTGACCACCGGCGGCACCGGATTTTCCGGTCGTGACGTAACCCCTGAAGCGGTCGAGCCGCTGTTCGACAAGCGGATGGACGGCTTTTCGGTACTGTTCCACCAGTATTCGGCGACCACAGTGGGCACCAGCTCGCTGCAGTCGCGCGCCACCGGCGGGCTGATCGGCACGACCTTCGTGTTCTGTCTCCCCGGCTCGCGCGGCGCCTGCCGCGACGCCTGGGAGGGTATTCTTACCCATCAGCTCGATTACCGGCACAAGCCCTGCAACTTCGTCGAACTGATGCCCCGGCTGGACGAGCGCTGAGCGCCCCAACAGGAGCGGGATAAAAAAACGGCGCCCCGCGGGGCGCCGTTGATGTTTGGGCTAGTGACCCATGCCGGGCATGTTGTTCTCCGGCTTGCGCACCATGAAGGCGGTGACGATGGCGAACAGGGAAATCACCGCCCCGACCAGAAACGCCAGTTGAATGCCGCCGGCCAATGCGCTGACCGGCTCCAGCCCATCCGCCGCCAGACTGGCCGTGCGAATGGTCATCAGGGCCACGAACAGGGCAATGCCGGCCGCCCCGGCCACCTGCTGCACCGAGCCCAGAATGGCGCTGCCATGAGAGTACATGTCCATCCGCACCGAGCCCATTGCGGCGGTGAACAGGGGCGTGAAGATCAGGGCAAGGCCGACGCTGATGATGATATGGCCGGTCAGAATGGCCCACACCGAAGTGTTTTGATCGACCCGGGTCAAGGCCCACAGGACCAGTGACACCAGTGCCGTGCCCGGCACCAGCAGCCTAGTCGGGCCGATGCGGTCATAAAGCCGCCCCACCGAAGGCGCCAGCAGGCCCATCAGCAGGCCGCCGGGCAGCAGCAGGAGCCCGGTCTGCAGCGTGTCTATGCCCAACACGTTCTGGGTATAGATGGGCAGCAGAATCACCACGCCGAACAGCGCCATCATGGCGATGGCCATGGTCAGCACCGAAACGGTGTAATTGCGGGACTGGAACGTGCGCAGATCGAGCAGCGCCTTGTCCTGCCGCGCCAGCCCGATCTGGCGCCAGACGAACACCACCATGGCCACCACACCGATCACCAGCGGCAGCCAGATCGGGAAGGCGGCCCCCGCCTGCTCGCCTTCGCCCAGGCTGGACAGGCCATAGACCAGGCCACCAAAGGCCAGCGCGGAGAGGATCACCGAGACAATGTCGAGTGGCGCATAGCGCGGCGTGGTGACGTTCTGCATCTTGCGCGCGCCCAGGGCCAGCGCCGCCAGGGCGATGGGCAGCATCAGGATGAACATCCAGCGCCACTCGAAATTGGCCAGGATGAAGCCGCCAATGGTGGGGCCGATGGCGGGCGCCACGGAGATGACGATGGAGATATTGCCCATGGTCTTGCCGCGGGTTTCCGGCGGCACCAGGGTCATCACCGTGGTCATCAGCAGCGGCATCATGATGGCGGTGCCGACGGCCTGGATGACGCGGCCGAAAATCAGCAGTTCAATACCCGGCGCAGCGGCGCAGATCAGCGTGCCAGCGGTAAAAACCGCCATGGCCAGCATGAAGATCGGGCGGGTGTTCAGGCGCTGCAGCAGAAAGCCGGTAATCGGAATGACGATGGCCATGGTGAGCAGGAAGGCGGTGGTCAGCCACTGCGCCATATTGGCCTGGATACCCAGATCAGCCATCAGATGGGGGATGGCCACGCTCATCATCGTCTCGTTGAGAAAGACGACAAAAGTGGAGCCCAGCAGCAGGGCAATGACCAGTTTGTTGCGCGCCGCGTTATCGGCAGGTGCCAGCGCGCCCGGCAGCGCGGAGTCGGTGAATTGTGCTTCGGTCGTCATCAATGATTTCCCTCGGATCGGCAGGCGTCGTCAGGATGACGAACGGCCCCAGTCATATTCGACGTGGTCTTGAACTATTCCTGTGACATCGGCTGTCAGCAGAACGCTCAATCGCGGCGGCGACACCGCTGCGCAGCATCAAGGTGGCGTGCGCTGGCCGGCTCGCGATGACGCGGATGTGATTGGCAGGGCGCTTGGCATAGTCGGGTTCGACACGCTCGTCTATTCGTAGCTGTGCGGACCGGGTTTGTTGGATCGACGCTGTTGCTGCCGCGCTACACCAGCGCCGGCGGCCTGGCTAATGTTCTTGTTCTGTTCCCATGGAACTGCTACATCACTGAAGCGTTGTTCAGTCACGATTCGACTGCTCCAACCTCGGCAGGAGATGTTCGCATGGCCCTCTATCAAGCTCCGTCATTTGAAGCCCTTGAGCGGCTGAGCCGCAGTCGCGACGCCGATCTGGCGCGGCGCGAACTGCTCGAAGTGGACCGCATTCGCGGCCGCGGCGCGCAGAGCAATCGCAGTGGCCGCTTTGAAAAGCAGACCCGCGAATCCTTTGACGATGGCTGGGACAATGTCGAGCCGCTGTCGATCTTTGAAACGGTCGAGCATGCCGAACGCGCCAAGACCATCATCACCTCAAATGACAGTCCCGACATCGGTTTCGAGCGCTCGATCAACGCCTATCGTGGCTGCGAGCATGGCTGTTCCTATTGCTATGCCCGGCCAACGCACGCCTTTCTGGGCCATTCGGCCGGGGTCGAGTTCGAGCGCGATATCTATGTGAAGACCAATGCCGTCGAGGCGCTGCGGGCTGAGCTGTCGGCCAAGAGCTATCGGGTCAAGCCCATTGCCATGGGCACCAATACCGACCCCTACCAGCCGGCCGAGCGCAAGCACAAGCTGACGCGCGGCATTCTCGAAGTGATGCTGGAGACCCGGCACCCGGTGATGATCACCACCAAGTCCTCGCTGATCATCCGCGATCTCGACCTGCTGAGCGAACTGGCCAAGCTGGGCCTGGTCAAGGTCGCCATTTCGATGACCTCGATGGACCACAAGCTGAGCCGCCGCATGGAGCCGCGCGCCTCCTCCCCGGCCCGCCGGCTGGAGGCTATCCGGCTGCTGAGCGAAGCCGGCGTGCCGGTGGCGGTGTTTGCCTCGCCGATGATCCCGGCGATCAACGATATGGAGCTCGAACGCATTCTCGATGCCGCGGCGGCACAGGGGGCGAGCAGCGCGCAGATGATCCTGCTGCGCCTGCCGGGCGAGGTGCGCGACGTGTTCCGCGAATGGCTGTTGCGGCATTTCCCCGATCGGGTGCGCCATGTGCTGTCGCTGGTGCGCGATACGCGCGGCGGCAAGGATTATGACAGCCGCTTCGGCACCCGCATGACGGGCGAAGGCCCCTATGCCACGCTGCTGCGCCAGCGCTTCGACAAGGCGCGGGAGCGCTATGGGCTCGATGGCAAGCTGCCCGGCCTGCGCAATGACCTGTTCACGCCGCCCCAGCTCGAAAGCGCGCAGATGAGCCTGTTCTAGGCCCCGCCCTGGGCGGTGGCGGGCCTGCGCAGCCAGGTGCCGATGAAGTCCAGCACGGCCGGATCGTCATAGCCATCAGCGGTGAGCACCGCGCCGGCGGCGCGCAATTGCGCATCGTCGAGGCTGGTGCGCATGCCGATAGTGGCCAGACCAGCGGCGGTTGCCGAAGCGATGCCGGTGCGCGAATCCTCGAAGGCGACAGAAACGGCGGCATCGGCGCCCAGCAGCCGCAGCCCTTCGAGATAGGGCAGCGGATGGGGCTTGCCATGCGCCAGTTCCGCGCCGATCACCAGGGCCTTGAAGCGATGGGTGATCCCAAGCCCGTCAAGGATCAGCTCGGCATTGGCGCGCGGCGCATTGGTCACTGCCGCCATCGCGATGCCGGCGGCATCGGCCAGATCGAGCAGGGCAAACAGCCCGGGGACAGCGTGGATGGAGGAGGCTGCCAGATCGCGGAACAGCGCTTCCTTGGCGTCGAGCACGGCCATGCCTTGGGCGGCAGACAGATCGGGCAGCAGCGTGCGGGCAATGTCGACATTGGCGAGGCCCTGCAGTTCGCGGGCAAAGCGTGCGCGGTCAAAATGGTGACCGAAGGGTGCAAAGGCGCGGTTGAAGGCCTCCAGGTGCACCGGATCGGTATCGGCCAGCGTGCCATCGATATCAAACAGCAGCGCGGCGCCGGGCGTCGGGGTCATGAAGGGTTCCGGGGTTTTGGAAGGGGCGTGGCTAGTATTGGGTGACCTTGCGGGCGAACGCAGCCATGAAATCGATCGAGGCGAGCACGCCCTGCAGCGACAGTCGCACCGTGTGGGTGCTGCGTTCGGCGCTGGCGGCATCTATCAAGGGGACGGTCAGGGTCATGGCATTGCGCTGTTTCATCTTCTCAAGCACCTCTGCCGTGCGGGCGGGGTCGACCACAAAGAACTGATTGAGCGTATTGTGGCGGGTTTCGAGGTCGCTGGCAAAATCGAGGCGTATGGTGGTGTCACCGGCAAAGCTCAGCTCCAGCATTCCGCTGGTGTCGGTCTGCGCGTCATCGAGGGCAATGGTCACGGCAATATCGTGCGCACCAGTCAGGCGATTGCGCAGCACGGTCAGCTTGTAGGCTGGCTGGCCGGCGTCGTTGAGCTGCTGACTGCCGGTGCTGGCGAAACAGGAATAGCCATAATAATCAGCCGCTCCCTCGTCGATCACATCGGGGCACGCCGCCAGCCAGTCGCGATGATATTCGCGCCATTCGCCAAAGGGATGATGGAAGGGCTCGGCGGCGATAGGGACTGCGCAGGCGAAAGCAGCGAAAAGTACGATGCCGGTCCGGAAAATCATCTGTTTCTCTTGTTCTGGCGCCCCCCCGGCAGCCACTACTATACCCATAGCCTGGGCTCGTCACAGGGTTAAGTCAGGGAGATCGACATGATTGTCACCGCGCACAAGGGTATCGTCATCTGCGAACTCCCGCCCGAGGGCGGCCTGCTGGGGGCAGACCTGACCGGCCCCGACCTCATCGGGGAGACCTATGCCGCCGACCCCGACATTATTGTCGTGCCGGTGTCCCGGCTGGCGCCCGGCTTTCTCGATCTGCAAACGCGCCTTGCCGGCGAGGTGTTCCAGAAGATGGAACAATATGGCCGGCGCCTGGTGATCCAGGGCGACATTGCCACCGCCATTGCGTCCAGCAAGGCGCTGCACGATTTCGTCCACGAGACCAACCGCCGCGGCCATCACCTGTTCGTGCCCGATGGTGAAGCTCTGCTCGCCCGGCTCGCTTGACTTGAACAGCGCCAGGACGATGCTGCGACCATGCTGATCGATTCGCCGCCCCAGACCGCTCCCGACTACAGCCATGAGGCCTGGCTCCAGGCCCGGGGCGCCCGCGTGGTTGCCGGTGTCGACGAGGCGGGACGTGGTCCCCTGGCCGGTCCGGTCGTGGTGGCAGCGGTGGTGCTCGACCCGGCCGCCATTCCCGCCGGGCTCAATGATTCCAAAAAGCTCAGCCAGGAGCAGCGCGAAATCCTGTTTGAGCTGGTATTCGCTTCGGCCCTGGCGATCAGTGTGGTGGTGGCCCCGCCGTCGATCATCCTGGCGCGCAATATTCGCGGCGCGACGCTGTGGGGCATGGCCCAGGCCGCCTGCGGGCTCAGCCTGCGGCCGGACCGGGTATTGATTGATGGTCGTGACGTGCCGCTGGGCCTGCCCTGCGATGGGCTGGCGCTGATTGGCGGCGATGGTCGCAGCGTGTCGATTGCCGCCGCCTCGATTGTCGCCAAGGTGACGCGCGACCGGATGTGCGCGATCATGGATTGCGACGCGCCGGCCTTCGG
>NZ_JAUYGL010000099.1 GCF_030689745.1 Devosia sp.
ACAGGGTTTCGAAGCGGCGAATCTCGGGCTTACCCGGCCCCGCGCCCCGATCCGCCTCGAGCGCGAGCGGAAGCATGCCGTGCGACGCGCCCATATGCGGAGCGACCGCCGCGAAAGCATGAACCACTTGTTCGGTCGAGCGGTAGTTGACGCCGAGCTGGTCGACGACGGCGCCCGGATAGTCCGTAGAGAACCGCGCCATGTTGGCCGAGGACGCGCCGCGAAATCGGTAGATCGACTGCCGCGAGTCCCCGACCACCCAGAGCCGCTCGCCGTCGCCGACGACCGCTTTGAGCAGGCGCGCGCTGGCCCGGTTCACATCCTGATACTCGTCGACCAGGACATGCCGATGGCGCAGCTGCACCGCCGTCCGGATTGCTGCATCCGTCTCCAGGAGCTTCGCCGGCAACATGATCAGGTCGCCGAAATCAACCCCGCCATGGCGGCTCTTGGCGTCCTCGTAGAGATCGTAGATGTCCGCAATCTCCAGGCATTTGGCCGCCGCGACCTGCCTGTCTTCGTCGGCGCCAGCCGCATCCCGCATCGCCAAGGCCAGCGCGCGGTAGCGCGCCGGATCTGCCATCTCGTCCTTGGCGCGCGAGATCGCCGCGACCACGTCACGGAGCACCATCGCCGGATCCCACAGATTCCGATAATAGATGAGCGGAAGCGTCGGCAGGATCTCCTCAAGCAGTTCGATCGCATCGCTGCGGTCGAACAGGGCGGGCTTCGACGACAGGCCGAGCCGATCATGGTGACGACGCACCAGATCGAGCCCGAAGGCATGAAATGTCCCGACCCAGAGTTTGGGCGCGGCCTCCGGCAGCGCGCTCGACAGGCGCTCCGAAAGCTCGCCAGCGGCCCTGTTCGAGAAGGTGAGGATGAGCATCGCCGCCGGATCGATCCCCTCCGAAGCCAGCGAGGTCACGCGCCTGACGAGGGTGCGCGTCTTGCCGGTGCCAGGCCCCGCTTGGAGCTGGTACGGCGAGCCGCGATGCGCGGCCGCCCGGTCCTGCGACGGGTCCGGCCGCGGCACATAAGCGGGTGAAGACCCCGCCGCAGCGAGCTCGGCCTCGGGCAAAAGCAAGGCATCGAAAAGCTGTTGGCGGACGAGCGCGATCGGGAGCCCGGTCCGGGCGGTGATCGCCGCGGCGCCAAGCCCTTGGTCGACATGAAGGCGTCGTACGAGAGCCCGCGGAAGCACAAACTCGCGTCCGAAGACGTTCGCCTGAAGCTCGCGGCGCTCGCGCGCGCCATAATCCTCGACGCGCTGCAGCCCGACGGGCGCGGCTTCGGTAGAGCGCGAAGCGTCAATGTCCGCCGCCGCGCAGGTCGCCGAGCCGGCATGAAGCCGGGCGTGCCCGATCTCGTGCGCAACCAGCAACGCCCGCACAGACCCATTGCCGCCGGATTCGCAGCAGATGCTGCCGCTCTGGTCATCGTAGAGCGCGCGCGCGCCCTTCAGCGCCGGATCGCCGGCAGGCAGCCAGACAAGCTCGAGGTCGAGATCCGCCGCAGCCGCCTCGACCAGCGCCAAAGGATTGAGCGGGTCCGCACCCTTGGCCACCAGCGCCTGATGGAGGGCTGCGGCGGCGGACCGGATCGGCTCGAACGCATCCATCGACTAGAGCGCCAACAACGCGCGTTGTTGAGCCTCGCTCAAGCCAGAACTCCGGACGGCCTCCTCGAAGGTCTGGCGGCCGCCGTTGTTGGGTTTGCCGTCCGCCTTATAGAATTGTGGGCCCGCCGCACCGCCCTGAGCAGCCGCAAAGTGAGCGACGATCACATCGAGCGGCGCGTGCAGATTATCGGCGACCCGCTTTCGGAATCCAGGCGTCAGCGTGTCGGGCTCGATTTGCCGATCTCTCAGTTTGGCCACAAAGACGCTGCTAGCGTCCAGCCGCCTCGCGAACCCGCGAAAGTCCTCGCGCGAGAGTGATGCGAACGGATTTATTGCGTCCGCCGAGACCGATCGAACTGTGGCAGCCGGCAGGCGCGTCGGCTCCGAGACCGCATGCAGCCGGTTCTGGAATCGGCTCATGGCGCGCGAAACGGCCGGGCTCAAGACATTCGGATCAAGCGCAGCCTCGGCCGCCTCGACGACCGCATCACCGTGCAGCGCGTCGATGGCGATCGCGATCGCGAAGTTGGTCAGTTCGCCGCCAAACTGCGGGAAACGACGTACGACATCGTCGAGCAAGGCTGCGTCGGGGACGTCCTTTGCGATCGACAAGGCATAAAGCGCCTCCCTTAGCTCGGGCGGGCTGGCGGTGAGTGTCGGGGTCATAGATCCTCCTTGAAACGGGCCAGCTTCGTCGCCGCCCGTGTCAGTCGGTTGCGAATTGTGCGTCCGGTGCAGTCGCAGCGTGTTGCCGCGGTCTCCTCGCCCGGATCGTCGGACTCTTCCTGATAGCCGAGCGCGTGAACGAGGATTACCGCGTCACGTTCGTCGGGCGGCAGTTCTAGAATCGCATCGTGAAGCTCGGACCGGAAAACGTCGCCGTCCTGCATCGCCGGCGATCGGAACGCCTCAGACACCCGGGCGAATACCTCGTCATGGGGTTCGGGCTCGCTGTCTTCGTCGGGCTCGGGCATCTGCGCCACGTGCTTGAGCTGCCCCGCCTCGCGGCGGACGACGTCGATCCGGAAGAAGCGGAAGGCGCGATTGAATTTGCACTCATAGAAGTCCAGCTCGGCGGGATCCTTGCCTGTGCCGTCGCTGGCGAACAGTTCGCTGAACTCGCCCAGTATGTCCTCCCGAACGGTGGCGGCTTCCGGAAGTTGGCCGTCCGGCACCTTAACAATCAGATTTGCCTCACAGCGAGCGAGCAGAACCGGCAGCACCAGGCTGATCAGCCCTTGATCGCCGGTCCGGCGCCCATGCCGGACCAAGTGGACGAGCGTCTCTGAGCGTAGATGGTCGGCGTCTCGTGGGTCGGTGATGGCAAGCCGGGCAAGAAGCGGCTGGGGAGTAAGCGTGAGAGCCGCGTCGATTTGCGCTTCAACGGCATCCGGGCGAACGAGGGGGCCGTCGTCGCCGATTTTCTGTAATGTTCGAGCCATTATGCCCCCTTGCCTTATGCAACAGCGGTTTTGCGAGCGTCCCAAAAGCCCGCTCGTCTCCACTGATCGCGGCGGGGACGGAAATCCGGAAAGCCGTTTTTGCTTTTTTCGACAATCTTTATGCCTTGGCGCATACCGTCCTTCAAATGCCTCCGAGGTGCCTTTCGCAACTTGAGCGCGGCAAATGTCTGAATGTAGGGCAGCTTTTGGCGAGCGAATACGGATACCGTAACGACGGCTTTATTCGCGGCTCCTGACCAATCACCGGCTTGGCTGGATGTCAGCTTTTGCCGTTTCGCTGTCGAAAGCCTGCCTGTCCGCAACCGGCCCCTTGGTTCATCATGCTCGCCTATCCTCCTGACGGCCGATTTTGGCCAAAGGAGTTTCGAAATGGGAATTGCACAATACGATCCTGCCGCGCTCGGCAGGCCAGCATGGAACGCCGATCGAATGGTAGGTGTCAAGAAGCCGCTCAAGCAACGCCAGATTTGGGCGGTCCGCTTTTTCCTCGATCGAGAAGGACGGATGCGCGACCGGGCGCTGTTCGATCTCGCAATCGACAGCAAGCTGCGCGGTTGCGATCTGGTGAAATTGAAGATCGGAACGCTAGTGAGTGGACCGGCGATCCGCACGCGCGCTATGGTCGTTCAGCAAAAAACGGGTCGCCCGGTTCAGTTCGAGATCACTGCGGATGTGAGCCACGACGTCGGCGCGGACCGGGGCTTCGGTCTCGACAACTCTCGCAATCATTTGGTCGATTACCGATCGGTAGCCGAATTCGTAAAAGGAGTCGGGATCCGCTTTGATGCTAGACAGATCTGCTTTTCTAAAAGGAGCAGTATCGGCGGCTTCCGCCGAATTCAGGCGCAGCGGCGCATCTTCATTTGCCATGAACTTCTCGATCAGTGGATCTCATAAGACCGGAGCGTCCTCCTCCGCATCGAGGTCAGTATTCTCGGTATTGAGATTATCGGCCTCATCAAAGTCTGCGGCGCCGCTGTTGCCATTAGCTTCTTCAGGCTCAGAAAGGTCAAAACGATGCTGTTCGTTTCGGTCTGCATCCTTCACGGCGCTGGCGGTCACAAGTCGCTGTAGCGCATCGTGCAGCCGGTCTGTCGCGCCCTGCTTGTCGTGCCACCAGTCGGGTGACCACAGCCGCAGGATTTCCCAGCCAAGACCTCGGAGGATTTTTTCGCGGATCTTGTCCCGGTCGCGAGCAGTGGCCGACCTGTGGTATGTCGCGCCATCGCATTCAATGCCGGCCAAGAACGTCCCCGGTTTGTGCGGGTGAACAACGCCAAGATCAATCCGAAAGCCAGATACGCCTATTTGCGGAATGACGGTCCAACCCTTCGCATCTAGTTCGGCGGCAACAGCCTCCTCAAACGGCGAATCGAAACCTCCCACCGAGCCTTTATCAACCGCCGGCAGCGCCACGGCGCCGCGTTCGGCGAAATCAAGAAAGGTCTTCAGGTGGTGCACCCCGATGGCCTTGCTCCGACCCATATCGATCTTGTCTGCAGTGATGGACGAATAGACCACGAGCTCCTGCCGCGCCCGGGTAACGGCGACATTCAAGCGGCGCTCACCACCATCGCGATTGAGAGCACCGAAATCCATTGTTAATTTAGCTGCACGATCGTGACCGAAAGTGATGGAAAACAGCATCACGTCGCGCTCGTCGCCCTGCACATTCTCCAGGTTCTTGACCACGGTCGGCTCGATCCGTTCCCTGGCGAAAAACCATTCCAGTTCAGGGTCGTCCCGTCGCTTTTGATCCAGAAGGTCCTCGATCAAAGATTGCTGCTGGCTATTGAAAGTGATCACACCGAGCGTCGGCCGCTCGGGTTCGGGCAATTTCAGCCAGGCGCGCATGCGGGCCGCAGCGTCACTGGCGATCGCATTGGCCTCGGTTGTGTTGGTGCGGCTCTTGCCCCGGTCATAAATCCCGTTGGCGAGATGGCGCAGCGAAACTGCCCGGTCTTCGGTGACGGGCGAGGGAAATGTGATCAGCCTGTTTCGATAATAGTGCCAATTCGAGAATGCGATCAGCGATTCATGACGGCTGCGGTAGTGCCAATTGAGCTCGAGAACCGGAAGGCCGGACACCTTTGCTTCGTCGAGAATGCTTTCGAGATCCTTGTCATGCTCCTGGATCTCCGGATCGGTGTCATCGCTATCTGTCTTGCCGAAAAAATTGGTCGGCGGCAGTTGCATCGGATCCCCGACAATCACGGCCTGTCGACCGCGCGCCAGCGCGCCGACCGCGTCCCACGTGGTGATCTGCGAAGCTTCATCGAAGATCACCACATCGAAAAGTGCCTGGTCCGCCGGCAGATATTGCGCGATAGAAAGCGGTGACATCAGAAGGCACGGTGCAAGCTTGCCGAAGGTTTCCGGCATGCCGGCAATCATGTCACGGATGGATTTGCTCGGTCTTTGCAGTTCCATCTGATGGCGCAGGAGCCCGAGTTCGGACCTCCTCGGCACTTCATGAGGGTTCGGCAAGTTCCTCGACAGCTTACGCTGAATTTCGCGCGGTGCGCTTTTTTGCGCCATATCATCCAGTATCCGGAAATCGGCCAATGCGTCTTCATGCTGGAAACGCTTGAATTGGCGTATTACGGGATCCGCATCGATGGCAGTGGGAAGCCACCATCGCGCATAGGCCAGCGCGAATGCCGAGCTGATGTCATCCGGCATCAGCCGGCTTTGCTCAAGTGCTAAAATAATTGGCTCAAGCCCATG
>NZ_JAUYGL010000103.1 GCF_030689745.1 Devosia sp.
ATCACCATCCATCACCAGCACGGCAATCGGGATGATCGCGAGGATGCGCGCGATGGTGATCAGGTTGGGGACGAGCAGCAGCGGGTTGTTGGCCATAAAGGGACAGAACAGAATTGCAGCTTGGGGGTCAAGGGTCAGCGTGCGGTCAGTGCATGGCGATCTTGCCCTCCGCCCCGAAGGGGGAGGGCAAGTTCCTGCCAGTCAAATGCTCCAGGCTTTTGCTTGGTCGCGGTTTCGAACCGCAGAAGTGAACCACTTCTGCTGAGAACACGCTAGGCGACTTGCTGCTTGGTGGCGGCACGGCGGGCGGTCACGGCGTCAGCCAGAGCGTTTAGCGCGGTGACGGTGGTGTCCCAGTCGATGCAGCCATCGGTGATGGACTGGCCATAAACCAGTTCGCGACCGGCAACGAGATCCTGGCGGCCGGCCACCAGATTGGATTCGACCATGACGCCGATGATGCGGCGATCACCAGCGGCCAGTTGCGTGCCGATATCGGCCAGCACTGCCGGCTGGTTCTCCGGCTTCTTGGACGAATTGGCGTGGCTGGCGTCGATCATGATGGCAGCGGGCAGCCCGGCAGTCTCGGCCGCACTGGCGGCAGCATCGACGCTGACGGCGTCGTAATTGGTGGCTTTGCCGCCACGCAGGATGATGTGGCAGTCCCGATTGCCGGTGGTCTGGGCGATGGCCGAACGGCCGGATTTAGTGACGGCGAGGAAATGATGCGGCTGGCCGGCGGAGGCGACGGCGTCGAGCGCGATGCGGACATTGCCATCGGTGCCGTTCTTGAAGCCGACCGGGCAGGAAAGACCCGAGGCCAGTTCGCGATGGATCTGGCTTTCGGTGGTGCGGGCGCCGATGGCGGCCCAGCTGACCAGATCGGCAATGTATTGCGGGGTGGTCATGTCGAGGAATTCGCAGGCGGCGGGCAGGCCCAGATTGGCGATGTCGAGCAGCAGGGCGCGGGCCGTGTGCAGGCCGGTGTCGATGTCGAAGCTGCCATCGAGGTTGGGATCGTTGATCAGGCCCTTCCAGCCGACGGTGGTGCGGGGCTTTTCGAAGTAAACGCGCATGATGATCTCAAGCCGGTCGCCCAGGGTGTCGCGCAGCGCGCTGAGGCGCCTGGCGTAGTCCAGCGCCGCGGCGGGATCGTGAATGGAGCAGGGGCCGACGACAACGGCAAGGCGGTCATCGGCGCCGGTCAGGATATTGTGGAAGGCGTGGCGGGCACTGATCACGGTGCGGGTGGCTGCGTCGGTGCGCGGATGCTGGCGCATGACCTCGATGGGGGTGGTGAGTTCCTTGATAGCGCCGATGCGCAGATCATCGGTGGATTTCAGCATTGGTGGTCTCCTCGGGGATTTTTGGGGGGTGAGGCGGCCAACAAAAAAGCCGCCTCGTAGGGGGCGGCTGGCTTCGGGTTTGGTCGTATCTTTGGGTAAGATCAGAGCAAGCGCACGGTAGCCTCCGCCGAGAGCGGATAGCTAAACCAAAACGAAACAGTGGCTGCGGTGCGGATCATGGGGTGATGTGTAGCGCGGCTTTTGCCGGTTGTCGACTCCAAGTTTAGCCCCCCGCACCTTGGTAATTGCGCAGGCACCAACGCCAATGAAGCATGGCAATCAGCACCATGATCGGTCCGGCCAGCAGGCAGGCCAGGCCAGCCCAATCGCCCAGCAGGGGGACGGGCTTGCCGAGCAGGACGGCGACCGGCACCGTGCTGATGAAGCCCAGCGGCACGATGGTGATCAGCATGAGCTGGATGGGCACCGGGAAGATGGTGATCGGATAGCGCGCCAGTTCCCAGAAGCCGAAGAAGATCGAATAGAGATGGCGGGAACGCACCCAGACCAGCGCGGTGGCGCCGATCATGGTCATCAAAGCGCAGACCACCAGGGCGCCGCTGACCAGGGTGGCCAGGAAGAACAGGGCGACCGGCAGGGACCAGGCCAGATCAATCTGGGTGACGGACCAGGCCATCAGTCCGACGGCCAGGATGATGTGGCCGGTATAGCCGATATTGAGTCCGGAAAAGACCAGATAGGTCCAGGGGCTGATCGGCTTGACCAGGACGGCATCCATCGTGCCCAGCCGAACCATGTCCTCCATGACGCGAAACTGAGTGAAACTGAATGAGGCGCCGGTGGAATAGGCCAGCAGGTGGAAGCTGAGCAACAAGGCCATCTCCGACCAGGTCCAGCCGCCCAGCATGCCAAAGCGCGTCACGATCAGGGCGATGGCGGTGTACATGGCGCCGTAGGATGTCGCCTGGGAGAACCAGGCCAGCAGCATGGCGCCGGGATATTCGAATTTGGTGCGCACGAAGATGGCGATCAGGTGAGGGATCAGGCGCAGGGTGCGATTCATCGGCCTAGCCTCCCTGCACGATCAGGCGATGGCGCGCCTGGGCCCAGAGCCAGCCCAGAGCGGTCAGCAGGGCCAGCAGCCAGACGCAGCCAATGGCGAAGTAAAGCAGGGTCTGGCCGGGGTCGAGTTTGCCGAGATAGACGGCGGCCGGGTAATAGGAGACCCAGGCGAAAGGCAGGTGCCCGGCAATGGCGGCGAGCCAGTCAGGAAACAACCATAGCGGCACCAGACCACCCGAGAGCAGGGTCATGATGCTCATCAGGAACCATTCCAGCGCGAAGACCGTCATCAGCCAGAAGGCCAGCAGCCCCGCCAGCGTTGCCAGGGTGAACAGCATGGCAAAGGACAGGAGCCAGAAGGCCAGGAAGGCCAGGCCGTGGAACGGGCTGACGGGTGGCACGAGCCCGTAGGTCAGGCAGACAATCACGGCGATGGGGAGCACGATGAGCAGCAATTCAAACAGGAAATGGCCGATATGGCTGGCCAGCAGATAGGCGGGATAGTGCAGGGGCTTGAGCAGATAAACGGCAACATCGCCGGTCTGGACGGCATTGCCCACCTCATTGACCAGGCGGGAGAAATCCCAATACAGCACCGGTCCGGCGAGCAGGGCATAAGTGATCATGTCGGGCAGGCTGAAGCCTTCGACGGTGGCGCCAGAGGCCGCGCCATAGACCGAGACCCAGATGGCGATGCGGGCGAACATGAACACCAGATCGCCAAAGGCACCGGCCCAGACGGCGTTGCGATAGGCCAGCCGGGTCTGGAAGGCGTTGACGGTGAAATTGGCATAGGCCGGCGCTCTCATGGCGCGGTCACCAGATTGGGTTTTTGCTGGTAGAAGGTGCGGATCACCTCTTCGATGGCGGGTTCTTCCAGGGCGACATCCTTGAGATCGTAGCCGCTGCCCAGTTCGGTCAGGACGTCCAGAATCGAGGTCGTTTCGGAATCGAGCAGGAAGTGCTTGGCCAGGCCCTCATCGATGACCAGACGGGCCGTGGTCAGGGAGATGGGGCCGGGGTCGCTGCCGAATTCAAGGCGCAGGCGGCGGCGGGAGCCGAGGGCGGCGCGCAGGCGGGGCAGTTCGCCATCGAATAGCAGCCTGCCGTCATCGACCATGATCAGGCGCGGGCAGATCTCCTCGATGTCCTGCAGATCATGGGTGGTCAGGATGATGGTGGTGCCGCGCTCGCGATTGATCTGGGCGAGGAATTTGCGCACCGCGTCCTTGGCGACGACATCGAGCCCGATGGTGGGCTCGTCGAGAAACAGGATTTTTGGATCGTGCAGCAGCGCCATGGCGATTTCGGCGCGCATGCGCTGGCCCAGGCTGAGCTGACGGACGGGGCGATCCAGATAATCGGTCATGGCCAGCATGGTGGCGAGGAAGGCGAGATTATCGGCGAAGCGGGCCTGGGGGATGTCGTAGATGTGGCGGTGCAGCGCAAAACTGTCGCGCACCGGCAGATCCCACCAGAGCTGGCTGCGCTGGCCGAAGACGACGCCGATCTCGGCGGCGTTGGTCATGCGGTGGCTGTGTGGCTCACGCCCGAGGACGCTCAGGCTCCCGCCGCTGGGCACCAGAATGCCGGTCATCATCTTGATCATGGTCGATTTGCCGGCGCCATTGGGCCCCAGATAGCCGACTGCTTCGCCCGCCGCGATGGCAAAGGAGATATCGGCCACCGCGTGCACCTCGGTGAACTGGCGGGAGAACAGGCTGGCCATGGCGCCGCCCAGGCCGGGCAGGCGTTTGGTCTGGCGGAACGTCTTGGTGACGTTGCTGGCGGAAATGATGGCGGACATGGCTGACCCTCAAGCAAGGACCAGGCTAGCCGATTCTTGATGGCTGAGAACGCGTTATGTGGGGCGCGCGGAAGCGCCGCCTGACTGCTGGTTTCACGAAAGCGGACGGGGCCCCGACGCCCCGCAACTGGCAATAGCTCAAGACGTTTTTGTCTGTTCAAAGGTATTTAACGCGTCCAGCGTAATTCTGCTCTCGCCAAGACGGGGGTGAGGATGGGCTGGGTGGAACGCAAATGGGTCCAGGTTTTCCTGGTCTGGGCGGTGATTGCCTTTGCACTTGCCTCGACGGCGCTGATTTCGGGCAGCGCTCGCAGCATTACCGGCGACGATGCCATGCGGCTGGTCGAAGCCGTTGATCTGTTCAATGGACAATCCTGGTTTGATACCACGCAGTACCGGGACAATGCGCCTTTCGGTGGGCCAATGCATTGGTCCCGTCTTGTCGATGCGCCACTGGCGCTGCTCATTGCCGTGTTCACGCCCTTTGTGCATCAGGCAGCGCCCTATTGGGCGGCTTTCGTCTGGCCGCTACTGGTGCTGCTGGCCGTCGTGGCGCTTGTGGCCGAGCTGACTGAGCGCGTGGCCGGCGCCGCGGCCCGGCTTCCGGCCCTCGCCCTGCTGGCAATGGCAATCGCCATCTATACCGAGTTCAGTCCCGGCCGGGTCGACCATCACAATGTGCAGATCGCCCTGACCCTGGCGATGATCCTGGCCAGCCTGCAGGGCCGCTACAGCACGGGCTGGGCGGTGGCCGCCGGAGTTCTCGCGGCAACAGGCCTTGCCATCGGCATAGAAGTGCTGCCGTCGGTGATCGCCGCAATGGCCTGCTTTGCGGTCTATTGGATTGTCGAGCCGCGCCGCAGCCAACCGCAATTGCTTGGTTTTGCCGCGAGCTTTGCTTTGGCCCTGCTGTTGCACCTGCTGGTGGCCAGCCCGGTCCAGACCTGGCTGACGCCGTCATGCGACGCGCTCTCGGCCACCTATGTGGTTGCCGGCGTGTGCTATGGTCTGTCGATGCTGGTGGTGGTCGTGGCGAGCCCAATCCTGCGGCAGCCGGTGGCAAGGCTGGCCGCGCTGACGGTGCTGGGCACGCTGTCGCTTGCCATCGTGATCTGGCTGTTTCCTGAATGCCGCAACGGTCCATATGGCAATCTCGATCCCGATCTGGCCAATATCCTGATGCCGGCAATCGGCGAGGCCCAACCCGTCTGGATCTGGGCCGCACAAGCGCGGCCATCGGTTGCCCTGATCATCGTGCCGGTGATTGGCATGGCCAGCGTGTTGCTGGTGACGACAATGGTGCCGGCCCACCGGCGCTGGCGCTGGATGGTGCTGGCCGGCTTCTGCCTGGCCTTGCTGGTGGTCTTCTGCCTCCAGGTGCGCGGTTTCCGGTTGCTGAACATTGCCATATTGCCGGGCCCGGCCTGGTTGGTCGCGCATGCCTGGGCGTGGTTCCGCGCGCGCCAGAACCTGGCGTCGGCGGCCCTGGTGAGTGCCACGGTGCTGGCTTTCAGCGGCGCAGTGCATTGGAGCCTTATCAGCAATGCCTATGCGGCGTTCGCGCCCGCGCCTGCCGCCAAAGAGGGGCCAGATCTGGCAGCGTGTGTCGACTCCTCGGCCTACGGGCCGCTCGCGGCCCTGCCACCGGGCCGAATGATGTCCTACCTGTTGATTGGACCACAATTGCTGCTGGAAACCCCTCACTCGATCGTCTCTGCCGGCTATCACCGCAATGAGGGCGGGTTGCGCGACATGGTGCGCTTTTACGGCGGCGGCGAAGCAGAAGCGCGGGCTGTGGCCAGCGAAAGGGGGCTGGATTACCTGGTCTTCTGCCGCGGCCTTCCGCCCAATTCTGCCTTGACCGGCGTCCCGGAATTCGGCGGCCTGGCCTGGCCTTGGCTTGTCCCGATCAGTCCGCCCGAAGCGGCGCTTCAGATTTATGCCATTGATCTGGAGGAATAGGCTCGCAGGTCAGGCGAGCAGCTTGCCTCGCAGACCGGCGCGCGGAAGCGCCGCCTGGTTGCGGGTTTCACGAAAGCGGACGGGCCCCGAGGCGGCTGCCGCCTCTGGTATGATTTTGTAGTGAGACGGAACCGCCTCGGGGCGCCGGTTTTTGGAACTGTACGGCGGCACGGGGATCGCTCGCCCCCACACGGCCGGAGTGGAACCTGTGCGGCAGGCAAAGACCACACCCGGCTCACCCCACCACTGTTCGCCTGCAGGCCGCCCATG
>NZ_JAUYGL010000104.1 GCF_030689745.1 Devosia sp.
CTTGGTTAATGCAGCGGATACCGTATTCATCGACTCAGTTGAGGCTGTAGAGGTCGGTTACGGTCACTACGTTGAAGCAGAGGCTGGCAAGGATCAGCTTCGTATCAGCAGCGCTGAGGATTGCGACTACCACTTTGAAGATCAGCAGGTAGTGCTTATGGCCACTGGCGAGGTGCTGGCCATCGCCTGCCCTTCCGACCCAGAGGACGAATCGACCACCTACCGGATTCTCCTGACGGTTGATCGCCCCCTTACTGCCCTGGACCTCCAGTCGAAGTCCTAACCTTTGAGACAGGCCCAGCTCCAGAGGCTTGCCGGGCCAGCCTTTGCCAGACCCAAGCTTATGCGGTGAGGATTTTTGCCGTGCAGCTTGGACTGCGTGATGACACAGCATTCCCTGCCTCAATCTGTGCTCATACCAACCACTGACAAGGCACAAGCCATGACCCAACTCGAAACGATCAAGACCGAACTGGTATCTGACGAAAACGGCATCCTGGACTATGACGTGATCGACCACCCTGTGCTTCGCCGGGCTGCCGTACCGAAGGGCATCCGCATAGGCGAGCAGTTCAACGTCTACTACGACGAGAGCAGCAAGGGCGGTGCCGTGTGGCGTGGCTCGGTCAAGGCCTCGCTCAAACGATGGCTCGAAGTGCAGCCCAAGCAGGAAAGCAAGCTCAAGGCCGTCAGTGACGTTGCCAAGGCATTACTCCCTCGACTGCCGGAGCTTGGCTACCAACCAGCGCCGGGTTACTGGTGCGGTCGCACGTTCTGCGTGGGTGTTGTGGTGGAGAACATCGCCGAAGCATGCCGGCTTGGCAGCCTGTTGGGCGCTGAGGTAGGCGGCGTGGATTGTGATCGAATGGGGAACCAGCAAATCGTCGTGTTCCGAGACGCGATAGTCAGCTACTGAAATCAGGGGCCAGAAGGCCCCTTTTTCATGCCCGCCTGACGGCGAACACAGTGGTTTTCAGGTAAGAGCTGGTTTGCGGGCTCGGCTGGGCGGCGACCGAGACTGGCAATTGAGCAATTGGCGACGCCCTCCGAATCAGAAGCGTGCATTTGATGCTGGCGGCACCACTACAGATGGCAGAATCCTCACGCCGCAGATTCTGCTTCGACGATCCTCACGCAGACCCGATGACACATGCCTACTGGCCCCACCATAGGCACATCAAATCAACGACCGGGTACGCCCCAGAGGATCAAATCATGAGCGCTACTACCACTGAGGCAAAGTATCACCTGCATCACGCACTCATGTTTCTTGTCATGGCCGAGTTCCCGGAAACCGAAGAAGGGATTCGGGAAGCCAATCAGTACATGGAGGCCAATCCCGGTGTTGGGGTGCTGGCCGTGGAGGATGGAGTCGTCATCCTGGCCCACAACGACGATCAGGGGGCTGCGACCGATGTTGATCTGGTCATTGAGCGAATGAAGCGTGCAGCCAACGCTGATCGGTGGGGCCGGCACGGTGAATCAGTCGGCCTTAGCCTCATCATTGTTGACGCAAGCCGTAGCGGTTCGTTTGCCTGGAAGATTGCAGGGCGGCGGGTGCGGCTGGCTGATGTTCGAGCCCTACTGGAGGTTGCAGCGTCGAGAGGCGAGCTTCCCAGTGCAGTGCCACGCAAGGCGTAACCTGCATAACACATCGGCATTCCTCAGCAGCAGTATTTGGGTCTGAGCAATGTGGCAAACGATCCCCAGGTAGGCGATGACACAGATGATCGTCCCTTACCTTTAACCCATCTTGAACCAACAAGGGGTATCCGAAATGACCAGCCTCAGTATTCGCTTCTACATCGCCGGCTACAAAGGCCTGCTGCTGCCTCGGACAATGCGCCGCCTCCTGGCGCGTACCAAACTGCACCGCGCATGGCTGTCTGGCGACATGGGCGTGTTCACGGAAGAACGCCCAGAAGGCATGGTTGCGTGCGGGGTCTGTGACCGGGAGTGGATTCAATTCCGCAAGGGTGCAGGCCGGGCACCAGCAAAGCTGCGCACCATCACCAAGCACCTGCTATTCCCTGACAACAACTGATCAGGCCACAGCGCCAGCACCGAGGTTCTGCCCAGATGAAAGCAATCACCCCACGCAAGAGCGCCATTTACCGCAGCTGGGAAAAAGACGACAAGACCACCCTGATCGTTGTCGTAACCGAAGATGGGGTTTCGCTCCATCACATCGACGCCCGCTACATGGAAACGGAATCGACCCTGCTCCAGCTGAGCGGTACTGAGGCAAAAGAGGTTGCCGAGCGCATTCTGCGTGTGCTGCGTGGATCGCCTGCGCAAAACCCAATCGACCTTCCTGCCCCGCAGCTATTCGTTACGCGCCAAACGGATGGTGAACCCTACCGGGAGGGTGTGGCTCTAGCGCTGAGCAATGGCGACTGGCAGCGTGACTTCCACTTCAACATGACCAACGAGATTGCGCATGAACTCGCCCTGATCATGCACGCGGCAATGGACTGACAGGCGGAGTGGTTCTCGGACGCAAAGATGGGGTTTCAGGCTTGACCGCTACCCGTCACAAGCGCACCTTGTATCTGTGGACACAGGAATACTAGAATTGAATCTACAGACGCAGATAGGTAAAGCAGTCATGGGAACCCCAGCCAGAGCAGCAGCATTCACAAAGGATCAGGCCCGCGTTGTGTTGAGCACCGCGCTGAACATCCTGATGAAATGGGACGCCTCAACCGAGCAGTCCTGCAATATCCTGCGCGTCTCTCGAAGCACGATCACTCGCGCTCTCCAGGGCAAAGGTGTGGAACTGGACGTTGATCAACTGCAACGCGCCAGCATCATCCTGAACTGCCATGCCGCCTTGCGTCTTGTGTTCGACAACCCTGAGAACGTCTATGGCTTCCCTCGCATGGAAAACCACAATGACTTCTTCAATGGCCGCTCGCCCCTTGAAATCATGGCTCAAGGCGACCTGCTATCGCTGTTCGAGACATACAAGCGAATCGATGCTCTGCGTGGGGGTGGCTGGTGAGAATTGATAGCCTTCCCCTGCTTGCAGGCGACTCAGCGCAAGGCTACCGGCTGGTCAACTCGAAGTTCCCGCCTATTGCCCTGTTCGAGGACGTGGCTAACGCGGAGGACTTCGAAGTTCTGTACCAAGTCCAAGCGATCACCAATCCTCGAATCCTAAACGAGCTTGGGAGGCTGGAGCTGATCCCTCGGGCAGAGATTCCATTCGGCATTACCGGCTGCTCGTATGCGACGGCCCCGTTTACTCACGTCAACCCGGAAGGCTCACGGTTCAGCGATGGGCGCTTTGGTGTCCTGTATGTGGCTGACGACATAGACACGGCTGTTGCCGAGGTTAGCCACCACCAGACGCGGTACTGGTCAAAAGTACCTGGGCTTCGGTTCGAGCGGTTCGTGTTCCGTGGCCTGAGTTGCAAATTCACCGAGGCGGGCATGCGTGATGCCTGCGGCGTTGCGATGAATGACCCGATCTACAGCTCGGATGACTACTCAGCAGCCCATAGCCTCGGGCTTGAGGCCAAGCGTGCGGGGTGTACCGGCCTGCGTTACAACTCAGTACGCGCTCAAGGACAAACCTGCTGGGCGCTGCTGACGCCAAAGTCCGTGACCTCGATCATTCAAGCAGCGCACTACGAAATGGTTTGGAACGGAGCGATCACCAGCATCAACAAGCTCCAGATGATCAGTAGCTAGGCTCAAGTCTCAATAAACTCCATCCTCGGGCGCCAGCATGAGCATGCTGGCCCGCGCCCGGTCAATGAACCTGACCTTCCATTCGGCATTACTCATCACCGATTCCACCTTTGGGGTGTGGGGTTCAGCGAACCAAGCGGGTTCTAGCTTTAGTGCCGGCCTCGCATCCACATGGGCGACCACGGGCAAGGGGCACCGCACCAGCTCATCACCAGGGATAGGCGTACCGAAGCCAATTGTACCCTTGGTATGCACCCGCAAGCGGCACTGGGGGCAGGCGTAGTCCCGGCGATACACAGCACCAGCATCCGTTCGCACCCTCGTAGCAATCCTGAATTCCCCAACCGTGATCCCGTAGGTTTCGGCAGCACGCCAAAAGACCTTCAAGTACCGGCGCAGGTGATCCTCAGCCTCACTCATTGTGATCGAGCGCCCGCGCCTCTTAGCTGACGTGACAGAACAAGAGACATAGACCGGCTTGAGGTCGCCGCGAATACGGTTGGGCAGCAGAACAACACCTATCGGGCGCAACCAACTCAACCCGCACTTGCACGCAACCTTCACCCCTATTGGCCGGGCGGGGGTCTGTTCGAAGCCACTCAGATCGTCGAAGAATGCCGCTCCAGAACATACGGATTGAGCAATGGCGGCTGCGTGGGTGGCGTCCTCAGCTACGAACACAGGGTTTGAAGCCAGCAAGTCAGCCCCAACGTGCCCCGTGCTGGCGTTTTTACCGAAAAGCCATAGCGTGGGGACGCCTGACGCGGAACGCTGCTCTGTGCGCTCGTAGGTGACTTGAGCGGACTGTCGAGTGAGCTGCACCTCGATGGCAAGTGATGGGCCGAAGGCCGAAGGCCCAACCAGAACATCGGCACGCCAATCATCAATGCCGGCTTCCAGCTCTACTGTGAAACCCAGTTCTTGGAGTCGAGCGTAGATGGCCAGCTTTTGAGCTGCGTGCTCTGGGCTTTCGTTGCAGGTGTAGCCCTCGGGTGTCTCTCCTGGGAAGTGAGAGAAGAACCGGGTAATCCCGCCACGCCACCGAACGGTCTTCGCCAAAGCGGGAAGCTTGGTGTCTGGCATGAATACCTGCCGCTGCTTAGACAGCTTCACGACTCGACGCCATTCCTCATCAGGCAAGAACGCACCTACCACACGCTTGCCATCAACGATTGCGGTGCAGCCCATGCGCCCTCCCCTCGCCCCCAGTTCTCAATGCTGGCATCGAGCATTTGCTGCCTCTGCCTGATCGTAACCGATGACACGCCCTGCGAAGGGAGAAGATGACCACACCAAACGAATCCGGCCAGCCGCGAGGCATTGGCCACCAGCCAGAAACAAGGAACACCAGATGAGCATCAAGGCGGTAAACGGGTATATGGCATTCATGGCAAAACAGATCGTTGCGGCGATCAGCAACTGCGGGAATCCGTTCGTTGAGGAATACCTGGACAGCATGGATTGCAGCGTTGAGGCCGAAATAACGAACCTTGAAGCCCTACAGCGGAACGTTGCCCGCAATCCTGGCGGTGATCATAGCCTCGCCTCTGATGCGCTCAGGAAGTGGCTGTTCGGCTGGAAGGAAGCCGACAAGTGCCTTGCGTGCATGGGCCTCAAGTCATCTTCTGCGTGGGCAGAGGGTTACTTCAAGGCTGGGCGCGCTTAGTCGGTGCCGCCTCATCAGCGGGTATGTCGTGGTGGCCTCTCGGGGGCGAGGTTGGGGGGCGAGCTTTTCTCCCGTAACCGCCCATCCATCCGGTGACACGGCGAGACGCAAGCGAGAATTCACCCTATCGATAACGCCGAATCTGATCTAGGAAACCACCCATGAACACCAGCAATACCAACCTGCGAGCGCTCGGCATGACAGGTAGCTCATGCCCTGTTACGAATGTGCGCGCCCCGAATGTATATCGAAGCTTTGGTGACTTCTCAATCAGCTACCTCCGCCATAGCGCCGAATATGGCAGCAATACGACCGCAATCGTATTGGCCGGGCGCGTATTCCTGGTGCTAAACGGGAATCACGCTGAACAGCTCATCGGAGCTGCAAGCGCCTGCGGTATTCAGGGCTGCGTGGACTATTTCGTAGAGAACATTACCCAAGCAAACGGCCACAGTGAGCACCTTATGGCGACTGGGCTCGTAAGCGACCTATTCGGGCTTTTGGGGACGGCGTTGGAAGTTATGGGGCAGAACAATATCGACAAGATAGCTAAGGCAGCAGCCTGAGCACTCAACCAGAGGACAAACATCGTGAACACCACAGCTACAGCTGAAAGCAAACTCGATACCCAGGACAGCGCCAGCAAGTCCACCCACGCCCTGTTTAGCCTTATCGATCTGGCCGACACTGTGCTCATTGACCACATGGACGCCGACGAAATTGGCTTCGGTGACTTCCTTCGCGACGGTCGAAATCTGATGCGAATCACTGGTGGTGATGGTGATGTGTACATCGCCGATCAGCAGGTCAGGCTGCTGGACGGAGGAAATGTCGATGCCGTTACGACCTCTAAGAACAAGGACAATGATGGGATCACTGTCCACCTGACCTTGAAAGTTGAACGCGGCCTGACAAGCAGTGACCTGCCGGCGTAGCTCCCGCAATCTGAACCAAGAGTAAAGGGGCTGCGGCCCCTTTTTCGTGAGCGCCTGTAAGGCTATTGTGAGTTTCAGGCAAAGGCTTGATTGAGCCTACCCGTTCAACACACCAAGCAATTTCATTTTTGGAGGATCGGACTTTGAACCTGTTTGGCACGGAGACACCGAGTTTAGAAGGTAGACGCCTTGTCAAAAGGTTCGCCGAATCGTTGCAGGGGCTGGCGGAAGCAGAACGGCTTCCCGAATCCGCCTTTGAGACTTGGGGTGAGGTTTTCGCGAAAGAAAGCATGACTCTCGAAGAAGCCGAGTGGCTGGGCAACTGGTACAGCATGTACCACAAGCGCAGTCCTAGCCTCGGTTACATCATGCATGCACTGCGCAAGCTGCGTGCAGAAGGCGAGCTTCCAGAGCACATGATCGCCGGCAGCGAAGACCTACTGGCTCAGAAGATCATCAAGTTCCTGCACGATGAAGGTGCAAGCAGAGATAATGCGGTGAATAGCCTTTTCTTCGCCGCAGCCCTCTCTCACGTTGCGTATTACCGTAAACACCACCCGAGCATTGACCGGGTACATCTGCGCTCTGAGCTTGAGGGTAAGGCGCGGGTAAGCGATTGGCTGGCAGATGAGGTGCTTGATGAGATTGAAGCCGGCGTGGGGGATTTGAAGGCGTTGAATCCAATCTTGTTTCCTTGATCGAATGCAGCACCAGCACCATTCCCCAATAAGCCTGCTCACGCGGGCTTTTCGTTTTCTGGCTTGGCTCCGTGCCATTGCCATGAGCGCCCCCACGCAGCCACTCCTGCCTTTCGATCCTGACGCCTCAACATCGGAAACGAGAATATCTGCTCCCCCTCCGTGACACAGCCATACCCGGTGGAAGATGGCCACATGCAAATCAGACCACTTACAATCGCATGGAGTGCCGAACCGATGGCCAATCAGAACAACAAGCTCCCCTCAGCCACCCAGCACCAGGGCAGCCAGCACGACCGTTACGAAATCTACCGCGCCAACGCCGAGAGCCTGGGCTGGCCGGTGAAAACCTTCGAAGAATGGCTGGACAGCTGACCATGCAGATTGCCAAAAACTTCCTGATCCTCCGGGGCATCAAAGCAGACGGGCGAATTTCCCTCGCCTTGGAGCGTAAGCCCATCAAGGTGGCAACGTTGCTGGATGAAGAACAGTTCAACCACAACGGCCACGGCCTGCTGCACAACCGCACGGTGTTCCTCGAAGACCAGATGCACGACTGGGCATGGGAGAACGGGCGCTTTCGCTACTTCTCCCGCGTGGCAGGCGTGGCAGATGTACTGATCGTCTACGAGGTGGGTGACGTTTTCTTTTGTCCCCAGTGCGGCACCAAGAAAGAAGTCCTGGACACCCTATGTGGTAACTGCGGGCACAACCCTGACGCATGACAACGCACCAGCCCCCAACGGAGGAAGTCACGATGATTGTCGAGACAAAAGGCGTAAGCCAGCCAAACGATACGGTCCAGCCCGTCTCGGATGATGAGATTGTCGCCGACCTTTTCCGCCTCGCCCGGTCAGGCCAATATCTGAAAGCAAAACCACTGCTGGCAGCTGGCGCGTTGTTGTACCCGCAGGAGCCCAAGAAACGAATCAAAAACTGCTTGGTGCGCCTCGGTGAGATTCTGTGGGATACCGATCATGGAGGCTTTGCGACCGAGTACAAGCTAGATCGACGACACCAACGCAGCAGCCTTACTGCTAGCGCTTGACCGAACAGAGGAACAGTCATGCATACAGAACCAATCACAGATGTTGAGGTGTACCGGGCGACCCTCGCAGCTTGCGTGCAAGCCGAATCCAGCAACCAGACCAAACTGGCAAAGGTGCTGCGTGCTTGGGTTGATGGCTCGCCGTTTCATGGTTGCCCGACCTGCGATGGTCGAGCGCCATGGCGTAATGAGCCGCCCTGCAAGACCTGCAACGGCGACGGCTTTGTGCCGGACGCCGAATTTTAAAAGGGACACGAAGGCTGACAGGATTAGCTCAGGCCCCATTTTGGGGTCTTAGCATTTCCGTCTTCCGGCGAACTCTAGCGATGACACACACGCTGATGCGTGATGATGACCACATCGAAAACGCACTACGGAGTGCCAGCCATGTCCCTTACAGCCGAAGAAATCCTCGCCATTGCCAATCGCCCGTCCACGCCCGTCTTCACCTTCGGTAGCCCCGAGCTGGCTGAGTGGAACAAGCAGCAACGTGGCGGCTACTCTGGCTGGTA
>NZ_JAUYGL010000106.1 GCF_030689745.1 Devosia sp.
GCCGCCGGCGCAGCGTCCGCCTCCGGTGACTGCCGCCCGGCGCGCACGCCGACCCAGAGGGCCGCCCCCAGCAGGCCCACCAGGCCGGCCAGGCCGACGATGCCGGTGTCGACCCAGGTCTCGAGGAACTCGTTGTGCGCGTGGTAGGGCACGTTGCGGCGCGGCCCCATCAGCTGCCGCCACTCTCGCAGGCCCTGGCTGGTGCGGTGCGCCGGCAGGACCAGGCCGTAGTGGCCGGGACCGACGCCGAGCACGGGCTGGGCGCGGATGGCGCGCACGCTGTCGCGCCAGATCTGCAGGCGCATATGCTGTCCGAGGAACCCATGCCCGTTTATCGCTCCCGCACCACCACCCATGGCCGCAATATGGCCGGCGCCCGTGGCCTCTGGCGCGCCACCGGCATGAAGAACGACGATTTTGGCAAGCCCATCATCGCCGTGGTCAATTCCTTCACCCAGTTCGTGCCCGGCCATGTCCATCTCAAGGACCTCGGCCAGCTTGTCGCCCGCGAGATCGAGGCGGCTGGCGGCGTCGCCAAGGAGTTCAACACCATTGCGGTCGATGACGGCATCGCCATGGGCCATGACGGCATGTTGTATTCCCTGCCCAGCCGCGACCTGATCGCCGACTCGGTGGAATACATGGTCAACGCCCATTGCGCCGACGCCATGGTCTGCATCTCCAATTGCGACAAGATCACCCCCGGCATGCTCAATGCCGCCATGCGGATCAATATTCCGGTGGTATTTGTCTCCGGTGGCCCGATGGAAGCCGGCAAGGCCATGCTCAAGGGCAAGCTGCAGGCGCTCGACCTGGTTGACGCCATGGTGATGGCCGCCGACGACAATTATTCTGATGAGGAAGTTCAGGCCGTCGAAGAGGCCGCCTGCCCCACCTGCGGCTCCTGCTCGGGCATGTTCACTGCCAATTCGATGAACTGCCTCACCGAAGCGCTCGGCCTGAGCCTGCCCGGCAATGGCTCGACCCTGGCCACCCATTCCGATCGCAAGCATTTGTTTGAAGAAGCCGGTCGCGTCATCGTCGACATCGCCAAGCGTTGGTACGAGCAGGACGATGCCTCGGTGCTTCCCCGCTCCATCGCCACCAAGGCCGCCTTCGAAAATGCCATGACGCTCGATATCGCCATGGGTGGCTCGACCAATACCGTGCTGCATATTCTGGCAGCCGCCCACGAGGGTGGCGTTGATTTCACCATGGACGATATCGATCAGCTCAGCCGTCGTGTCCCAGTGCTTTCCAAAGTCGCGCCAGCCAAGGCCGATGTGCACATGGAAGACGTGCACCGCGCCGGCGGCATCATGGCCATTCTCGGTCAGCTCGACCGTGCCAACCTGATCAACCGCGATGAGCCGACCATCCACATGCCGACCATTGGCGATGCGATCGACAAATGGGACATCTCCCGCACCAATTCCGAGAGCGTGCGCAACTTCTTCATGGCCGCGCCAGGCGGTGTTCGCACCACCCAGGCCTTCAGCCAGTCCAACCGCTGGACCGAGCTCGATCTGGATCGCCAGAACGGCGTCATCCGCTCGGCCGATGCCGCCTATTCCAAGGATGGCGGCTTGGCCGTTCTCAAGGGCAATATCGCCATTGATGGTTGCATCGTGAAGACTGCTGGTGTCGATGAATCCATTCTCAAATTCACCGGCCCCGCCCGGGTGTTTGAGAGCCAGGACGACACCGTCAAGGCCATCCTGTCCAATCAGATCAAGCAAGGCGACGTGCTGGTCATCCGCTATGAGGGCCCGCGCGGCGGCCCCGGCATGCAGGAAATGCTCTATCCCACGAGCTATCTGAAATCCAAGGGCATGGGCAAGGCTTGCGCCCTGCTCACCGATGGTCGCTTCTCGGGCGGCACCTCGGGCCTCTCGATCGGCCATGTTTCGCCTGAAGCGGCCGAAGGCGGCACCATTGGCCTGGTGCGCGAAGGCGACACCATCGAGATCGATATCCCCAACCGTTCCATTACCCTGCTGGTCAACGAGGCCGAACTGGCCAGGCGTCGCCAGGAACAGGACAAGCTCGGCTGGAAGCCAGCGCTGCCGCGCAAGCGCAATGTTACCCAGGCGCTGCGCGCCTACGCTGCCTTCGCCACCTCCGCTGCGCGCGGTGCGGTGCGCGATCTCGGTGATCTGGACACATGAAGCAAACGGCCCGCAGATTGCCTGCGGGCCTGACGACATTTTCGTGACACACCTCTGATCGCGTGCTAGACGCTCGCTCAGCCGAAGGCGGTCTGCCAAGATTGCCCGCTGGTTAGGTTCGATAGCGGGGATTCCACCCTCCCTATCGAACCGACCTTGACCCCACACCACTTGATGCCGATGCGATCCAGCGGAGAAATCCGCGGGCCGGGCCGTCATCTGCTGCCAGCAGACATCTGACCTGGCGTGCTGCCCGCAATGTTCGGCGCAATCATGCGCCGAACGCGTTCAAACCTAGATGACGCCAAGCGACCGCATGGTGTCGGCCACCCTGATGAAGCCGCCAATATTGGCACCCAGGACATAATTGCCGGGCGCGCCATATTCTTCAGCGGTGTCGGCGCAGATGTCATGGATGTTGCGCATGATGCTGGCCAGCCGCGTTTCCGTCTGCTCAAACGTCCAGCTGTCGCGCGATGCGTTCTGCTGCATTTCCAGCGCGGAAGTGGCAACGCCGCCGGCATTGGCGGCCTTGCCGGGAGCAAACATCACGCCCGCTTCCTGGAAAATCCGCACCGCCTCGGGGGTGCATGGCATGTTGGCGCCTTCACCCACGGCAACGACGCCATTGCTCAACAGCGCGCGCGCATCCTTGCCGGTCAGTTCGTTCTGGGTTGCCGATGGCATGGCCACGTCACAGGGAACGTTCCAGATCGAATCCTCGCCCGCCGCAACGAAATGGGCACTTCGCCCTTCGCCCTTCAACCGGACATAGTCGGCGATGCGGCCCCGGCGCACTTCCTTGACCTCCTTCACCAATTCCAGATCGATCCCGGCCTCGTCGACGACATAGCCGGAGCTGTCAGAAACCGCGATCACCTTGCCGCCGAACGACTGCACCTTCTCGACGGTGTACACGGCGACATTGCCGGAGCCTGAAACGACGACCTTCTTGCCGTCAAAGCTCTGGTTCTTGGTTCCCAGCATCGCCTGGACAAAGTAGGTATTGCCGTAACCAGTCGCTTCCGTGCGCGCCCGAGACCCACCATAGTGCAGGCCCTTGCCGGTCAGCACGCCGGCCTCATAGCGGTTCGTCAGGCGCTTATACTGCCCGAACATATAGCCGATTTCGCGCCCGCCGACGCCGATATCGCCTGCGGGAACGTCGGTATATTCGCCGATGTGGCGGTGCAGCTCGGTCATGAACGACTGGCAGAACCGCATGACTTCGCCGTCCGAACGGCCTTTGGGATCGAAGTCGGACCCGCCTTTGCCGCCGCCGATCGGCAAACCGGTCAGCGCGTTCTTGAGCGTCTGTTCAAAGCCCAGAAATTTGATAATGCTGAGATTGACCGATGGATGAAAGCGGATGCCGCCCTTGTAGGGGCCGAGTGCGGAATTGAACTGCACGCGAAATCCACGGTTGATCGCAACCTGCCCCTTGTCATCCACCCACGGCACCCGGAAGATAATCTGGCGCTCGGGCTCGCAAATGCGTTCGATCAGCGCCTGATCGAGATAGTCCGGGCGTTTGGCGATCACGCTTCCCAGACACTCCATAACCTCCCGAACAGCCTGATGGAACTCAACCTCGCCCGCGTTCCTGCGGACCAACTGGTCAAAAATGGTTACAAGCTTTTCATCGATCATGGACAAGTTAGCCTCGCGGTTCATACTCGCGCCGGGCCAGAAGCCTATCGGCGTGGAATTGGTCAGATGGAGATGCAAGATAATCGGATGTGGTCCCTTAGCAGGGATGGGTGAAAATGTGCGAGCCGGAGAACGGCGTATTTGCGTATTTTCTTCCCCAATGGCGGTTTTTGGCACCGATGTGGCTACAGACACCCACCAGGGCGGCAGCAGGAGCCGCTTTTGCCAACCCGGCGATCTGTCCCAGACCGAGATCTGCTTGCTTCACGCATGACCGGGATTGCCTTGAGGGGAACAAATGGCGCTCCCGGCCATTTTGCTAGCAGGCCACTCTTGCTGCCGCTCTCCAATCCCACGCAATTTCGCCGGGTTGGCCCGGCGATCTTGATCAGGATAGAAAATGACCGATGACAGTGAAGTCCCCTCTGGCGCTGATCTTGAAGTAATCAAGATAGCCGTCAATTCGCTCTATCTCAGCTTGGGGTTCCTGCTGAAATATATAGAAGAAACCAATGACAAGGACGTCGCCATAGCGGCGCGCAATGCCCTTCTTGAGAACCTCAAGAATGGCAACATCGATTTCGCCATTATGGAAGATCGGAAAACCTACGATTTCGTCGTGTCCGTGGTTGAGCGACTCGAAATACCGGAAACTTGAAGGCCAGGGCTATTGCTGCCGCTCCAGCGCAGCAAATACTCCCCGCAGCTCCGCCAGCCCCTTCAGACGCCCGATCGTGGGGTAGCCCGGCTGCGCTGAACGGTTGAGATCATCGAGAATGTCCTGGCCGTGATCGGGTCGCATTGGGATGGAAGCGTCGCTGCGGCCTTGAGCCTTGCGGGAGCGCTCCTCCGCGACGATCTCGGCAATCAGGGCGACCATATCGACATCGCCATTGAGATGCTCAGCTTCAAAGAAGGAGCCGAACTGGGCCGCCGTCTCGCGTTTCACATTGCGCAAGTGGATAAAATGCACCTTGCTCCCCAGCCGTCGCATCATGCCGGGCAAGTCGTTATCGGAGCGTGCGCCGAGCGAACCCGAGCATAGCGTCATCCCATTGGCCGGACTGTCTACCGCTGTAAGAATGGTCTGATAATCGGCCTCGGTCGACATGATGCGCGGCAATCCCAGCAAGGCAAATGGTGGGTCGTCAGGATGGCAGCAGAGCCGCACGCCGAGCTGTTCGGCAACCGGCACGATCTCGCTGAGGAAATCCACAAAGTGCTGCCGCAACCGGTCCGGCGTGATGCCGTCATAAGCGATGAGGTGCGCCCGCATCTCATCAAGCGTCAGTCCGGCCGTGGCGCCCGGCAGGCCCATCGTTACATTTCGCCCGATCGCCAGACGCTCTGCCTCGTTCATGGCCCCAAAGCGCTGCGCCGCCATCGCCACCACGGACGCGGGGAAATCCTCGACCGCGCCCGGCCGCGCCAGAATATGAATGTCGAAAGCCGCAAAATCATTGATATCGAACCGCATGCAGGTCGCGCCTGACGGCAGACGGTGGCGCAGATCGGTGCGGCTCCAATCCAGCACCGGCATGAAATTGTAGCAAACCACCTCAATGCCGGCGGCGGCAATGTTATGCAACGACGTCTTGTAGTTGGCGATGTGCTCGCGCCAGGCACCGTCCTGCTGCTTGATGGCCTCGGAGACCGGCAGGCTTTCCACCACCTCCCACGCCAGACCGGAGGGTGTGCCGTCGCGGCGCGTTGCGACCTGCTGCTGCCGCAGGGCGATTTCCTGGGGCGTCCACACCGCACCATAGGGGACATGGTGCAGGGCCGTAACCACGCCCTCCGCGCCGGTCTGCACGACGTCATCGATTGTGGTCAGGTCCGGCGGGCCAAACCAGCGCCATGTCTGTCTCATGGGGTATCCTTCAATCTAGCCGCCAAAGGCAAGGTTGGGCAGCCACAACACCACGCCGGGCAGAAACAGCAGGGCGATAATCAGCGCCAACACGGTCGCGATGAATGGCAGGGCCTCGATCGTGTACTCCTCGATCTTGACGTTCATCAGCGAGCACACCGCGAACATGGCGACCCCAACCGGCGGGGTCATGCCCCCAAGCGTGACAATTGACATCATCAGGATGCCAAAATGCACGGGGTCGATACCTGCAGCGGTGACAACGGGCACAAAGATGGGTGTCAGCAGCAGCACCAGCACGGTGCTTTCGACAAAGAAACCGGCAATCAGCAGGAAGAACAGCACCATCAGGATGATGAGATTGGGCTCACTGATGCCGGTGAGCATCCAGCTAGAAATGCCCTGCGGCACCTGCAGGTAGATTATGGCGAAGCCGACCATGCCCGACATCAGAATAATGATCATGATCAGGCCGATATCGGCCACGGCATGGGAAATGGCGCGCTTGAACTTCTCAAAGCTCAGTTCCTGATGCAGAACCGTGCCCACCACCACTGCGTAAACCACGGCGAAGGCGCCCACTTCCGACGGCGTGAACACGCCGCCGCGAATGGTCACCAGCAGGGCTACGGGAAACAGCAAGGCCCATTTCGCCCCCCACGCCGCACTGCCCAGCGCCTTCAGAGTCGGCCTTTTGGCTTCGGCCACCACATAGCCGCGGCGCTTGGCGATCAAATAGGTCGTCAGCATCAGGCCGACCATCATCAGCAACCCTGGAATGACGCCCGCCAGAAACAGCCGCCCAATCGAGACATTGCCGACATAGCCATAAAGGATGAGCCCGATCGAGGGTGGGATGGTGGCGGTGATCAGCGAGCCGACGGCAATCACGGCCGCCGAAAAACCCTTGCTGTAACCCCTGGCAATCATGGATGGCCCCAGGATGCGGGCCTCCATCGCGGCGTCGGCCACCGCAGATCCTGAAACGCCGCCCATCAGGGTCGACAGAACGATAGCAATCTGGCCCAGCCCGCCGGCCATCCAGCCCACCGAGATATGGGCGAATTTGAACAGGCGGTCGGTAATGCCGCTCTCATTCATCAGATGACCGGAAAAGACGAAGAACGGCACTGCCAGCAATGGAAAACTCTGGCTCATCGTAGCAATTTTCTGCACCGCGATAGAGATCGGCATCGACTGCTCGGTCATGAAGAACGTGAAGCCGGAAATGCCGATGGCAAACGCCACCGGCGCGCCGAGAAACATCAGCACAAAAAACAGTATCGAAATCAGGGCCATGTTATATTTCCGTAATGCTGGCTTCGGCGGCAGAGCGCGAGTACACCAGCGATTGCCCGTCGCGGCGCTGCATCCAGGCCCGCCACATATTGTAGATCAGGGCGATCCCCAGCATCACGCAGCCGACCGGCACCGCAGCCGTCACCCAGCCATAGCTCAGCCCGCTGTCGCCGAACCGCCGCTCCTGGTTCATCAATGTCAGCCGCGTCCCCTCGCTGGTCAGAAAGCCAAAAAATACCAGGATCACCACTGACATCGCCATTTCCAGCCAGAACCGGGCCCGGCGCGGCAAATAGCGAACCACCAGATCGATCCCGATATGGGCTTTGTCCCGCATGGCACGGGTGGCGCCAATCATGCAGAGCCAGATGAACAGCAACTGGGCCATATCCACTGACCAGATCAGGGGGTGGCCGAAAAACCGCATGACAGCGGCGCCAAACACGAGACAGCAAATGATGAGCAGCAGCAGGGCAGCGACCAGAAATTCAAACTGCGTGAGGCGCTTTAACATATCAAATATCCTGACCCCGGGACCGATGTCCCGGGGCCTTGAGAGGTTTCAGGACTATTGAGCGGCGATAGCCTGAACGGTATCGCGCAATTCGCCATAGCCAAGCTTGTCGTAAACGCCCGCCGTGGCCTTGCGGAACACGTCGACATCGACCTCTTCAACCGTCATGCCGGCTGCCTTGAGCTCTTCTTCAATCTGCGCCAGCGAGTCCCGCGTGCCATAGGAGCCGACGTCGCCAGCCTTGAGCGCTTCCTCACGCAACACGACCTGCAGCTCGGCCGGAAGCCCCTCAAACCATTCTCCACTGGTCACCATGCCGGTGATCAGGTTGATATGGGCGGTCTTGGTCAGGTGATCGGTGACCTCGAACAGCTTGGAGCCCTGACCGGCGGGAAGCTGAGCTTCTACCGCGTCGATCACGTGCTGCTGCAGCGCCGAATAGACATCGGCGAAAGGCATCGGCGTGGCAACAGCCCCCATTGCGGCTACCGTCTCCATCCAGACCGGCGCCCCGGGCGTGCGCATGCGCAGGCCAGCAAGATCGTCGGGCGTAGCAATGCTCTTTCTTGTCCAGAGCTGACGCTCGCCCTGCCACCAGTTGAAGCTGAGAACCTGAAGCTGGGCTTCGTCCTGCAGCTTGCCGACCCAACCTTCAAACAGATCCGAGGTGACGACCTTGCGAATGCCATCATAGCCATTGGCCAGATAGGGCGCACCGAGCACGCCGAACTCGTTGACATAGGTGGCCAGGCGCCCGCCATCGACGATCACGGCAACCGGCGCGCCAGCACGCGCTTGCTCAAGCACGTCCTCATCAGGGCCGAGCTGGGAATTGGGAAACAGCTTGATTTCAATCTTGCCGTCGCTCGCCGCTGCCACGCCATCGCGGAAGCTCTCCAGACCCTTGTAGAGAGGATCAGACGTCGCCAGCGCCGTGTTGACGCTCAACGTGTGGTCTGCTGCAAAAACAGGTATGCCGGATGCAACTACGAATCCGGCAACAAATAGTGCGCTTGTCAGGGTATGTTTCATGGGTTCCTCCTGCGGCCGTTTCTCAACCGCTTGCTAGTAGGCTAGTATGGTAGTATGGTAGTATTGCAGGTGTCAATATGAGCACAGATTTTCTTAGTACCCTGGCCGATGATGACCTCCAGCTCCGGGCAGCAACGGCCGGAAACCGAGCCTTTAGCGCCTTGCGCCAGGCAATCGTCCAACTGCAATTGCGACCGGGAAGTCCGCTGTCTGAGGTCGAAGTGGCCCGCCAGTTGGGCGTCTCGCGACAGCCGGTGCGCGAAGCGTTCATCAAGCTGGCCGAGGTCGGGCTGGTTGAAATTCGACCGCAGCGCGGCACGTTTGTTAAACTGATCTCGCTGGCGGAGGTCGAGAACGCGCGCTTTCTGCGTGAGGCCATAGAAATTGCCATCGTGCATCAGGCCGCCAGACAGGCAACGCCCGCCGATGTTCAGAAGCTGCGATCGATCGTAGCCGAACAGGCCGCGCTTGATGAAGCCGACAATCTGAACTTTCTGCGACTTGACGAGGCATTTCACCAGACCATTGCTGGCCTGGCGAACCGGGAACACGCCTGGCGGGTTCTGGAGAATCTGAGAGCTCAGATGGATCGCGTCCGCTTCCTGTCTCTACCCGACGCAACGCCCCTTGACGTCATCGTGGACCAGCACCGACGCATCGTCGATGCAATTGAAGCGGGCGATGCGAGCTTGGCTGATGAGGCGATGCGGGTACATTTGCATGAAGTATTGAACGCAGTGCCCAAGCTGGCCAAGCAGTTCCCGGATCTGTTCTGTTCCTGATGATTAGTGGGGTCGCGCGCCATCCAGTGGCGGCGACGCCCGGAACGGTGCACTGATCGGGCGTAGGGCTTAGCTCTAGTTGTGCTCTTCGGGCAGGTCGGGCAGCGGCAGGAACTCGATACCATCCTCGGCCAACCCGACGACCTCATCACGCGTCGCCTCGCCATAGATACCGCGCGCCTCAACCTCTTCAAAATGTATCTTGCGCGCCTCTTCGGCAAACTTGTTGCCGACATAGTCGGCCTCGCTGGTAACCTTGTGCCGATAGGCCCGCAACAATTCGCGGATCTTGGCCGTGTCCGGATGCCCTGCACTGACGGCCACCTTGTCCCCAGCAGGGCGGGTCAGGGCTGGGGCCATCAGCGCCTTCTCAACCGCTCCGTCGCCACACACCACACAGGTGACGAGGCCTCGGCGCTGTTGGTCATCAAACGCCGCAGCGCTGCCGAACCAGGCGTCGAACTGGTGGCCGTTTGAACATTGCAGGGCATACTGGATCACGATCAGATTTCTCTCGGGCCCGATGGCCCACTGTCTCGACTATAGAAGGCGCACGCCTAGAGCGGCAATGCTTGGGGTCCGGCAAACGGACGCTTATTGGCCAGAGCTGGAATGCGGGCACGGGCATCAGCGACCTGATCGGCGGCGATGTCCGCCACGAGAATGCCGGGGGCATCGTGGTCGAGTTCGGCCACTATGCGCCCCCAGGGGTCGATAATGAGGGAATGCCCATAGGTCGCCCGGCCATTGGCGTGCTGACCGCCCTGCGCCGCCGCTATCACATAGGATCCAGTCTCGATCGCCCGAGCGCGGAGCAGCACGTGCCAATGGGCCTGACCGGTCGGTACCGTGAACGCGGCCGGCACGGCCATCAGACCGGCCCCAGCCTGAGCCAAGGCATGAAACAGCTGGGGAAAGCGCATGTCGTAGCAGATCGCCATGCCCAGGATAAATTCATCCACCGGCACCGTCACCGCCATCTCGCCACCGCGATAGGTGTCGCTTTCCCGATAGGCATTGAGCCCGGCGATCGTGGCGTCAAACAGATGAATCTTGTCATAGGTGGCAATGGTCGCCCCATCAGGTGCGAACAGCACCGAGCGGTTGGCAAAACGCCCGTCTTCCAGCGGCACCGCCAGCGAGCCGACATGGATGTACATGCCATGCTGCGCGGCCAGTTCACCGACGCGCTGCAATTGCGGATCGGCGTCAAACGGCGCCGCCACGTCGGCCAGCCCGGCGCGGTTTTCCGCAAAGGCCATCGTCACCTCGGGCGTCAGCACATAGCGCGCGCCCGCCGCCGCCGCCTCGGCCAGCAATGGCTCCAGCGCGGCGAGATTGGCCTTGGGGTCGGGCCCCGAACGCATCTGGATGGCGGCAATTCTCATCGGCAACTAGCGCTTCAGCAGCGGATCAAGACCACCCCGGCGGTCGAGTGCAGCCATGTCGTCATAGCCGCCAATATGGGCACTATCGATAAAGATCTGCGGCACGGTACGACGACCATTGGCGCGCTGCGTCATGCTTTCACGCTGCGCCGGATCGAGCACCGTGATCTCGGTGAAATCGACGCCCTTGTCCGCCAGCAGTGCCTTGGCGGCGTGGCAATAGGGGCAGGTGGGCGTGGTATAGACTTCGATGGTAGCCAATTGAAATTTCTCCCAGAAATACGGGTGTTTGCTCTCTTATATGGGCAAGTCGGCACCAATAACAACGCGGGCGAATGTCACGACGTCGACAACTGCCGCGCCGGACTTGAGCAAAGCGCGCGTTACCGCCTTGGTCGTGGCGCCAGTGGTGTAGACATCGTCGACCAGCACCACCCGCCGGCCCGCTAGCCGGATCATCGCCTCGGGGGGGACAGCGAATGCGCCGGCAACATTGCGCTGCCGGCCGTCACCACTCAGCCCAACCTGTTGTCTGGTCTTGCGGATCCGCTGCACCAGGCGCGCGTCAACCGCCAGCCCCGTGAACTGCCCCAGCAACACGGCCAGCTCGCCGGATTGGTTGTATCGCCGCGCCCGTTGCCGTGCCCGATGCAGCGGCACCGGCACCAAAACCGGCTGGTCTGCCCATAATTCATGGCCGGCACCGGCCATCAGCCGTGCGCAGAACCGCGCCAACTCGGGTCTATCGCCATATTTGAGCCGCGACACGATCGTGCCGGCCACATCATTGTAGATCACCGCCGCCCGCGCCCGACCGAATGGGGGCGGATCGGCCAATGCCTCGGCGGACAGCGACTCACCACCCAGCGACACCGCAAACGGCAGCCCCAGGCGCGGGCACAACGGCGCGGTGATCGGCCGCAATTGGGCAAAGCAGAGCGGGCACAGCGTGTCGGGTGTCGCCGTCGGCGCATCGCAATTGAGGCAAACCGGGGGGTACACCAGATCGAGCAAGCCATGACCCAGCAACCGCGCCCCGACAGCAAGGCGGCGGCGCCACCCCTCGCTTTTGACAAGCCCGTCAGCGCTCTGCATAACGCCACCATAGTGCCACGTCAGCAAACGGCCGCAAGTCATCATGAGCCAGCCACCGCGTATTTTCGATACCCCGCTGATCAGCCAGCATCTGGCGCGCCGCACTGAGCTCGGCAATTTTGTCACCGATCTGGTGCTGGCCGACCTCGAGGATCGCCTCACCGCCCTTATCCGTGTCTTTCCCCGCGCCGCCATCATCGGCCCCGATCTCGACAAACTGCCTTCCTTTGGGCAGGCCGCCAGTGCCCGGTTTGCCTTCGAGCGTTACGCCGCCTTTGCTGGTGAGGATGATGTGCCGGCGCTGACGGGCGATGACTACAATCTGATCGTCTCCATCCTGCACCTGCAGGCCGTCAATGATGTCCCGGGCTATCTCGCTCGCCTGCGCGCCCGGCTGGCGCCCGATGGTCTGCTGCTGGTTGCGACCCTGGGTGGCGACACGCTGACCGAACTGCGCGAAGCTTTTTTGGCTGCAGATGCAATGGTCTATGGCGGCGCATCGGCCCGCATTGCCCCCATGCTGCAGGTGCGCGACGGCGGCGCCTTGCTGCAGCGTGCTGGGCTGGCGCTGCCGGTGGCTGACGTCGAGACCCATATCGTACGCTACCCCACCCCCCTGGCGCTGATGGCCGAAATCAAGGCGCTCGGCGCTGCCAACCCGCTGCTCGACCGCTCCCGCCGCATGGCCTCACCGGCGCTGTTAGCCGCAGCAGCGCAGGCCTATACCGAGCGCGATTCCGATCCCGATGGGCGGATCCGGGCGACGCTGGAAATCGTCTGGCTCTCCGGCTGGGCCCCCCATGATAGCCAGCAGAAGCCACTCAAACCCGGCAGCGCCACCACGCGACTGGGCGATGTTCTGGGCCAGGTTTAGCAACTGCACGGCATGGGATCCGGCACCGCACTTCCGGCCAACATGCCCGCATTCGTACGGTCAGCTCCGCGCCACTTCCAGACAGCAAAAAGGCCGGTGTCTCCACCGGCCTTCTCAAGTCTGCTGCGAAGCGCTGCCCGTTCAGGCGGCAGCTTCCTCGTCAGATTCGGCCGCAGCGTCCTTGGTCCGCTTGGGCGACTTGGCGAGGTTCTTTTCGATCAACTGCACGGCTTCGGTCAGCGTCAACTTGTTGACGACACCAATTTCGCGGCTCATGCGGTCCATGGCCTGCTCGAACAGCTGGCGTTCCGAGTAGGATTGCTCAGGCTGTTCTTCGGAGCGGAACAGATCGCGCACGACTTCAGAGATGGCGATCAGATCGCCCGAATTGATCTTGGCTTCGTATTCCTGGGCGCGACGCGACCACATGGTGCGCTTGACGCGGGCCCGGCCGGTAACCGTGGTCAGGGCCTGGGTGACCAGATCTTCATCGGCCAGTTTGCGCATGCCGACGGACTTGATCTTGGCAACGGGAACGCGCAAAGTCAGCTTGTCCTGCTCAAAGCTGATGACGAACAACTCAAGCACCAGACCGGCGACTTCCTGCTCCTCAATGGAGACAATGACGCCGACGCCATGCGCCGGATAGACGACATATTCGCCCGTCTTGAACCCAAGCCGCTGCTGTGACTTCTTGACTACCATATTCATGGAACTCCTTGTTGACGCCCCAAATGGACAGTTCCTTGCGGACAGGACCGTCCATTGCTACTTGTTGGCGCTCGAACGGAACGCCGCGCGCAGGCAAACCCCAAGCGCGCCAGGTCCGCTTTTCCCCGGAGCGCATGCATCCTACGATGTTGTCAAAAAAATCGCGCCTGACGGCACGGGCTGGGTGACGGGCTGAACTGCATCTGGTCGGACCATAGCACAAAAATTCAGCAAAATCAAAAACTACGAATCAGTGGCCCATCCGCCACTGTCGCGACGGCGGCTGCGTGCGACCGTGCTGCGGCCAAATGCCGCCCCGCTCAGTTCGGCAGGGCAAATTCGAGCAGCAGGCTGCGCTGCCAGTCGTTGAAATTGTTGTCCGAGCCGATCAGGATCCGCAACTCGCCATCCGGCGCAGTGTGCACGGCCAGCGCTTCCATATTGTCGATCTCGCTACCATTGGCCGCCAGCAGCAACTCCCCGGCCATCACCGCCCCCGGACGGACATCGGCCGCCGCCACCCGCCGCAAGGTCATCGCAAAGCTCAGCATCGAGACGCCCCGTTCAAGCACCAGCAGATCGCCATTGGGCAGGAAGGCGCAGGCGGTGGGATAGACCACGGGGTCCTTCTGGTAGCTGATCGGCCCCTTGTCAGCCTGTCCCAGCAGCCAGCCGCTGTGATGGCCGGCACCATCGTCGTGATCTTCAGTCAACAGCAGGGTCGAGCCGGCAATTGGCGAGGCTGGCGGCGCCACGCAAACCGATTCCAGCGACGCATTGGTACGCAGATCGGTCAGCCATTGGGGAATGCTGACCTCGCGCGCCGGTCCCCCCGGGACCCCCTCGATCAGGTCGAAATCGGCCACCCGCGTCAGATGCTCAAACACCACCCGTACGGCGACCGGCTCGCCATTGCGATAGATCGTATCAATGCCTTCGGCATCCTTGGCATATTGGCGCGGCAGCGGATCGCCCTGGGAGTTCTGCATCGGCTCCACTGTCACCCCGATCAGCCCGAACAGTCGCCCGGATTCATCATAGGCCAGTTGTCCGGCAACGAAACTGCCTCGGTCGGTCACGAAACTGACCTGCTGATTCGACCCGGTCGACGTCAGCCCCGACAAGCCGCCAAACGTGTCGTCCTGCGCCACCAGCGCCAGACCACCGCGGAAGATCAGCTGACCAAATGTCCCATCCAGCGCCGTCTCGCCAAAACTGCTGATCTGCGTGGCGCGAACCGCCACTTCGGCGGCGGTCAGCGGTGGGGTTCCCGCCAGCAGGGCCAGTGCCAGGCTGACGTGGAGGGCCCTCATCGCCGGCCGCGCCGACGCGTTTGGGCGGGCAATTGCTCATCGAACAGCGCCGCCAGTTCATCGGTCAGCGCGCCGGCCAGTTCCTCGGCATCCAGCAGCGTCACGGCGCGGCGATAATAGCGCGTCACATCATGGCCAATGCCCACTGCCACCAATTGGATGGGCGAGCGGGTCTCAATATCCTCAATGACCTGACGCAGATGGGCTTCCAGATAATTGCCCGCATTGACCGACTGCGTGCTGTCATCGACCGGCGCGCCATCGGAGATCACCATCATGATGCGACGGGATTCGGGACGGGCCATCAGGCGTTTGCGCGCCCACTCGAGCGCCTCGCCATCGATGTTTTCCTTCAGCAGCCCCTCGCGCATCATCAGCCCGAGATTGCGCCGTGCATGGCGCCATGGCTCGTCAGCGGCCTTGTAGATGATGTGGCGCACATCATTGACGCGCCCCGGATTGGCTGGCCGGCCCGCTTCGAGCCAGGCTTCGCGGCTCTTGCCGCCCTTCCAGGCGCGCGTGGTGAAACCGAGAATTTCAACCTTGACGCCGCAGCGCTCCAGCGTGCGCGCGAGAATGTCGCCGCAGATCGCGGCGATGGTGATCGGCCGGCCCCGCATCGAACCGGAATTATCGATCAGCAGTGTCACTACGGTATCGCGGAAATCGGTGTCGTTCTCGACCTTGAAGCTGAGCGCCTGCATCGGATCGGTGACCACGCGCGTCAGCCGTGCCGTATCGAGCAGGCCCTCTTCAAGGTCGAACTGCCAGCTGCGATTCTGCTTGGCCATCAGCCGCCGCTGCAGCTTGTTGGCCAGCCGCGCAACGGCGCCCGCCAGGCTTTCCAGCTGCTTGTCGAGCAGGGCCCGCAACTGATCGAGCTCATCGGGCGGGCACAGCTCAGACGCCTTGACGATCTCGTCGAATTTGGTGGTGAACACCTTGTAATTGAACTGATTGGAAAGCTCAGTGCCGCCATCCTTGCCCGGGGGCGGCATCGGCGCATCTTCACCCGCATCGGCGCTGGCGTCTTCATCGCTATCGGCCATGTCCGAATCCATACCGTCGACATCGCCAGCTTCCTCGCTGTCGCCGGTCTGCTCGTCCTGCTCGCTGTCCTGGCTGTCGTTCTCGCCTTCGCCCTGTTCAGGGGCCTGGTCCGAATTTTCGCCCTGATCGGGCTGCTGATCGTCGCCCTCGTTCTCGTCGCCGTCCTCAGGATCGTTCAGCTCACTCTCGGGCACCAGATTGAGATCGCGCAGCAGCATCTTGGCCACCTTGGAGAACTCATCCTGGTTTTCGTAGCGGGTCAGCAGATCTTCCAGTGACTTGCCACCCTTTTCCTCGATCTCCTTGCGCCACAGATCGACCAGCGCATGGCCCGAGGGCGGCACCGGCACACCGGCCAGTTTTTCCCGCAGCAGCAGTCCCAAGGCCTCGGCAATCGGCGCGTCGCCCTTGTCGTCGACCTCGGCGAAATTGGCGCGGAACAGCCGGTCTTCCAGCATCTCGCTGATATTGCCGACCATGCCGGGCATCCGCACGCAGCCCAGCGCCTCGACGCGAGCCTGCTCCAGCGCATCGAACGCGGCGCGGGCAGTCGGGTCCATCGGCGCGCGCTTGCGGTGCGCCTCCGGATCATGGCTGGCCAGCCGCATCGCCATGGCGTCGCCCTGCCCGCGGGCAATGGCGATATCGCGTCGGGTCGGCAGCCGGGGCAGATTGGCCAGCCGCGCCTTGTCGCTGGTCAGCAAGGGGCGGTCGGATGTGAAGGTCACCTCCAGATCGGGCTTGGCGCCAATGGCGCGCACCGTTGCCCCCATGGCCGATTTGAACAGCTGGGTCTGGTCAGGCTTGTTGGCTTTGTTGCGCGGTGGTTGTGCCATGATATCCCGGAAGGGCCGCTCGCCCATCGTGCCACGACCCCGTGGTTCGACAGGCTCACCATGAGGTCTACTAAAAAGTCGCAGAATTCACAGTAGACCGCGCCCTGAGCCTGTCGAAGGACGCGGTCGTGGCTAGATCAGGCGGTTACCGCCAGATTGGCCGAAGATTCGGGCAGGTCTTCGCCGAACACGCGCTGATAGAACTCGGCCACTACGGGGCGTTCAAGTTCATCGCACTTGTTGAGGAAGGTCAGGCGGAAGGCGAAGCCGACATCGCCGCCGAAGATCTGGGCATTCTCGGCCCAGGTGATCACGGTGCGAGGGCTCATCACGGTGGACAGATCGCCATTGATGAACGCCGAGCGCGTCAGATCGGCCAGCCGCACCATGTTGGAGACCAGCTTTTTGCCTTTTTCGGTCTCGGCATAGGATTTGTTCTTGGCCAGCACGATGCCGACTTCCTTGTCGTGCGGCAGATAATTCAGCGTGGTGACCAGGCTCCAGCGGTCCATCTGACCCTGGTTGATCTGCTGGGTGCCGTGATAGAGGCCCGACGTATCGCCCAGACCAATGGTATTGGTGGTCGAGAACAGGCGGAACGCCGGATGCGGCACGATCACGCGATTCTGGTCGAGCAGGGTCAGCCGACCGGCCACTTCGAGCACGCGCTGGATCACGAACATCACGTCGGGACGACCCGCATCATACTCGTCAAACACCAGCGCCACATTGTTCTGCACTGCCCAGGGCAGGATGCCGTCACGGAATTCGGTGATCTGCTTGCCATCCTTGAGCACGATGGCGTCCTTGCCCACCAGATCGATGCGCGACACATGGCTGTCCAGATTGACGCGCACCAGCGGCCATTTCAGCCGCGCCGCGACCTGTTCGATATGGGTGGATTTACCCGTGCCGTGATAGCCCTGCACCATGACACGGCGGTTGAAGGCAAAGCCGGCCAGAATTGCCAGTGTCGTGTTGCGATCGAACAGATAGTCCGGATCGATCGGCGGCACATGGCTGTCGGCAACCTTGTAACCCATCACCTTCATGTCGGTATCAATGCCGAACAGCTCCCGAGCCGAATATTCGGTGTCGGGCAGATTGGTGTAGTCAGTCATGGCAAAGCTCTTGGCGAAAAATCAAAGCAGGAGGGCAGAAAACTCGGGCGCTCTATAGCAGCATTGTGGCAGATGCGGTAGCCACCGCACCGGCAAGCCTAGTTGCCGACAAAGCCCATTTTTTTCAGGTGGCTATAGGCCGCGATGATGGTGCGCAGCCGCTCTTCGGACGATTTGTCGCCGCCATTGGCATCGGGGTGGTGGATCTTGACCAGTGTCTTGTAGGCGCTCTTGATCTGCTCGGTCTTGGCCACGCCGACGATCCCCAGCGTTTCCAGCGCCCGCCGATCATTCTCGTTGAGCGGCTTGACCCGCTCCTCGGCCGGCCGCTGGGCCTGACGATGGCGATATTTGGCGAACACCCCGAACGGATCGCCATAGCGATCCCCCGGCCGCATGCCGGCGGTGGCGGCAGCGCGCGGTCGCACACCGGGATTGCCGGTGGCAAAGCTGGAGCGGCTTTCTGCCTTGGGGGGGGCATGGAGCGCCGTGTCCAGCTCGTCCTTTTCCATGCCTGCAAAGAAGTTGAACGACGTATTGTAGTGGCGGACATGCTCAAGGCAGAACTGGTGGTACTGGCCCTGGCCACGTGCCCCCTTGGGTGCCTTGTACTCGCCGGCCTTGTCGCAGCCTTCCCATTCACAGACGTGTTCAATGGGCGCGGGCTTTTCCTCGCGGCGCGGCCGGATGCGAATAGTATCGAAGAGCTTGGATTGCGATTTCATTGCGCCTAATTACTTGCCTCAGTTCATTCAGAAAGTGTCAGCCCGATGTCCGCTACAGACAAGATAGCCGCCAAGCTCACCAGCAGGTTTGACCCTGCCTTCCTCGATGTGATCGACGAATCGATGCTCCATCATGGTCATGCCGGCTGGCGCGAAGGGGGTGAAACCCATTTTCGTGTCAGAATCGCGACCGCCCATTTTGACGGGCTAAGCCGCGTCGCGCAACACCGCGCGGTGATGGAAACGCTTGATGCCGAACTCAAGGACCGGGTTCACGCCCTCACCATCGAGGTGCTGCCATCGACCGGGCCATATCCTGTAGCAGACAAAGCCTAACCGCGCCTATCATTCAAAAAACCAGCAACTGCCTTTGGGTCGACATCCTTGGCGATGAAGGCCTGACCAATGCCCCTTGTGAGGATGAAGGTCAACGCGCCGCGGCTGACTTTCTTGTCCTGGGCAATGGCCGCCATCAGGGCGTCGGTGCTGCCCAGCGTGCCCGGGATATCTGCCAATGTGGTGGGCAGCCCGGCTTTTTGCAAATGCGCAACAATGCGACCGGTGTCCTGGCTGGGTGCCAGACCCTGCTGGGCAGAAAAGCCATGCGCCAGTGCCATACCGATGGCCACACCCTCACCATGCAACAGGCGATCAGAATAGCCCGTATCCTTTTCCAGCGCATGCCCGAACGTATGGCCCAGATTGAGCAGCGCGCGCACGCCCTGCTCGGTTTCGTCCTCGATCACCACCCGCGCCTTGTGCGCGCAGCAGCGGGCAATGGCTTCGCCGCGGGCTGGCCCGCCGGCAAAGATTTCGGCCTGATTGGCTTCGAGCCAGAAAAAGAACGCTTCGTCGTCAATCAGCCCGTATTTGACCACTTCGGCATAGCCCGCAGCGAACTGGCGGGGCGAAAGCGTATCGAGGGTGGAGAGGTCCGCCAGCACCAGTCTGGGCTGGTGAAAGGCGCCGATCAGGTTCTTGCCATGCGGTGAATTGATCCCGGTCTTGCCGCCCACCGAGCTGTCGACCTGCGCCAGCAGCGATGTCGGCATTTGCACAAAACCCATGCCGCGTCGCGCAATGGAAGCGGCAAACCCGGCCAGGTCGCCGATCACCCCGCCGCCCAGCGCGATGATCAGATCGCCGCGCTCCAGCCGCGCTGCCAGAATGCCGTCCACCGCCTGTCCGAGCAGCGCCCAGGACTTGGTAGCCTCGCCGGCCGGCAGCACGATTTCACTATGGCTCAGCCCGGCCGCGTCGAGCGCAGCCAGCAACCGGGGCAGCTGCGCCGCCGCGACATTGTCGTCGGTGATGATGCCATAGCGCCGCCCGGGAAAGCGCTCGGCGAGAATGGTGCCGGCCTGATCGAGCAGGTGCTCGCCGATCAGAATGTCATAGGCGCGGCTGCCCAGGGCGACATGAACACTATGCGCGATATCGGCCATCAGGCGTCCTGTTGTTGGAGATAGGCCAGCACCGCGTCCACCACGTCACCGGCGACCGCATCCTGCGGCACATCGCGACTGGCCACCGTGATGTCGGCCCCGGCATAAATCGGGTAGCGGTCATCGATCAGTTTCTGCAGCGTCGCCCGCGGATTGGCGGTCTGCAGCAGCGGCCGGTTGGCGCGGCGCGACACGCGCTCGAACAGAATATCGATCTCGGCCTTGAGCCAGATCGAAATCGCCCGATCCTTGATCAGCGCACGGGTCTCGGCATTGACAAAAGCCCCGCCGCCAGTCGCCAGCACCACATTGTCGGTCTTGAGCACCCGGGCGATGACCCGGGTTTCGCCGGCCCGGAATTCGGGCTCGCCGCGCTGCTCGAAAATCTCGGGGATACTCATCTGTGCCGCCCGCTCGATCTCCTCATCGCTGTCGAGGAACTGGCGCTTGAGGCGGGTGGCGAGGCGGCGGCCGACCGTGGTCTTGCCAGCGCCCATCATGCCCACCAGCACCAATGGCCGGCCGGCCAGGCGTTCGGCAAGGTCCTCGGCGCGGGCCTGTCGCAATGCCGGATCGGGTCGGGTCAAGCAGTGGCACTCCTGATTTGGCCGCTATCAACCTGCCGCAGCCGCTCCTGTCAAGAACTTGCGCATCCTTGCCTTATCCCTACGGAAATGAAACCATTTGCTGCCATATTTTAGGCAAAAGCAGTTTATTGGACCGTCATGCCGACCCTGATCCGCCTTATCATCACGCTGCTGTTTCTGGCTGGCCTTGTTTATGCGGGCATGGTGGCGCTGGTGTCATTTGTCGAACCG
>NZ_JAUYGL010000108.1 GCF_030689745.1 Devosia sp.
GTCCGGCTTGCCGTAAATCCCTTCGGCGATGACGCGCTCCTCCTTGCGCGAGGAGATCGAGCGGGCCGCCACGGCGCCTTCGATGGCCGTGGCTGGCACACCCATCTGCTGGGCGGCAATCGCCGACCAGACGCCAGTGCCCTTCTGGCCAGCCTTGTCCAGAATCAGCTCGACGAGCGGCTTGCCCGTCTGATCATCAACAGCGGCCAGCACATGGCCGGTGATTTCGATCAGATAGGAATTGAGCGGACCCTTGTTCCACCCCTTGAATACGTCAGCGCACTCGCCCGGGCTCATCCCCAGACCGTCGCGCATCACCCCATAGACTTCGGCGATCATCTGCATGTCGCCATATTCAATGCCGTTATGGATGGTCTTGACGAAATGGCCGGCCCCACCTTCGCCCAGATAGGCGCAGCAGCTCTCCCCATCGAACTTGGCGGCAATCGCCGTCAGCACCGCTTCGGCATTGTGCCACTGCTCCTTGGAGCCGCCCACCATGATCGATGGTCCGTGGCGCGCGCCCTCTTCTCCGCCCGATACACCAGCGCCGAGATAGCCGATGCCCTTGGGGGTCAGATAGTCAAAACGGCGCTGCGTATCGGTGAACAGCGAATTGCCGCACTCGATGATCGCGTCGCCCTTTTCCAGATGCGGCAGCAATTGCTCGATCATGTCGTCCACCGGCTTGCCGGCCTTGACCATGATGATGATCGAGCGTGGACGCTTTACCGTCTGCACGAACTCGGCCAGATCGTATTTGGCGATGGTCTTGCCATCGAGCCCCTGCGCCTTGGCTTCCGCCACGAATTCGTCAATACGCCCGGCAGACCGGTTGTGGACAGCAATAGTGTAGCCTTTTTCGGCGATGTTGAGGGCCAGGTTGGAACCCATCACAGCAAGGCCGATCAGGCCGATATCCGCTGTCGACATACTAGCAGTCCTTCTGAAGATTTTCGCGTAAGCTACGCGCAACTCACGCCGCGCGGCGCCGAACCTGACCACAATCCGCCGCTCGAAGAAAGCCGCATTCAAGCAATATTTGGGCAAATTCAGCTTCTAGTATGGTAGTTTTTCTTGTTATTTGAGGCAAACCCTCTCGCCTCCCACCCTGTTCGGAGCCAATTTCATGCCCTCTCCCTTTGACTTGTCCGGCAAGCGCGCCCTGGTGACCGGGTCCAGCCGTGGTCTTGGTCTGGCGATGGCCCGGGCACTGGCTGCCGCTGGCGCCACCATCGTGCTCAATGCCCGCGACGCCGTTGCGCTGGGCGCCGCCGCCCAGGATCTGGCGGCCACCGGCGCCAAGGTCAATGCGGTCGCCTTTGACGTCACCAATCGCGACAGCATCAACCAGGCGATCAATCATATCGAGGACGAGATCGGTCCCATCGACATTCTGGTCAACAATGCCGGCATGCAGTTCCGCTCCAGCCTCGAGGCCTTCCCGCCGGAAAAATTCGATCAGCTGATCACCACCAATCTCACTTCGGTATTCAATGTCAGCCAGCCTGTCGCCCGCCACATGATCGCGCGCGGCCGGGGCAAGATCATCAACACCTGCTCGCTGATGTCCGGCTTTGCCCGCGCCTCGATCGCCCCCTACGCCGCCTCCAAGGCCGCTGTGGCCAATCTGACGCGTGGCATGGCGGTCGATTGGGCGCCCCATGGCCTGAACGTCAACGGTATCGCCCCGGGCTATTTCGCCACCGAGCTCAACCAGTCGCTGGTAGAGGATCCCAAGTTCAATACCTGGCTCGAAGCCCGCACGCCGATGGGCCGCTGGGGCAAGCCCGAGGAACTGAGCGGCGCCGTGGTCTTCCTGGCGTCCGACGCCGCTACCTTTGTCAACGGCCACATCCTTTACGTGGATGGCGCCTTTACCGCGACGGCCTGAGCCATGAGCATTACTCCAGCCCGCATCATCATCGTGATGGGCGTCAGTTCATCGGGCAAATCCACCGTCGGCAATGCCATCGCCCGGCGATTGCACGTCCCGTTCCTTGACGGTGACGGTTACCACCCCGAGGCCAATGTCGAAAAAATGCGCGCCGGCATCCCGCTGACCGACGACGATCGCTGGCCCTGGCTGGAACGGCTGGCCGCCGCCCTGCACGAGGCGGCCGAGCGCAAGGACGCCGCCGTGGGCGCCTGCTCCGCCCTCAAGCGGGCCTATCGTGACTTTCTGACCAAACAGGCCGGCGAGCCGATCCTCTTCGTCTATCTCGACGGCAATCGGGAGGTCGTTGCCGAGCGCATGGCCAAGCGCAGCCACGAATACATGCCCGCCAGCCTGCTCGACAGCCAGTTCGCCACCCTTGAGGTGCCAGAACCGGCCACCGAAAACGTGCTGACCGTGCCGGTCACCGACAGCGTCGACAAGATCACCCGCACGGTGACCAAATCGCTCACCCACCTCAAGACCTTCAAGCGCTGGCAGTAGCCCGGCTCAGCCAGGCCTCTCCGCGCGGCGATAGCCGGTAGCCCACGGTGAGGCTTTCGGTCAGGCCCAGCGACTTGAGCCGGCGGACATTGCTCTTGAACTTGGTCTTCTCCCGCCCAAGCAATTCGGCCAGGTCCTGGGCAGGCGCGCCCGGTCGCTGCCCGATCAATTCTAGTGTGACCCTCACCCAGGGTGTCGCCCCATCCATCCGTTCGATCGTCTGGGACAGTTCAGCGGCATCCTCGTCGGACAGGGCAGCTGCGTCGCGCAGTGCCAGTCGAGGGTCCACCCCCAGGTAGCGCAGGCGAATACGATGGAGCGTCCCCTCCCGCTTGCCAAGCATGGCGTCCAACGCTGCCCGGTCGGCATATCCGGCGCGCTTGAGGTCATCGTCGCTGACCGCATTCAGCGCCACGGCATCCACGGCCTCGATGGCCAGCACACCCGCCGATGTCGTGAGCGTACCCCCCGCCTTGACGGTCGGCCTGACCCAGCGCCGAAATGCGGTATCCACACGTCCGGCCACGATGGCCTCGAAATCTGCTGCATTGATCAGCATTGTCACTCTCCTGCTTGCGCCACGCGCGCTGTCCGTTGGCTAAATCGTCCCTGGCCATAGGCGACCAAAGCCGCCGCGCTGACCACCACCAGGGCGCCGGCGACCGACCAGGCGTCCAGCGCCACGCCCAACAGCGTGATGTCGAACAGGAAGGCCCAGACGATACCGCTATACTCATAGGCCGCCAGCAGCGAGACCGGCGCACGGGCCACCGCCTCCATCATCAGCACATGCCCCATGCCACCCAGCAGCCCGGCGCCGATCAGCAGCGCGAAGGCGCGGCCATCCAGCTCGGCCCAGCCAAATGCCATGGTGGCCAGTCCGACGATACTGCAGATCACGGCAAAAGACAGCGCGATGCTGGCCGGTGGATCGGTCCGCGTCAGGTCTTTCACCTGCACCCGCGACAGCGCATTGGTTCCCGCCATCGCCAGCCCGGCCGCCACGCCGATCAGCGTTCCCTCCCGCACGGCGTCGCCGACCAGCGACGGGTAGACCATCAGCACAATGCCGATAAAGCCCAGCGCCACGCCGACAAAAACCAAGGCGCCCGGGCGCTCCCGCAGCAATGTCATGGCGGCCAGAATCGACAGCATCGGCGCCAGATAGCTCAGCGCCGTCGCCATGCCCACCGACAGATAGGCCAGTGAAATGAACGAGAAGAACATCACCGCGCAGCCCAGCAGGCCACGGATCAGATGCTTGTGCAGATATCTGGTGCGCAGCGAAGTGCCCAGTTGCCCCCGTATTGCCACGTAGCTCACGATAGGCAGCAGCGCTGCAAAGCTCCGCCAGAACACCAATTGCCCGACGGGCGCCACCTTGGCGGCTTCATGGATGGCTGCTGACATGGCGGCCATCACCATCAGGGCGAGCGTGGCAAGCCACAGGGCGGTGGTGGAATTGGGCTTGGTCATGAAATGTCTCTGGGAGCTACGCTCTCTATCGACGCGATCTTCCGTCCAGGCAACAAAAAACGGGCCCGCAGGCCCGTCCTGCACTACCCGTGCCCGACTCTCACACCAGCATTTCGTCAGGCACCCCGTCACTGCGCGACAGGCTGGCATTGGCGTAGCGGTCGTCCTGGCTCACCTCGGCCCCGACCCAGTCGGGCAGCGGCACCGGCTGATCCGCCGCATGCAATTCGACTTCGGCCAGCACAAGGCCGGCGTGTTTGCCTCCAAACACGTCGACCTCCCAGATCAAATCTCCAATCGGCACCAGATGGCGCACCTTTTCGATCACGTGCGGCGCCGCCATCGCCAGCATTTCGCGGCCATCTTCGATCGGGATGGCATACTCATATTCCGCCCGCACCAGCCCCACGGCGGCCCCCTTGATCGTCACCACCGCCTGCGCATCATCCTTGGTCCGCACCCGCACCGTCGCCTTGGCATTGGTCGACAGATAGCCCTGCCTTAGCGCCGCGCGCTGCGTTACCAGAGCCTTCCATCCGTCTGATCGCACCAGGAATTTGCGTTCGATTTCAATGCCCATGGCTAAAACCCGAACGCCATCTGGCCCGCAGGCGCCCCCACCGACACGCCCTCCAGCGCCAGCATGCGCAGCTTGGAGAGCGCCCCGCCGGGCGCCGAAAATCCGCCCGGCTTGCCAGTGCTCGCCAGCACCCGATGGCATGGAATGATCAGGGGTATCGGATTGGCCCCCATCGCCTGCCCCACGGCGCGCGACAGCGTTACATCACCCAGCGCCTTGGCCAGGGCGCCATAGCTGGTGGTCTGCCCCCAGCCGCACGCCAGCAGCGCCGCATAGGCCTTGCGATGAAAATCCGGCACCCCGCGCAGATCCAGCGCTACGGTCGAAAAATCCACCGCCGCGCCATCCGCATAATCCTCGATCCGGTTGATCACCGCCTCGATTGCCCGTGTCGGCGCGCCCGCCACCGCCCCATCCCGATTGATCCGCGCCAATAGCGCGGCGCGATCCAGCCCCGGCAATTGCACGCGCGCCACCCCAACATCGGTCCAGCCAATGCCGAATTCTCCCAATGCTGTGTCAAAGATCGTGGTTTCCATGCCCAGACCTTACGGACCTGAGGCGCCGCTTTCCAGCTCCTATCGTGGCGCATCGCAACACTGCTGACACATGCTGTCAGGCAGCTGCGCCAGCTTCCACGCCCACCAGCAAGGAGATATCCCCGCATGGCCAAAATCGTCGGCTATATCGCCACCAGCCTGGACGGCTTCATCGCCACGCCCGATGAAAACCTCGACTGGCTCACCAACCAGCCGGACCTTGATCTCGGTGAGCACGATTATCGCACCTTCATCAAGACCATCCGCACCGTGGTCATGGGTCGCGCCACCTATGACTGGATCGCCAACTATCCGGGAGCCTGGGAATACCGGGATCAGCGGGTCATCGTCGTCACCTCGCGCCCCATCGACAATCCCAAGGGGCCACTGGAAACCCGGTCGGATATTGCTGCCCTGATCGCCGAATTGCGCGCCCTCGACGATGGCAATGTCTGGATGCTTGGCGGCGGCAGACTGCAAATGGCCTTCATGCAGCACGATGCGCTCGACGAGATCGAGATCTATGTCATCTCCGAAATCATCGGCGCGGGTATTGCGCTGTTTCCCGCCACCGGCCTGCGCGCGTCACCCAGGCTGGTCTCTGCCAAAATGCTGACGCCAGCCTGCGCCCGCCTGCACTATCGCTTCAACTGACCCACCACTTCAACTGAACGAAAAAAGGCCGCCCGGTGGGGCGGCCTTTTGCGTGTCAACCGATGGACTATTTCTTCAGCGCATCGCGAATGGCGTCTTTGCCTTCGCCGACCTTCTGCTGCACCTTGCCTTCGGCCTTGTCGAGCTTGCCCTCGGCCTGCAGCTTTTCGTTGCCGGTCAGCCCGCCAACAGCATCCTTGATCGCGCCCTTGGCCTGCTTGCCGGCGCCTTCAACTTCATCTTTATGCATGGGAAGCTCCTCTGTAGTGTTTCCCCCACATAACGGCTGCGCCAGCCAATCGTTCCGTCCCATTGCGCCGGCGCCACACGATTATGCCCCCCGGGAATCGCCAGTGGTACTTGCGGATGGCGCCCCCTTATTGCCCATCACCTAACCGGTCTGCTACACGGCGCCATGCCCGGACCCATGCCCACGCTCGTCAACTATTTTCCGCCACTTGAGCCCTACCTCGTTGTGCTGCATCAGGACGACGACATCCTCGTGCTCGACAAGCCGAGCGGCCTGCTCAGCGTGCCCGGCAAGGACCCTTCGCTGTGGGATTGCCTGGAGCATCGCGCCCGCCAGACCTGGCCGACCGCCGGCATGTGCCACCGCCTCGACAAGGACACCTCGGGCGTGCTGGTGATGGCGCTCAACAAGCGCGCCCATGGCCGCATCGGTAGCCAGTTCGAGCACCGCCAGACCACCAAATCCTACATCGCCCGCGTCGCCGGCATTATCGAGGCCGATTCCGGTCTGGTCGATCTGCCGCTGGCCACCGATTGGAACAACAAGCCGCGCCAGCGCGTCGACCATGAAAACGGCAAGCCCTCGCAGACCGAATGGACGGTGCTGGAGCGCGAGGCCGACGCCACCCGCGTGCGGCTGCATCCGCTGACCGGCCGCACCCATCAGCTCAGGGTTCACATGAAGGCCATCGGCCATGTAATTCTGGGTGATGCGTTTTATGCCGATGCCGATGCCCTGGCTGCGGCCGATCGGCTGCAATTGCATGCCGCCGAACTGGGCTTCACCCATCCCAGCACCGGCGCGTTCATGACCTTCGTGGCCCCACCCCCATTCTAGGCCTCGCCGAGAAAGCCCACTTCGATACGCTGGAACAAATGGCCCGGCTTCATCGTCGCCAGCCAGGTGCGAAATTCGGCCACATCCTTGAACCCGGCGCGTTGCGCCTCGGCCTCTGTCACATCCTCGGGCGCCATATCGTCGATCGCCTTGATCGCCAGCAGCCCTACCTTGGTCTTGAGCGTACCGCCTGCCTTGACGGTCGGTCGGCTCCAGCGGCGAAAGATCAGATCGACCTTGCCCGCCTTGATCTCTTCGAGCAGCGCAGCCTTGAGCAACATCAGCCCAGCACCGCCGTTGCCAGCATTTCCACCTTCAGTCCCTTGGCCAGCAATTCCTTGACCACCACGGTAGCGCGCACCGGAAAAGGCTGCTGGAAGAACTCGGCATAGACCGCATTCATGCCCTTGGCGTCTGCACTGTCGATCAGGAACACCTGTACCTGCACGATATTGGCCAGCGTACCGCCTGCTGCCCGGATCGCAATTTCCAGATTCTGCAGCGTCCGCCGCGTCTGCTCTTCAATACCGCCCGGCACGATCTCGCCACTGTCCGGATCCTCGGCAATGGCCACCAGCCACACCTGATTGCCAGCCTTGATCGCATCGCTTACCGGCGACGCCGAGGGGGCAATTCCTGTCCTGATCTGCTCAATCATGCTCATCCTGTCGATTGCTGTTTGCTGGGTGTAAGAGGTGCCCATACCCTAGCACCGCCAACCGTGCCTGCCCAAGCCGCGGCGGCAAAAAATCGGTCAGTATTCGTGACTTGTGTCCGGCGCGCGTCGGTGAGACCATATCCTCGCGCAAGTTCGCGCAGGTCATTAGACGCGTGTTTATTATATGCCAGCCCAGAAACCAACCAGCCTTGCCGCGCTTATCGCTCAGTTCCGTAAACAGGTCGCCAACTACGAAATCATGATGCGGGATGGCCTGGACAGCGTTGCTGCTGTCCGCAACACCTATGGCCCGGCGCTCGAAGCCCTGCAAAGCCCGCCAATAGCCACGACGCCGGCAGACACCGTCGCGGCCCTGCTTTACCTGCTCGACTTCGGCAATCTGCCCCCGGCCGATGAAGCCATCCTGCGCGCCGCCATCCCCGGCATAGCGCCCGAATTGGCATCCACCCTTGGCTCGATGCCGCTGCCGAATTATCAGCCAGGCCGCCTGATGGAAAGCTGAACCGCACCGCGCCACAGCGCGTCCGCGTGATGGTTGATGTCCGGCCACGTCATTATGGTGCGGGCGGCGGGACTTGAACCCGCACGGGGATACCCCCTCCGGATTTTAAGTCCGGTGTGTCTACCATTCCACCACGCCCGCAGCGCATCGGCGATTAGCACGCTCCCCGAGCTGTGCCAACGCTGTTAGGCGATTCCCGCTCAGCAGAATGCGCCGCCCGATCAGAGGGCGTCCCGGGGACGCACTACGCAGCGGCCATTGCCCGCGCCATCCCAACAGCCAAGCTCCATACACACATTGGTCAACGTCGCGACCGCTGGTGACAATTGCTTGTTTTCGCAGCAATACCGTGCAGGATGCGTGCGTCATTCCTGCATGGAGAGAGCACATGTACCAGCACATTCTGATCGCCACCGATGGCTCGGACCTGGCCACCAAGGGTCTTGAACAGGGCCTGAAGCTGGCCAAGGCGCTGGGGGCGAAAGCGACGGTGCTGACGGTGTCCGAACCGCTGAGCGAGCAGATGGCAAATGCGGCACGGCTGGGCGGCATCGGTGATCCCGTCGGGCGCTACGACCAGCAGATCGATACCGTCATGCGGGAACGCTTCACTGAAATCGAGAAACGCGGCACCGAACACGGCGTCGCCGCGACGCTGGCCCACGAAATTGACGGATTTCCGGCCGAGGCAATCATCAGGTACGCCAAACTCAATGGCTGTGACCTCATCGTGATGGCCTCGCACGGTCGCCGTGGCATGCAAAAGCTGCTGCTGGGCAGTCAGACAGCTGAAGTGCTGGCCCACACCACCATTCCCGTCCTCGTCGTCCGCTAGAGGCTGCCCCGGTCGCAGGTTGGACTATCGAGCGTTCCCCGCCGAGGCGGGGACGTCCCTCAGTCGGTCCCGCCGCTGATCGGGGCGACATAGGCGACGTCCAGATCCCACGGAAAGAAGATCCAGGTGTCCTGGCTGACTTCGGTAATGAAGGTGTCCACCATCTCGCGGCCCTTTGGCTTGGCATAGACCGTGGCAAAATGCGCGTTCGGCAGCATCTCGCGGACCACGCGGGCAGTCGAGCCGGTATCGACCAGATCGTCCACGATCAGCACCTTGGCGCCGGAAACGGCCAGATCACGCACCGATTGGCTGATCTCCTTGAGCACCTGGATGCCGCCCTTGTTCTGGTGGTCATAGCTCTTGACCGCCACGGTCTCGACGGTACGGATATTGAGCTCGCGCGCCACGATGGCTGCGGGCACCAGGCCGCCACGGGCAATGGCCACGACCGCATCGAACGGCCCCATGGTGGCCAGACGCCAAGCCAGGGCCCGGCTGTCGCGGTGAAACTGGTCCCACGTTACCGGGAACGACTTCTGGTTGGGATCGCTCAAACTGTCTCTCCTGCACCGGCGTCACGCGCCCGGTTGAATTTTCGGAAGGCCGTTGTGTAGCAAAGCTGAGGCGCTGCGCCAATCAGTCTTCTGCCGGTGTGGCAATGCCGGCCTTGGCATGAGCCGCCGCCACCATCGCCCGCACCTTGGCTGCCGCCTCTTCCAGCCGGGCCGGATCGGACGAGCGCAGCACCAGTTCGGTCATGATCCGATCCTGGCCCATTTGCGGGTAGCTGCCCATTTTGACGTCCGGATATTCGGCCTGCAGCTCGCCCAGCGGCCCGCCGACCGTGCCCTCGCCCACCAAGGCCTTGACCGTCACCGACAGCACCTTCTTGCCGCCCCTCAGCGTCGGCACCAGCGCTTCGAGCATGGCCCGCATGATCACCGGCACCCCGGCCATCACATGCACATTGTCGATCCGGAAGCCCGGCGCGGCGCTGACCGAATTCACGATCAGGTCGGCGCCTTCCGGAATCCGCGCCATGCGCAGCCGGGCCTCGTTGACCTCGGTCCCGGTCTGCTTCCAGCGCGACTCGAGCATTTCGCGGGCCAGCGGATTGATCGGCAGCGCCACGCCAAAGGCCTTGGCCACCGCATCGGCAGTGATGTCGTCATGGGTCGGCCCGATGCCGCCAGTGGTAAACACATAGGTGTAGCGCACCCGCATGGCGTTGAGCGCGTCGACGATTTCGTCGGTCTCGTCGCTGACCACCCGCACTTCCTTGAGCTCGATCCCCAGATCGGTGCAGAAATCGGCGGTCGCGCCAATGTTGACGTCCTTGGTCCGCCCCGAGAGGATTTCATCGCCGATCACCAGAAGGCCGGCGGTTACGCTGTCTGCGCTGGGCATGGATTGTTCCCTGAATATGAGGGATCAGCAATGCCCGGGAGCGATTACCGCGTCAAGCGGCGCTGTTGGTCTTCCAATCACGCTCCAGTGCGCCTATTTTCGGCGCACCAATTGGAGTTCTAGATGATTACCTTTGTCGACGCCCCTGCCAAAGCCCGCCGCACCGCCGGCGTCATCCCGCTGCATGGGGCGGAAGGATTTGCGGGCATGCGCAAGGCTGGCGCCCTCACCGCCCAGGCGCTCGACATCCTCACCGACTACGTCGAGCCCGGCGTGCCCACTGCCACCATCGACAAGATCGCCTACGAATTCGCCCGCGACAACGGCGCCGTGCCGGCCACCCTGTTCTACAAGGGCTACCGCCACTCGCTGTGCACCTCGATCAACCACGTGGTCTGCCACGGCATCCCCGACGAGCGTGCCCTGCGCGACGGCGACATCGTCAATATCGATCTCACCCTGGTGGTCGATGGCTGGCATGGCGATTCGAGCCGCATGTACCCGGTCGGCGAGATTTCCCGCAAGGCCGAACGCCTGATCGAAATCACCTATGCCAGCCTCGAGGCCGGTCTGGCCGCGGCCATACCGGGCAACACCACCGGCGATATCGGCCACGCCATCCAGACCCTGGCCGAGGCTGAACGCATGAGCGTGGTGCGCGATTTCGTCGGCCACGGCCTGGGCCAGCTGTTCCATGACGAGCCCAATATTCTCCACTTCGGCAAGCCGGGTACCGGTGTACCGCTCAAGCCGGGCATGATCTTCACCATCGAACCGATGATCAATCTGGGCCGGCCCGACGTGAAAATTCTCTCCGATGGCTGGACCGCCGTCACCCGTGATCGCACCCTGTCGGCGCAGTGTGAGCACTCCATCGGCATCACCGAAACCGGCCATGAGATTTTCACCCTGTCGCCGGGCGGATTGTTCAATCCGCTGGCCGTGCGGGCCGCCTGATGAGCGACCGGCCCGACGAATTCGCCGAGGCCGGCTTTCCAGCGCCCGATACGGGCGTCGACGACCATGCGGGCCATCGCCAGCGGGTGCGCGAACGCTTCCTCAAGGTGGGGGGTGACGCGCTCGAAGATTACGAACTGCTCGAACTGGCCCTGCAACTGGCCATTCCCCGGCGCGATACCAAGGCGCTGGCCAAGACGCTGCTGCGCGAATTCGGCTCGTTTTCCGGCGTCTTCACCGCCAGCCAGGCGCGTCTGGCCACTATCAAGGGGCTGGGCCCCACCACCATTGCCCATCTCAAGGTGATCCAGGCGGTTGCCGCCCGCTTCGGTCGCGACAGGATCGACTCCGCCCAACCCATATTGTCGTCCTGGTCGCAACTGATCGAGTACTGCAACAGCCAGATGGCCTATCAGAGCATCGAGCAGTTCCGCATTCTGTTTCTGGACAAGAAAAACCGGCTGATCGCCGATGAGGTGCAGCAGACCGGCACCGTCGATCACACCCCCGTCTATCCGCGCGAGGTGATCCGCCGCACGCTCGAACTCTCCGCTACCGCCATCATCCTGGTGCACAACCACCCCTCGGGTGACCCGGCGCCCTCGTCCGCCGATGTGCGCATGACCAAGGACATCAACGACATCGCCAGGCCGCTCGGCATCACGCTGCACGATCACATCATCATTGGCAAAACCGGCCACGCCTCGCTGCGCGGCCTCAAGCTACTCTGATGGCGCGCCTTGCGCTGGCAGCCTTTTCGCGCCGCTGAACCGGTCAATCACCTGCTGCGCCATGCGGAAACCCGCCTTGAGCTGCTGGTTGGCCTTGATCCGGGCCCTGGCCTTCTGAAAGCTCTGATGGGCAATGACAATCAGCCCACCGCGCCAGTTGAGCCCGATATAGTGCTGCCGCAGCGGCAGCTGCACATTGCACCAATGGCGCTTCTCGTCGGTGAAACCGGCGCCCATATCGAACACGGCAATGCCTTGGTCGAAAACGCTCTGCATGACCCGCAACAGGCATTGCTTGCCCGGTGAGCCGTTCTGGATCGCCGGGTCATCGCTCATTGAGGAAATCAGGCAGAACATGCGGTCATTGTGCACCACATTGTAGCGCACCGCGACCGTGTCGCCATTCAGCCGCAGCACGTGCAGCCGTACATCGACCCCGGAATCGGGAGCCGCTATCGCCTGATAGAAACCGGTCAGCCGATCATACACAAAAGTGTCGCGAATCCCCTGCGCCTGGAACCGCGCCGAGCGTTGCTGGAACATCGTTGCAATGGCCCGCTCGGTGGCGCCGCCATTGCGGATCTCCTCAAAACTGACCGCGCCCATGGCATTGAGCCGGTCGCCCTGCTGCCGGTCATGCTTGCGCCGCGACTTGCTGCGCTGCAGCCGGTCACACGCCTCCCAGCTGCCATATTCGGAGCGATACAGCGTCTCGACGGCGAGCGCGCTGCCCAGCTCGTCACACAGCCCCTCATGCCCGCCCACCGCCATGGGGATCGAGCGCAGATAGATCATGTCCGCACCCCTGAGGGCCCCGGTCATCGCCGCCCACAAAGCCTTGCGGCCCGCCGGCCCCATCCGCGCCAGCCGCTCATAATCGGCCACCGGCGCATAGCAGCCCGCATTGGCGCCCGGAAACCAGGTCAGGATCGGCTGGCCATAAACGCGCTTGCGATGCAGCGGCAACAGGGCCACCGCCACGCCATCGACCCGCCCCACCACATAGCGCTGGTCAGCCGGTGCAATGCCGCGCTGAGTGACCCAGGCCCGGATAAAATCAAAACTCTGCCCCGGCGATTCGATGGCCGTGCGCGTCAATGCCCGCCACACATCCTCGACCTCGGCAATCTCATGGCTCACCGCAACGCTGATCGCCATTGGCATAGTCGCAGCCGGAACCCCATCGCCGGCCAGAGTGGCGGATGGCGGCATTGTCGGGTCCAGCGCTGGCAACACGGTTTCACTCATGCAGCGCAGTGTGCCGCCCCCGGGTAAATCAGGACTGAACCGGAACCGGAAAAATCACGTATCTGTGACCACGGTTAAGCGGCCATTACCGCTCAGCCGAAATTGGCAAGTGCCGGGAAGGTCTCAAGAAACCAGTAGGATAGCCGGCTGAAATTGCCGGTCAGGAACAGCACGCCGGTGAGCACCAGCAGGCCGCCCATCACCCGCTCAACCGTCTGCAGATGGCGCTTGAAGCCCTGGAAGAATGCCAGGAACGGCCCCACCGCAATGCCGGCCAGAAAGAACGGCACGCCCAGCCCCAGCGAATACAGGCCCAGCAACCCGGCCCCTTCCCAGGCCGTGCCCTTGCTCGCCGCTACCGACAGCACTGCCGCCAGCACCGGCCCGATGCAGGGCGTCCAGCCAATGGCAAAGGCCAGGCCGAGCAGAAAGCCGCCCAGCGGCCCGCTGGCCACCCCCGGCCCCTGGTGCCGCATCTGCCGGTCGAGCAGGCCGATGCGATAGACGCCCAGGAAATGCAGGCCCATGGCGATGATCAACACGCCGGCAATCGGCGTCAGGATCGGCAAGGCCTGCCGAAACACCTGGCCAAAGGCCGTCGCTGTGGCGCCCAGCAAGACGAACACCACGGTAAAGCCGAAAATGAAGAACAGCGACGTGAACGCCACCCGGCGTTGCAGGGCCCCGGCAGTGGTACCCTCATCGCGCAGCTGGTCAAAGCTCGCGCCACTCATATAGGTGAGATAAGGCGGCACCAGCGGCAGCACGCATGGCGACAGAAAGCTCAGCACGCCGGCGCCGAACACCAATGGCAGTGAAAATTCCAAGATGACGCTCCCGTTTGCGGTGTTGTTCTACCGCGTCGGCCCGCCAATGCAATGCGCCCGATGTCACATCGCCCCTTCGTGAAGCGGGCCGCCCGAACGCGCGCCCATGCCGCCGGATTCAGCCGCGCGCGATCACCTGGTAAAATCCGCGCAGCATCTGGCGGCAGTTTGCCAGCGTCGCGCCGATCACCGCGAACGGCCCCGGCGGATCGACGTAATCGCGCAGCATCCGCTCGGCGAGCCGATAGCCCTCGCGCACTATGCGGCGCTCATCAAGCGGCAGACCAATCGACGGAACTCGCATCACGCCCTCCCAGATATGGTTGACGAAACCTTAACGCAGACCCGCGCCGGAGTCCGCTGCGATGCCGTTTTATGGTTTACACCGCGACCCTGGCCCGCCATCGTTGAAGGCCTGGGCCCGCAACCGCCCCCGCACAAGCAATGCTGCCCGGCCACCTCCACCCTTGCCCTAACCCCCTGCCCGCTATATTCCAGCCTCATCCCTGCCGGCTGAGGTATTGCTGCCATGACCACGCGACCGATCCGCATCGCCCCGTCCATCCTTTCGGCCGATTTCAGCCGGCTCGGCGAAGAAGTCGCGGCGATTGACGCGGCCGGCGCCGATTACATCCATGTCGATGTGATGGATGGCCATTTCGTGCCCAATATCAGCTTTGGCCCGCTGGTCATGGCATCGGTGCGCAAGATCACCAGCAAGCCGTTCGACGTGCATTTGATGATTGCCCCGGTCGATCTCTATATCCCCGCCTTCGCCAGGGCCGGCGCCGATATCATCACCGTGCATGTCGAAGCTGGCCCGCATCTGCACCGCACCATTCAGGCCATCAAGGCCGAGGGCAAGAAGGCCGGCGTCGCCATCAATCCGGCCACCCCCGTCTCCGCCCTCGAGCATGTGATCGGCGATATCGACCTGTTGCTGATCATGTCGGTCAATCCCGGCTTCGGCGGCCAGAGCTTCATTCCCGAATCGCTGAACAAGCTGCGCCAGGCGCGCGCGCTGATCGGCGACCGCGCCATCGATCTCGAAGTCGATGGCGGCATCACCCCCGACAATGCCCGCGCCGTGGCCGAAGCCGGCGCCAATGTTTTTGTCGCCGGCTCCTCGGTTTATGGCGGCAATGACGCAGCCACCTATGCCCCCCGCATTGCCGCCATCCGTACTGCGGCCTCCACCCGCCTCGCCTGAATCAACTATTGAACCCGAAAGCCTAAGCCCATGATCCCGCGCTATTCCCGCCCCGAAATGGTGTCCATCTGGTCCGCCGAAACGCGCTTTGCCATCTGGTTCGAGATCGAGGCCCACGCCACCACCAAGCTCGCCGAACTGGGCGTGGTCCCCAAAGAGAGCGCCCAGAACATCTGGGACGTGATGAATGCGCGCAAGGCCGAGCATGGCGATTACGGCTTTGACGTCGCGCGCATCGACGAGATCGAGCGCACCACCAAGCACGACGTCATCGCCTTCCTGACCCACCTCAGCGAAATCGTCGGCCCCGACGCCCGCTTCGTGCATCAGGGCATGACCTCCTCGGACATTCTCGACACCACCCTCTCGGTGCAGATGGCCCGCGCCGCCGACCTGCTGATTGCCGATTGCGATGCCCTGCTCGCCGCCCTCAAGCGCCGCGCCTATGAGCACAAGGACACCATCACCATCGGTCGCAGCCACGGCATCCATGCCGAGCCGACCACCTTTGGCGTCAAGCTGGCCGAAGCCTATGCCGAGTTCAGCCGCAACCGCGCCCGCCTTGTCGCCGCCCGCGCCGAAATCGCCACCTGCGCCATCTCTGGCGCCATTGGCAGCTTTGCCAATATCGATCCGCAGGTCGAAGAATATGTCGCCGAAAAGCTCGGGCTTTCCATCGAGCCGGTGTCGACCCAGGTGATCCCGCGCGACCGCCACGCCATGTTCTTCGCCACGCTGGGCGTCGTCGCCAGCTCCATTGAGCGCGTTGCCGTCGAAATCCGCCATTTGCAGCGCACCGAAGTGCTCGAAGCCGAGGAGTTCTTCTCTCCCGGCCAGAAGGGCTCTTCAGCCATGCCGCACAAGCGTAACCCGGTGCTGACCGAAAACCTCACCGGCCTCGCCCGCCTCGTGCGCGGCATGGTCACCCCGGCGCTGGAAAACGTGGCGCTCTGGCACGAGCGCGATATCTCGCACTCCTCGGTCGAACGCATGATCGGCCCTGACGCCACCGTCACCCTCGACTTTGCGCTGGCCCGCCTCACCGGCGTCATCGACAAGCTGGTGGTCTATCCAGAAAACATGCGGAAAAACCTCGACCTGCTGGGCGGGTTGCATAATTCCCAGCGTATGCTGCTGGCCCTCACCCAGGCCGGCTATAGCCGCGAAGACAGCTATGCGGCCGTGCAGCGCAATGCCATGAAGGTCTGGGCCATGCAGGGCGACCGCGCCGGCCAGTTCGCAGCCAACCTCAAGAACGACCCCGAAGTGACTCTGAGCGATGCACAAATCGACGCCATGTTCGATGACGCCTATCACCTCAAGCATGTCGACACGATCTTTGCCCGGGTCTTCGGCCAAGCCAGCAGCAAGGACTGATCGCCCATGAAACTGGCCGAGTGCGACATCCTGATCCTGCCCGGTCTCGGCAATTCCGGCCCCGGCCATTGGCAAGTGCGCTGGGCCGAGCGCATGCGCACCGCGGCCATTGTGGAACAGGCCGATTGGGATGAACCCGACCTCGATGACTGGGTCGCCACCATTGATCAGGCCTGTCGCCTGACCACGCGCCCAGTCGTGCTGATTGCCCACTCGCTGTCGGTCACGGCTGTGGCGCATGCCGCCACCCGCCTGCCCGACAATGTGAGCGGCGCGTTTCTCGTTGCCCCCACCGACGTCGAACTGAGCCCCGCTGCCCCCGAAGAGGTGCATGGCTTCCGCCCGATCCCGCGCGATCCATTCCCGTTTCCGTCCATGCTCGTTGCCTCCAGCAACGACCCTTATGTATCGCTGGAACGGGCCGTGGAATTTGCCAATTGCTGGGGCTCCGATTTTCATCAGGCCGGCGAAGCCGGCCACATCAACCTGGACTCGGGCCACGGCCCCTGGCCGGAGGGCCTGCTGATGTTCACCCGGCTGATGCAGCGGCTCTAGTCTGGCCACTTCTGGATCGCCGCCAGCTTGCCACCGTCAACCTGCTCGCCCGCAGCCTGGTGCTGGCAGCCGCCATGTCCTGCCGCTCACCGTCCAGGCCCGGCCTCGCGCCCGGCGAGAAAGTGACGGTGCACCCTCGAAAAAGAGGGAGCCGATCTTGCGACCGGCTCCCCAGCAAAATCCATCCTGGCGCTACGGCTAGAACTCTTTGCCCAGCTTGCGGTCGATCGACCATGCCCCGCCGCCATAAGCCGCAAACAGTGCCGTCGCCCCGGTCCAGTACAGCGAGGCGAAATTGGCCTTGCCCTGCACCTGTGTCAGGAATGCGCCACCACCATCGGCCAGCCGGCGCAAGGCGTCTGCCGTGAAATACTGCGCGGCGTCGGGCGATTTGAGCAGTTCAATGCCCGCCTCGGTCAGAAATGTCGGACCATAGGGGTGGGTGTAGTGAAACCACAGGGTAACGGCCAACATCACGGTATTGGCCAGTGCCATGGGCCGCGTCAGCAGACCGAAGGCGATGCAGAGACCGCCCACCAGATTGACCAGGCCCAGCACGGGCGACCAGAACCAGCCCGGATAGAAATTCAGGCTTTCCACAAACCCGGCCATGGCCATGGGATTGCCCATCTTCACCCAGCCTTCATAGGCCAGGACCAGGCCGACGGCGAGCCGCAGGGCCACCCAGGCGAAGGGCTTGGCAAAGCCCTCATAGAAGTTCTCAAGAAACGGAAAAATCAGCCGCTGTTGCGATGAGTATAGGGGATCGCCTGCCCGACTTTTGACGCTATCAGTCATGGTATGTGTTCTCCCAATACCCCAGAATATAGTCAGCCGCGGCGGCACAACTTTGTGCCAGATCAAAAACTAGCGCGAAACTTCCAACAAAAAAAGAGCCGGTCACGTGACCGGCTCCTCCAGATTTCGTTTTGGCTGAACGCTCAGCCTTCTGCGGCGACCTGCTCATTGGCGGTCTGCGTCAGCTGCAGCATCTTGGCGCGAATCACGTCCTCGCCAATGGCCAGCCCCTTGGCCTTGATATCGCCCGCCACCTTGCGGAACACATCCTCGTCGCCGGCTTCCTCGAAGTCGGCTGCCACCACTTCGGCCGCATAGGCGGTCGCTGCCTCCCCGGTATGGCCCAGCAGTTCGGCAGCCCAGATGCCGAGCAGCTTGTTGCGCCGCGCCTCAGCCTTGAACTTGGTTTCAGCGTCGAAGGCAAACTTGGCTTCCTGCCCCTTCGCCCGATCCTCAAACTGCTTCATGCCACTCTCCGCTCGCTTTGATAGCTTCGCCCTGCCGGGCGCTCATCCATCGACATAGGCGGTTCATCCGGCCAAATCAACGCCTCCTCCAGCGCTGCGACCACATGCTCAGGCGGGGCCAGCGCGGGTTGCCATCACCCGCGCCAATGCAATAGAGCTTGCTTTTTAGCCGGGTTCTGGCACATGAAGCGGCCAAATCCTCCTCTCTCCCCAATGGTCCGGATTCGCAATGAACCGTCGTCGCAAAATCTACGAGGGCAAGGCCAAGATCTTGTTCGAAGGTCCTGAGCCCGGCACTCTGGTTCAGTATTTCAAGGACGACACCACCGCTGGTGATGGCGCCCGCCATGAAATCATCGACGGCAAGGGCGTGCTGAACAACCGAATCTCGGAGTTCATCTTCACCAAGCTGAACGGCCTGGGCATTCCCACGCACTTCATTCGCCGCATGAACATGCGCGAACAGCTGATCAAGGAAGTGGAGATCATTCCGCTTGAGATCATCGTGCGCAATTTTGCCGCCGGCTCGCTGGTCAAGCGCCTCGGCCTTGAGCCCGGCACCCAGCTGCCCCGCTCGATCATCGAATTCTGCTACAAGGACGATGCGCTGCATGACCCCATGGTCAGCGAAGAGCACATCACCGCCTTTGGCTGGGCCACCCCGGCTGAACTCGACGACATCATGAGCCTGGCCATCCGGGTCAACGACTTCCTCACCGGCCTGTTCATGGGCGTCGGCATCCAGCTGGTCGATTTCAAGATCGAATGCGGCCGCCTCTATGAAGGCGACCTGATGCGTATCGTGCTGGCTGACGAGATCAGCCCCGATAGCTGCCGGCTGTGGGACGTCAAGACCCGCGCCAAGATGGACAAGGACCGCTTCCGCGAAAACCTGGGCGGTCTGATCGAAAGCTACCGCGACGTCGCCCAGCGCCTTGGCATTCTGGTTGAAACCGAAAACGCGCTGACCACTGGTCCGCGTCTCGTTCAATAGTCCGGAGCAGACCCCATGAAAGCCCGTGTAACCGTTACACTCAAGGCCGGCGTCCTCGATCCGCAGGGGCAGGCCATCGAAGGCTCGCTCAAGACTCTGGGCTTTCCCGGTGTCGCCTCGGTCCGCCAGGGCAAGGTCTTTGATCTTGTTTTGGAGGGAACCGATGTGGAGGCCGCACGTTCTCAGATCACCAGCATGTGTGACAAGCTGCTGGCCAACACGGTGATCGAAAACTACGCGATCGAAATCTCAAATTAACGCCTGACGGCGATAACTAGTAGTGCGCCACTCTACGGCGCCGGACCCTTTGCTATGCTCAAATCTGTCGCCCTCTCGGTCATGTTCTTCGCCACCCTCGGCCTCCTCTTCGCCGCCTACGCCTCGGTGCCGGTCTAACAGCTCCCCGCCATTCCAACCGCTGGCCGCATCGCGGCGCGCACCAGGCCACAAACGCGCGCGTGCCCTGGCATGCCGCAGCGGCACTGATCGCGTCCCGGCATCGGCTTGATGCGCGCAGGCGTTAGCAAACTGCTTACCAGTCAAATAGCTATCTTGCGCCTGCTGGCCGCTGTTTACCCGCTGGCGTTGCTCCTCCCGCTAATATGCCCGGCATAAGCGGAGTGTGGACAATGACAGCCGATAACAAGCGTCTTGACTGGGTGGACATGGCCAAGGGCCTGTCCATCATTCTGGTGGTGATGATGTATGCCGCCGCCAGTGTTGGCGAGGACACCGGTCGCGTCGGCGCCTTCCACTGGGCAATCGCCTTTGCCACCCCGTTCCGCATGCCCGAATTCTTCCTGATCTCAGGCCTGTTCCTGGCGCAGGTGATCGACCGCCCCTGGCGCGCCTTTGCCGACCGCCGGGTGGTCCACTACCTCTATTTCTATGCCCTGTGGGCGCTCATCCACATCGTCTTCAAGGTTGGCCTGCTGGCCACCGATCCGCTGGGTGCCGTCGAGCAACTCGCCTGGGCCGTGATCCAGCCCTATGGCGTGCTGTGGTTCATCTACATGCTGGCCGTGGTCAGCGCCGCCACCAAGCTGCTGCACAGCCTGCGCGCCCCGGTCTGGGCCGTCTTCGCCGTCGGCGCCATTCTGCAAATGGCCGCGATCCACACCGGCAGCTACGCCATTGACCAGTTCGCCGCCTATTTTGTGTTCTTTTACGCCGGCTTCGTGCTCGCGCCCCAGCTGTTCCGCCTCACCGACTGGGCCACCAGCAATATCGCGCTGACCCTGGTCGGCCTGGCAATCTGGCTGATTCTTCACACTGCCCTGGTGTTCTCCCCCGGCTTTGCTATTGATCCTGTCCACCCGGTCATGGGCCTGGCCGGTCTGCCCGGCGTGCATCTGATCTTGGCGCTGCTCGGCACCGCCGCCCTCTGCATGATCGCCGCCCTGCTCACCCGCCTGCCCATGATGGATTGGCTGCGCTGGATGGGTAGCCAGTCCCTGATCGTCTATGTCGCCTTCGTGCTGCCCATGGGCATTGCCCGCACCCTGCTGATCAAGCTCGGCCTTGTCGAACCCACGCTTTTGACCTTCCTGACCATGGCCGTGGCGATCATTTCCCCGCTCGTGCTGCTCTGGCTGGCGCAGCGTACCGGCTTCGGCAGGTTTCTGTTCGAGCGTCCTGCCTGGGCCCACCTGCCCGGCACCGCACGACGGCGCGAGCAGGTACAGGCCAACCCGGCCGAGTAGCGGCGCCGTGGCGCTGGCAAGGCTCGGGCCGCGATATCCCATCACGGCCCTTGCCTTTTCCGCCAAGACTCACCAAAAGAGCCTCGCAACTCCTGACATAGCGAGGAATAGCCGATGAAAGCCGCTGTCATCGTCTTCCCTGGACTCAATCGTGACCGCGACATGATCGCGGCGTTGACCAAGGTATCGGGCACTGCCCCGGCCATAGTCTGGCACCAGGATACCGAGCTGCCCGATGTCGACCTGATCGTCATCCCCGGCGGCTTTTCCTATGGCGATTATCTGCGCTGTGGCGCCATCGCCGCCCGCTCGCCGATCATGGATCAAGTCCGCGCCCGCGCCGAGCAGGGCACCAAGGTGCTGGGCGTCTGCAATGGCTTCCAGATCCTGATCGAAGCCGGTCTGCTGCCCGGTGCGCTGATGCGCAACACCTCGCTCAAATTCGTCTGCCGCGAGGTCAAGCTCGAGGTCACCAATGCCGACACCGACTTCACCCGTGGCTACACAAAGGGCCAGATTATTCGCTGCCCCGTGGCCCATCATGACGGCAATTATTTTGCCGACGCCGAGACGCTCAAGCGCCTCGAGGGTGAAGACCTGGTGGCCTTCCGCTACGCCGAAGGTACCAATCCCAATGGTTCGCTGCACGACATTGCCGGCATCCTCAACGCGCGCAAGAACGTGCTCGGCCTGATGCCACACCCCGAAAACCTCATTGAGGCCGCTCATGGCGGCACTGATGGCCGGGCTCTGTTTACTGGCCTGCTCGGCCAGGCCGCCTGAGATGCAGCGCACCCGCCCTCTGTCGGGTATGCTGCACGCCATCTTCCCCCTGCCCCTTTTCTGGAGGGACCACCATGCCTGAAACCGCCGCTCACGCGAGCATTGCCATTCTGGTTTTTGATGGCGTTGAAGAGCTGGATTTTGTCGGTCCCTGGGAAGTGTTTTCCATGGCCAAACAGCTCGGTGCACCACTCGATGTGTTCACTGTTGGCTGGCCCGATACGGCGATCACCTGCGCCAAGGGCCTCAAGATCACCGCCGACCATGCCTTTGCCGACAAGCCCCGGGCCGATGTCGTACTGGTTCCCGGCGGCAAGGGCACCCGCCAGCTGGCCCAGGACGATGTCTTCAACGCCGAATTGCGCAGTTATCTGGCGCAGGCCAAATGGCAGACCTCGGTGTGCACCGGGTCCGCGCTGCTGGCCCGCGCCGGCTTCCTCGAAGGGCGCCAGGCCACCACCAATCGCAGCGCGCTGGACTTTCTGCGCGCCCATGCGCCGCACACCTATATTCTCGACCAGCGCTTCGTGCATGACGGCAATATCGTCACCAGCGCCGGTGTCTCCGCCGGCATCGACATGACCCTGTGGCTGGTGGGGCATCTGTTCGGCGAAGACATGGCCCGCTCCACCCAGACCCACATGGAATATTTTCCAGAGCCGCCCTACGGAAACCCAGCCTGATGACCATCCCCAATGACATCGTGATTACCCCTGAACTCGTTGCCGACCATGGCCTCAAGCCCGACGAGTACCAGAAGATTCTCGATCTGATCGGGCGCACGCCAACCTATACCGAGCTGGGCATCTTCTCGGCGATGTGGAACGAGCACTGCTCCTATAAATCCTCCAAGAAGTGGCTGAAGACCCTGCCGACCACCGGCCCCCGGGTCATTCAGGGCCCGGGTGAAAACGCCGGCGTCGTAGATATCGGCGACGGCCAGGCCGTGATCTTCAAGATGGAATCGCACAACCATCCGAGCTTCATCGAGCCCTATCAGGGCGCCGGTACCGGCATGGGCGGCATTCTGCGCGACGTCTTCACCATGGGCGCGCGCCCGGTCGCCGCGATGAACGCGCTGCGCTTTGGCGCCGTCGATCATGAAAAGACCCAGCACCTGGTTTCCGGCGTCGTGGCGGGCATTGGTGGTTATGCCAATGCCTTTGGTGTGCCCACCGTGGGCGGCGAAGTCGAATTCGACGCCAGCTATAACGGCAATATTCTGGTCAATGCCTTTGCGGCGGGCCTGGCCGATACCGACAGTATCTTCCTGTCCGAAGCTAAGGGCGTTGGCGTGCCGGTGGTCTATCTCGGCGCCAAGACCGGCCGCGACGGCGTCGGTGGCGCTACCATGGCCTCGGCCGAATTCGGCGACGACATCGAGGAAAAGCGCCCCACCGTCCAGGTTGGCGACCCCTTCACCGAAAAGCGCCTGCTCGAGGCGTGCCTTGAGCTGATGGCCACCGGCGCCGTCATCGCCATTCAGGACATGGGCGCTGCCGGGCTGACCTGCTCGGCCGTCGAAATGGGTGCCAAGGGCAATCTCGGCGTCGAACTGGACCTCGACATGGTGCCGGTGCGCGAAACCAACATGACCGCCTATGAGATGATGCTCTCGGAATCCCAGGAGCGCATGCTCATGGTCCTGCATCCCGACAGGGAAGCCGTGGCCCGCGCGGTCTTTGTCAAATGGGAACTCGATTTTGCCACCGTCGGCAAGACCACCGACGATTTGCGCTTCCGCGTGCTGTGGCAGGGCGATGAAGTTGCCAATCTGCCGATCAAGGATCTGGGCGACCAGGCCCCCGAATATGACCGTCCTTGGACCCCGGCTGCCCCCGCCCCCGCGCTGGCGGCCAGCGACGTGCCGCAGATGGATGTGGCCGACGCCTTGCTCAAGCTGGTCGGTGGCCACCAGTGCGCCTCGCGCCGCTGGATCTATGAGCAGTACGACACCATGATCCAGGGCAATTCCGTGCAGCGTCCCGGCGGCGATGCCGGCGTCATCCGCGTCGATGGTCACCCCACCAAGGGGCTGGCCTTCACCTCGGACGTCACCCCGCGCTATTGCCAGGCCGATCCCTATGAGGGCGGCAAGCAGGCCGTCGCCGAAGCCTGGCGCAATCTGACCGCGACCGGCGCCGAGCCGCTGGCCGCCACCGACAATCTCAATTTCGGCAATCCCGAACGCCCCGAAATCATGAGCCAGCTGGTTCATGCCATCAAGGGCATTGGCGAGGCCTGCCTGGCGCTCGATTTCCCCATCGTCTCGGGCAATGTCAGCCTCTACAACGAGACCAACGGCCAGGGCATCCTGCCCACCCCCACCATTGGTGGCGTCGGCCTGCTGCCCGACTGGACCGGCATGGCCTCTATCGCCTTTGCCGCTGAAAACCAGGCCATCCTGCTGGTCGGATCGCCCGACAAGCGCGGCACCCATCTCGGCCAGTCCATCTATCTGCGCGATTTGTTCGATCGCCGCGATGGCTCGGCGCCACCGGTTGATCTTGCCCATGAGCGCCGCACCGGCGATTTCGTGCGCCAGCTGATCCGCTCCGGCGTCGTCACTGCCTGTCACGACCTGTCCGATGGCGGCCTGGGCGTCGCCCTGGCCGAAATGGCCGTGGCTTCGGGCATCGGCGCACAGATTGTTGATCTGGAGGGCCAGGATCCCGTCCTGCAGTATTTTGGCGAGGATCAGGGCCGCTATCTGGTCACCGTCAACCTCGACCCGCAGGGCGATGCCATGCTGGCGCTCTGGGACCAGGCCCGGCAACTGGGCGTTTTCTGCCCCTGGATCGGCACCACCGGCGGCACGGCGCTGACGCTGGGCGCCGCCCGCCCCGTGCCAGTCGCCGACCTCAAGGCCGCCCATGAGGGATGGTTTCCCGGCTTTATGGCAGGCGCCGCAGCCTAATCGACGGACTGCCTTATGATCGCCGCTCTTTGGGGTGTTTTGAACCCTCAAGGGCGGCGTCGTTTCTTTTGGAGAGCTCAATGAACATTCGACCGGCTACTGTCTGCGTGACCGCCCTGATCATGGCGCTGGGCACCCATGCCGCCGTCGCGCAGGACATCAGCGTGACGCATTCGGTGCTGCCCGATCAGTCCTACACCCTGATTTATCCCGCCACGATGCAGGCCTCCGGCGGCGTCGACAAGCCGCTGACCATCAATCATGCCGATGCGCCCCTGCAGTGCACCATGAGTTACGTGACCGTGGAGCAGACCGACTGGACGCCCGAGGGGGCCCTGGCCTCGCTGGATGTGGCTGAACTGGAAGCGGGCTGGCGCGCCACCTTCCCCGGTTTCGTGCTGGGCACCACCGGCACCACTGCCTACCAGAGTGATCCGGCGCTGATCTATGAGGGCACCAGCACCGACTCGCCCATGGGCATGCCGCTGACCATCGTGCACACCGAAACTGTGGCCAACGGGCTCGGTTATACGCTCGATTGCCTGTTCGACACGACGCAGGCCGAACAGGCCCGCCCGATTGTCAATTTCATCATTGCCAATTTCTCCACCAGCGCCGACGCCGAATGCTGCGTTGCCGTGCCGCCCTCGCCCGAACCAGCCGCGGCACAATAGCGCCTTTGCTGCCCGTTGTATTGCTGCCGCCCCTGCCGTGGCCTATCCTGCGCTGAATCGGTCACTCGACCGTGGTTTACCCAAGGAGTTGTGTCATGGCGATGGATGGCAGCGAAATCGAACGCCGGATCAAGGCGGCCATTCCCGATGCCAAGGTTGAAATCCGCGATCTGGCCGGCGATGGCGATCACTGGGCCGCCACGGTGGTTTCCGAATCCTTCCGCGGCAAGTCCCGCGTGCAGCAGCACAAGCTCGTCTACGATGCCCTGCAGGGTGACATGGGCGGCGCCCTGCACGCCCTGGCGCTGCAGACCAACGTACCGGACTAGCGTTAGGCCGGCCCGGTGTCACTGCGCGACTCGCTCGATCTGGTCCGCATGGTCAAACCCGAGGCTGGGACCACTGCCCTCGACCATGAAATCATGGCCGAACGCGCGTCCTCACTCGGCGCCGCCGAACACAAGGTCATCGCCGCCATTGCGGCGCTGACCAGCGCGCCGGGCGATTTGCAGGCCCTGCAGCAGGCCCGCAGCGCCGTCTGGGCCTATTTCGTGCAGCGTGAACTGATCGGCTTCCGTCGTCATACGGACGTGATTCAGAGCCTGAGCATTCCACCCCAAGTACTTGCCGGCCTTGGCGCAATGGAAACCCGCCCATGACCCGCGCCGTATTCTTCGACGTCGATGGCGTGCTGGTGCACGGGTATCACGCCCGCCCGGAACTGCAGCGACACTGGGACGCCCAACTCCTGCAAGACCTCGGCATCGATCGCGAGCGGTTCCGCAATGAATTTATCTTCGACATCTTCATCAAGAAGGTCATCGTCGGCGAGATGTCGCTGGTTGAGGCTCTCGATCGCCGCCTGCCCTCCTTGGGCTATGGAGGCTCGCCCATGGCCTTCGTCAACTATTGGCTCAGCCATGACAGCGATCTGAACCAGCCGCTGCTCGACATCGTCCGCCAGCTCAAGGCACGCGATGACCTCAGGCTATTCATTGCCACCAACCAGGACCACATGCGGGCGCTCTGGCTTTGGCAGACGCTGGGACTGGGCGAACTCTTCGAGGACATCTTCTATTCCGCCCGCGCTGGCGTCCGAAAACCGGAGCCGGGCTTTTTCGATTTTATCGAACACCGCATCGGCCCGCAAACTGAACCACCGCTATTCTTCGATGACACCCCCAAAGTCATCGACGGCGCCCGTCGCGCCGGCTGGGAGGCCGTGCTGTTCACCACCGTTGAGGATGTCACCACCCACCCCTGGATTGCCGCGCGGCTCTAGCCAGTCCGCGTCATGGCGCTTTTGTGACGCACCCCGACTTGATCGGCGATTGCCGATGGCCCCCTCGACAGCGCCACGCCAAGCTCCTATTTGTGGGCTAACAATTTTCTGGCCCGCCCTTGGCTCACGAAAGGCTGCTGCAATGACCGATATCAACGCTTTCATCGATGAAAAGGTGAAGAACAACGACGTCTTCCTGTTCATGAAGGGGTCGCCGGACTTTCCGCAATGCGGCTTTTCCGGCCAGGTCGTCCAGATTTTGGGCTATCTCGGCGTCACCTATGACAGCGCCAACGTGCTCGACAGCGCTGAACTGCGCGACGGCATCAAGGCCTATACTAATTGGCCAACCATCCCCCAGCTCTATGTGAAGGGCGAATTCGTCGGCGGCGCCGACATCGTCCGCGAAATGTTCCAGGCCGGTGAATTGCAGGCCCACATGGAAGCCGCTGGCATCCCGGTCAAGCAGACCGCCTGATCGCCATTGCCCAATCGATCAAGCGCCGGACCCTGGGGTCCGGCGTTTTTCTTTGCGCACTGCCCATCACCAAAGCTGATAACGCCCATTCTGTTTTGTCGCTTTGCCCAATCACGGCGCCGGCGTAAAAGCTGAGTCTTACTCAGAGAACGCGCGCCATGAACTCGTCCGCCCTCCGCCCAGTGGTTCCCCTGCTCGTGCTGATCATTGCCGGCTGCGCCGTGGCGGCCATCGGCAATGGCGTGCGCACCAGCTTCGGCCTGTTCACCCTGCCCATGACGGCAGATCTGGACATGTCGCGCGAAGGCTGGGGCATGGCCATGGCCATCCAGAACCTGGCCTGGGGCATCGCCCAGCCCTTTGCCGGCGCCTATGCCGATCGCGTCGGCACCGGGCGTACCATCGCCGTCGGTGCCGCGATCTACGCGCTCGGTGTGCTGCTGATGCGCGTGTCTCCCACCGCCGGCGTGCTGGCCGTCACTGCCGGCATCATCACCGGCGTTGGCATCGCCATTTCCTCGTTCAGCGTGGTAATGGCAGCCTTTGGTCGCGCCGTGCCACCGGAAAAGCGCTCGCTGATCTTCGGCGTCGCCACGGCGGCCTCCTCCTTCGGCCAGTTTGCCTTTGCCCCCATCAGCCAGGGCTTCATCAACGCCTTCGGCTGGCAGTCGGCCCTGCTCTATCTGGGCATGGCACTGCTGCTGATCATCCCCCTCAGCTATGCCCTGCGCGGCCGCACCGAAAATCCCGTCGGTCAAGCCGACCTGCCATTCATGCAAACCCTGTCCCAGGCCTGGGGTCACGGCTCCTACCGCCTGCTGGTCGTGGGCTTTTTCGTCTGTGGCTTCCATTTGGCCTTCATCAATGTGCACATGCCCGCCTATCTGGTGCAGTGCGGCCTGTCGCCATCTGTGGGTAGCTGGACCATTGCCGTGATCGGCCTGTTCAATATTGTCGGCTCGCTGCTCTCGGGCTATCTCGGCGGTCGCCTGCCCAAGCAATTGCTGCTGGCGGCCATCTACTTCCTGCGCGCCGTTGCCATTGGCCTGTTCCTGATCTTTCCGGTCAGCGAGCTCACCGCCTATACCTTCGCCGCTGCCATGGGCGTGCTCTGGCTGTCCACCGTGCCACTGACGGCCGGGCTGGTGGCCATGTTCTTTGGCGCCCGCTATCTCGGCATGCTCTATGGCATCGCCTTTTTCAGCCACCAGCTCGGCTCATTTGTCGGCGTCTGGCTCGGCGGCTACGTCTTTGATGTGACCGGATCCTACAGTCTGGTCTGGTATCTGGGCATCATGCTCGGCCTCGCCTCAGCGGCGGTGCACCTGCCCATCAATGAGCGCGCAGCGCCCAGCTTTTCGCTCCAGCCCGCTTGAGAAATACTGCGCCAGGCAACCATCGTTTTTCGACGATGTAGCCTTGCCAAATCCCGCCAGCAGGTTCATGGTCCGCCCTCAATTCCAGCGCCGGCATTTCTGCGGCGGCTTTTCTGAGACTCTTTCATGACCAATCATTTCACGCGGGTTCTCTCGCGCCCCGAATTCATTGCCCTGATGGCGGCATTGATGGCCCTCAATGCGCTGGCCATTGATGTCATGCTGCCGGCTCTGCCCTATATGGGCGAGGCCCTGGGCGTCACCAGCGAGAACGAGCGGCAGTTCGTCATCACCGCCTTCATGATCGGCATGGGCACGGCCCAACTGGTGTTCGGCCCGCTCAGCGACCGTTTCGGCCGCCGTGCTCCCTTGCTGGTGGGCATGGGCATCTATGTCATTGCCGCCTTTATCGCAGTCTTTGCCCCCAATTTCACCACGCTACTGGTTCTGCGCTTCATCCAGGGTCTCGGCGCCGCCAGCGTGCGCGTCATTGTCACCTCCGCCGTGCGCGATCGCTATGCCGGCCGCGAGATGGCTGAGGTCATGTCATTGACCTTCATGGTCTTCATGGCTGTCCCCATCATTGCGCCTGGCATCGGTCAGGTGCTGCTGTTGACCGGCCCCTGGCAGACCATCTTCATTTTCATGGCGCTTTTGGCCTCCGCCTCCTGGCTGTGGACCTTCTTCCGGCTGCCCGAAACCCTGCCTCTGGACAAGCGTCGCCCACTGACCTTCAAGGGGATTATCGAGGGCTTCCGCATTGTCTTCACCAATCGCATGGCCATTTCCTATGGCCTGGCCGGCACCTTCCTGTTTGGCGCCCTGTTCGGCTTCATCAGCTCGTCCCAGCAGATCTATGTCGACATTTACGGCCTGGGCGAATATTTCCCCGTGGCCTTCGCCGCCATGGCGGGCCTGATGTCGGTCTCCTCATTCACCAATTCGCGCATTGTGCGGCGCTACGGCATGCGCCGCCTGTCGCATGGCGCCATGCTGTGCTTCACCGGCTTCAGCATCGTCTGGCTGGGCTTTGCCCTGATCGGATTCCTGCCGCTATGGTTGTTCTTCTCCCTGCTGGCGGTGATCATGTTCAGCTTCGGCTGGGCCGCCTCGAACATGAACTCGCTGTCCATGGAGCCGCTTGGCGCCGTTGCCGGTTCGGCATCAGCCGTATTCGGCTTCATCCAGACTGTCGGCGGTGCGGTGATTGGCGGCTATATCGGCCAGTTGTTCAACAACACCACCATCCCCGTGGCCGTCGGCTACGCCGGCATGGGTATTCTGTCGCTGATCTTCATCCTGATCGCCGAAAACGGCCGCCTGTTCGGTGTCGGCGAGCAATATGCCCAGGACGACGAAGCGGCCGCGCTCGGCAGCGCACACTAACCAGCATCGGGGCGCGACAGCGCCTCGATGTCTCCACGGTCGCGATAGACGTGGTCCACCAGCCCCCAGTCGCGGGCCTGCTCGGGCGTCATGAAATTGTCGCGTTCCAGCGCGGCTTCCACCTCTTCATAAGTGCGCCCGCAATGCTTGGCATAGAGCCCGTGCATGCGCCGTTTCAGCCGCTCGCTTTCTGCTGCATGCAGCATGATATCGGTGACCTTGCCCTGAAAGCCCCCGCTCGGCTGATGCAGCATGATCGAGGCATTGGGCAGGCAAACCCGACTCCCCGGCTCACCGGCCATCAGCAGGAACGAGCCCGCCGACATTGCCATGCCCATGCACAGCGTGCCCACCGGCGCCTTGATGAACTGCATGGTGTCATACATGGCCAGCGCCGCCGTCACGGCCCCGCCGGGAGAATTGATGTAGAGCGAGATTTCCTTGCCGGGATTTTCGGACTCCAGAAACAGCAGCTGCGCGCAGATCAGAGCCGCCATATTGTCCTCGATCTCGCCATTGAGAAAGATGATCCGCTCACGCAACAGCCGCGAGTAGATATCAAATGATCGCTCCCCGCGGCTCGATTGTTCCACCACCATAGGGACGAGTTGCATCATGTCGCGCATCGGCGAACTCCTGTTCGTTGATTTGTTGGTCGATTTATCAGTCATCACCCTCCCCCTTGCGGGGAGGGTCAGGGAGGGGGTTGGGCAGCTTTCGGCGCGCTAGGCCGCCAGCATCATCGGCCCGGCCTGATTACCATTGGCCGCCGCGGGCACCGCTAGGGGTACATGCGTCAGCCTGAACCAGGTGCCGCCATCCAGGGTCGGAGTCAGCTCAAACGTCACCAGGCTATCCCCGCTGCTGAGCGCCGCGCCCTGCCCGCTCTCGCGCCAGCGATAGGTCAGGCTCTTGTTTTCGTCGACCCGGACCAGCGCCAGCTCGACATCCTCGGCTGGCTGGAGCCAACGCGCCAGATATTCCGGAATGGTCAGCGCCCGCCAGACCTGTTCCGGCGGCGCGTCCAGACTGCACTCAAAGACCAGCTCATCCACGTCTGACGTCATTGATCCATCTCCTTGAGCAGGTCTTTGAGATTGTCGATCCGGCTGGGCCAGAAGGCACGATAGCGGGCAATCCACGCGTGCAGCGGCGCCAATCCGTCTGGCGCCACGCGGTAATGGGCAAAGCGCCCCTCGCGGCGCTCGCTGATCAGCCCGGCCCCGCGCAACACCGCCAGATGCTGGCTCATCGCCGGTTGGCTGATGGCAAAACCCTCGCGCAATTGCGTGGCCGTCAACTCGTCGTCGGCCAGCCGCTCCAGCACGGCGCGGCGGGTCGGATCAGCCAGAACCTTGAAAATATCGGTATCGCTCATGCGCTCACATAAGCACAGACTTATGTGATTCCGCAAGCCCCTGCCTGCAGCGCCGACAAACCCGCCTAGAAGCTGAAGACTTCGCGCCGCAATTCGTCCCAGCTGTCGCGATCAATGCTGACCAGCAGCCCGCCATCGGCATGGTGCGGCAGATAGGGCAACCCATCGAGCCGCGCAGCATGGGCCCCGGCTTCCTGGCTCATCAGCACCCCGCCCAGATGGTCCCATGGCATCAGCTTGTTCCAGCAGCTGAACTGCGAATGGCCCGATACCAGCGTGCGATACTCATGCCCGGCACAGCGGAAATTGGAGACAACACGCACCTTTGCCAGATTGGCCAGCACCTGGGCGCGGTTGTTGACCGGCAGATACGACACTGACGCACAGCCCACCATCTCGGCCAGCGGCAGCGGCGCGGCAACCGACAGCCGCACCGCTTCCCCGTCGGGCCGGCGCAACCAGGCGCCCGAGCCCTTCTCGGCCATCATCCAGTCATCGCCCATCGGATCGTAGATGATCCCGGCAACGGTTTCGCCCTTCGACACCACCGCTGCCATGGTGGCAAACAGCGGCAGCCCGGCGGCGTAATTGGCCGTACCGTCAATCGGATCGATCACCACGGCCAGTTCGGCATCCGCCAGCCGCCCGAGCAGCACCGGATCGGCCGCCACCGATTCCTCGCCAACAAACAGCGCCGCGGGCATGAACCGCGCCATCGCCATCTTGATGGCCTCTTCGGTCGCCACATCCGCTTCGGTGACCAGGTCGATGGCTTCGCTCTTGGTCGTCACCATGGAGGCATCCAGCCGCCGGAAGCGCGGCAGGGCCTCGGCCCGGGCGGCGTCACGCAGGATATTGGCCAGTGCCACTACGTCAAAGTTCAAGATGCGGTCCTCTTGTCAAATAACGCATTGAAATCAAACAGCTTGGTATCGAGCATGTGGCTGGCATTGATATTGCCCATCGCCCGGATCATCACATCCTTGCGGCCGGGCATGCGTTTTTCGATATCGGCGAGCATGGCCTTCATCGCATTGCGCTCCAGCCCGTCCTGGCTGCCGCACAGATCACAGGGGATGATCGGAAACGCCATTGCGTCGGAGAACCGCTGCAGATCCTCTTCGCCACAATAGATCAGCGGTCGCAACACCTCGATATCGCCCTCATCATTGAGCAGCCGTGGCGGCATCGCCGCCAGCTTGCCACCATGAAACAGGTTCATGAAAAAGGTTTCGAGACTGTCATCGCGGTGATGCCCCAGCACCAGCGCGGCGCAGCCCTCCTCGCGCGCGATGCGATAGAGATTGCCGCGCCGCAGCCGGCTGCACAGCGAGCAATAGGTCGCCCCGGCCGGCAGCTTGCTGGTGACGATCGAATAGGTGTCCTTGTATTCGATGCGGTGCGCCACCCCGATCCCGGTGAGGAATTCGGGCAGGATATGCTTGGGGAAATTCGGCTGTCCCTGGTCGAGATTGCACACCAGCAGTTCCACCGGCAGCAGGCCGCGCCACTTCAGATCCAGCAGCAGCGCCAGCAACCCGTAGCTGTCCTTGCCGCCCGACAGCGCCACCAGCCATTTTTCGCCCGCCCGCACCATGGCGAATTTTTCCAGCGCCTCGCGCGTCTGCCGGATCAACCGCTTGCGCAGCTTGTTGAACTCCACCGAGCGCGGCGCATGCGCATAGATCGGATGCGCGCCCGAATCGGTTTCATCGGTCGCATCGATCAGCGGCGCTACAGCAGCGCGCATCATGCCCTCACTCATATGGAACTCTCTTTTTTATACCGCTCCCGCTGATAGCGCCCCCACGCGCAAAGGGGAAGGGTCCGCGCAGGCGGCCAACCTTACCAAAGCTTAACTTCTTCGGCTTGTGCTAATCCAATTGCCACGGCTAGATAGCCCATCTTTGGACACCCAGGAGTCACGCGGTGTTTCGCTCATTCTTTCCCAATCCTCGTTTGTTTTTTACCGCCGCCCTGTGCTGGGTCGCGCTGGTTATGGTGGCCTGGTACACCATTGGACCACAGCTCCAGTCCGGGCTCAGCCTGGGCCCCTGGCTGGGTATCGCACCTAGCGAAGCCGACCCGGCGCCGTTTTTTTCGCCCGACAAGGTGTGGCTCTATCAGTACGTGCTGCTCAGCGGCTACCTGTTCTGCGTTCCCTGGTACTGGATCGGCGGCAATCGTCGCTGGTACTGGTGGTCAATTGTGGGCAGTGTCACCATTATCGAGGTGGTGTACTTCAATGTTCAGATCAGCGCCTGGCTCAATGACTGGTACGGCTCGTTCTACAACCTGATCCAATCCGCCCTGACCACCCCCGGCACAGTGACACTTGATCAGTTCCTGGGTGAGATCTGGACGGTCGCTTACGTATTGATCCCCAACATCACGGTGCTGGTGCTCAATGCCTTCTTCATTGCCCATTTCCTGTTCCGCTGGCGCCGGGCAATGAGCTTCTTCTATCTCAGCCACTGGCAGCACCTGCGCCACATCGAAGGCGCCTCCCAGCGTGTCCAGGAAGATACCCAGCGTTTTGCCAACATCGTTGAGGGCTTGGCTGTGTCGCTGGTGGCGTCGGTGATGACGCTGATTGTCTTCCTGCCCCTGCTCTGGGAACTGTCCAGCAATATTACCGAATTGCCATTCTTCGGCGCGGTCAATGGCAGTCTGGTCTGGGTCGCCCTGGTGTCGTCGGCCTTCGGTACTGTGCTTCTGGCGGCGGTCGGCTGGAAGCTGCCCGGACTTGAGTTCGAAAACCAGAAGGTCGAAGCCGCTTTCCGCAAGGAACTGGTCTATGGCGAGGACAGTGGGGAGCGTGCTGAACCGGTGACCCTGCGGCAGTTGTTCATCAACATGCAAACCAACTACTTTCGGCTGTACCGGCACTATCTCTATTTCAACATCGCCCGATACGCCTATCTGCAGGGCTCCAATTTCGTCCCACTGATCGCCATGGGACCCTCCATCGTTGCCGGCGCGCTGACGCTCGGCCTGTTCCAGCAGGTCAGCAATGCCTTCGGCCAGGTCGAGGACTCGTTCAAATTCCTTGCCAGTTCCTGGACCACGATCATCTCGCTGATTTCCGTGTTCAAGCGTCTGCGGGCCTTCGAGAACAATATCCCGCCTGACGCCATTGCCGCCAATGACTATGACGACCCGATCTTCCTGCAGTCTCTGGCCGAAGTCCCGACCAGCGACGACCTTCCCCGTCAGCCGGCCCAGTTCTAGAACTGGCCAATTCGGCAAAACAAAAAGGGCCGCTCCCTGAGGAGCGGCCCTTTCCAATTCTGGGATTCTGCGTCGCTTAGCGCGAGTAGAATTCGACGACCAGGTTTGGTTCCATCTGCACCGGATAGGGCACATCCGACAGTGCGGGAACGCGCACGAAGGTCGCGGTCATCTTGTTGTGGTCGACATCGACATAATCAGGCACATCGCGTTCGGCCAGCTGGGTGGCTTCGATCAACACGGTGAGCTGCTTGGAGCGGTCACGCACTTCGATCTTGTCGCCGATCTGAACCTGGTAGGACGGAATGTTGACGCGCTTGCCGTTGACCAGGATGTGGCCATGCGACACGAACTGGCGCGCAGCAAACACGGTCGGCACGAACTTGGCGCGATACACGACCGCGTCCAGACGGCGCTCGAGCAGGCCGATCAGGTTCTCGCCGGTGTCGCCCTTGACGCGGGCAGCTTCGGTGTAGAGGCGCTTGAACGCCTTTTCCGTGACCGAACCATAATAGCCCTTCAGCTTCTGCTTGGCGCGGAGCTGCAGACCGTAGTCCGAGAGCTTGCCCTTGCGGCGCTGACCATGCTGGCCGGGGCCATAGGCACGGGCGTTGAGCGGGGACTTCGGACGACCCCAGATGTTTTCGCCAAGACGGCGATCAATTTTGTACTTGGCTGAATGACGCTTCGACATCGCGTATCCTTCTAATAGTTGAATGGATCGCGCCCTCCTCTGTCACCCTCGCGAGTGACCGACAGACCCCAATTATGTTAGGAGATCCCGGGTGCGCCTAAGGACCTTGCGGTCTCTATAGGTGCGCGGGTGATAGACTCGGGATGGTCTGGAGTCAAGCCGGACGGGGCTTTAAGCCATTTTCTTGTCCAGCGTGCGCTGATTGCGCAGCCCGGGAAACGCCCGGCTCCAGATCACTGCAATGGCAACGGCGCCAAACCCGCCCACCACCACTGCCGCGACCGGCCCGATGAAATGGGCCACCGTCCCCGCTCGAAACTCGCCCAGCTCGTTGGAGGCCCCGACAAACACCGAATTGACGGCATTGACGCGGCCACGCACCGCCTCGGGCGTCCACAACTGCATGATGGTCTCGCGAATGGTGACACTCACCATATCGGCGGCGCCCACCAGCACCAGCGCCGGAATGGAAATCCACACCGTGGTCGACAATCCGAACACCACGGTGAACACGCCGAACAGGCCGACAAACAGGAACAGAACCTTGCCCGCATTGTCGCGGATCGGGAAGCGCGTCAGATACACTGCCATCACGATCGCGCCAATTCCCGGCGCCGCTCGCAGCGCGCCCAGTTCCTGCGGCCCGGCATGCAGAATATCCTTCACATAGACCGGCAGCAGCGCTACCGCCCCGCCCATCAGCACGGCAAACATGTCCAGCGAAATGGCGCCCAGCACCACCTTGTTGGAGAAAATATAGCGAAAGCCCGCCAGCATGGTGTCCAGGCTCGTCGCCTGCTGCGACTCGCGCCGCGCCGGCCGGGGGATCAACAGCACACAGACCATCGCCACCAGCAGCAGCGCCCCTGCGGTGCCAAACGCCACTATCGGCGCCACGCCATACAGCAACCCGCCAGCGGCAGGCCCCATGATGGAGGCAAATTGCCAGGCGGACGCATTGACCGTAATGGCATTGGACAATGCCTGTGGCGGCACCAGGTTGGGCGCCAATGACTGCGCCGCCGGGCCCCAGAACGCCCGCGCCGTCCCCAGCACGATCAGAATGCCAAAAATCGGCCAGACTTCGTGCGCCTCGGCATTGACCAGAGCCAGAAACCCCAGCGCGCAGAGCAGTTCCACCCCCAGGCATACCGCCATGATACCGCGGCGGTTGAACCGGTCCGCAGTCAGCCCGGTGACCAGGATCAGCACCAGCGCCGGCAGGAACAGCGATAGTCCCACCAGGCCCAGCAGCAGCACATTGCCGGTCACATCATAGATCTGCCAGGCGATCGATACCGACATGATCTGCACGGCAAAGCTGACCAGCAGCGTTGTCAGCCAGAAAAACCGGAAGCCGACATAGCTGAAGGCAATATAGGACCGGTCAGATGGGGCTGGTGTGCTCATGGCGCGGAATGTGCACGGCGCGGGCCTGCCGTCAAAGCCCAAAAACCGGAAAGCCGTTCGCCGCCAGCAATTCTCAGTCTGTCTTGGGTGCCGGCTTCAGCCGTTTGGGGTTTGGCCGCTGGTGGCGCCGGTCAATCGAGGAGATTACCCCGCGCAGCGTGCGGATTTCCTGCGACGAGAAATTGCCCCGCGTCAGAGCCGTGCGCAGATTGTCGATCACCGTTGGCCGTTTATCGAGCGAGGTGAAGAACCCGCTCTCGTCCAGCGTGCCCTCCAACTGCTCGAACAGCCCCACCAGCTCGCTGCGTGGCGCTACCTCGTGCAGCAGGCTGCCAAACGGCAGCGTCTCGGCCTGCCCCGATTGACGCCGCCACTCATAGGCCAGGATCAACACGGCCTGGGCAATGTTCAGTGAGGCAAAGGCGGGCTCGACCGGCAGGGTGACGATCATGTCGGCCAGCGCCACCTCCTCGTTGAGCAGGCCCCACTTCTCGCGGCCAAACAGCAGCCCGGCCTTCTGCCCGCCGCCAATATGGCTGGCCATCCGCCTGCCGGCTTCGTCGGGGCCGATGACGTCCTTCTGGATGCCGCGCATCCGCGCCGTGGTGGCATAGACCAGCGTCAGATCCTTGACCGCTTCCTCAAGGGTCTCGAACACCGTGGCATTGTTCATCACATGGTCGGCCTTCTTGGCCGCGGCAATTGCCTTCTCATTGGGCCAACCATCGCGCGGCCGCACCAGGCGCAGCTCCCACAGCCCGAAATTGGCCATGGCCCGCGCCGCCGTGCCGATATTTTCGCCCAGCTGGGGTTCACACAGGATCACCACTGGCGATGGCTGCAGCTCGATTTTGATGGAGGAGTTCGTTCCGGCCATGGCGCCCAATCCTTTAGATCAGGCGCACATAGCTCGTTTTACCGCCCGGACGCAATCAGGCGACGCGGTGGCGCGGCGGCAGGTCCTCGACCTTGCTCGAGCGCTGCCATTCGCGATCAAGAATGGCGAAATGCAGTTCTTCGTCCCACTCGCCCTGAAACAGCGCATGCTCACGATAATGCGCTTCCAGCCGCAATCCCATCTGCTGCAGCAGCTTGATGGAATTGTGGTTGCGGCCATCGCAGCGCGCCATCAGCCGGTGGATGCGATAATGCCCGAACGCCAGGTCAAACAGCGCCGACAGCGCCTCACGAACAAAACCGTTCCCCGAGTGCACCGGATTGATCAGAAACCGAAACTCGCCCTGCCCGGCGGTGCAATCGGTCCAGTGCAGCGAAACATGGCCAAGCAGTTTCTCGTCATCCTTGCGGATCATGGCCAGGGTCAGCGTATCGCCGGGGCGTTGCAGGCTGATCTGGCCACGCATGATGCCGAGCGCCCCAGCCACCTCATCACGGTCGCGCGTCCGTCCCAGCGTATAGCGCTGCATGGCCGGCAGGACGTGATACTCACACAAGGCCGACAGGTCGGACCGTTCAAAACGACGCAGAACCAGGCGATCGGTATCAATAGGCAATGCTGGTGACATGGCGCTGCTCCCTGGATGGACTGACATGGTCGTCGTCTGAGTTTTCAGGACAACGTCAACCTGCGGCGCCGGTTCCGGACGGACGGTGGAATAACTTGCTCCTCACCATCCCCTGCTAGCGAACAATCATCCGCCGTCGGAGGCCTCACGCCGGCTGTGCCATTCCTGCCAGAGGATGGCATAGACAAACTCCTCATCCCATTGGTTCTTGAACAGCGCATGTTCGCGAAAATGTGCCTCGCGCCGCATCCCCAGCCGATCCATCAAGCGCCAGGACGCAATGTTGCGAACGTCGCAGCGCGCCGCGATCCGATGCATGTCGCCCGGGCCAAATCCCAGATCGAGCAGGGCATTGGCCGCTTCCGTGGCGTAGCCGTGCCCCTGATAGGCGGGGTCAAAGATCCAGCCGATTTCGCCCTGCCGCGCGTCCACATTGCGCCAGATCAGTGACACTTCGCCGATCAGTGCCCCGCTGCTCGCCAGTTCGACGCCGAGCACCACCTTGTCGCCCTCGACCTCCAGGGTAATCTGGCCAATGCGCTGCTGCACCGCCAGGGCACATTCCTCCCGGCTGAGCGGCCCGTCAAACAGGTAAAGCGCCACATCCTCGCGCCGCCGATAGGCAAATACCGCATCGACATCGCCCCGCGTGAAAGGCCGCAATCGCAAGCGTTCGGTCTGCAATGGATAGTTCGGATAGAGCGCCATGCCGTCCCTCGTGGCCGGACCCACTGTTGCCCCAGCCACGGCCAAAGGCAAGAACCTGCCGCTTGCCGGCCCGCCCGGCGCGTGTCAGCCTTGTCCCATGAGCAATTCCGGTCGCCCCAGCATCGACATCTCCGCCCCCTGCGCCTGCGGTGCCATCACCATGGCCATCAACGGCCCCGTGGTGTCGATGTTCATGTGCTCATGTCTTGATTGCCAGCGCGCCACCGGCACCGGCCACGCCACCGTGGCGCTGACGCCCTTGGCCGCCCTGACCGTCACCGGGGCGCCAAAATCCTTTGCCCGGCCAAGTGATTCCGGCGCAGTTTTCACCCGCCACTTCTGTTCGGAATGCGGCACGCCGCTCTATGGCCAGTCCTCGCGCGCCCCCGACATTCGCATGATTGCGGTCGGCTTTTTTGCCGGCAACAATGGCTGGTACCAGCCCAATCAACTGATCTTTGCGCGCAGCCAGCAGGCCTGGGACCTGATTGCCGATCACCTGCCCCGGCACACCACCTATCGGGTGGAGAGCCCGCCATGAGCATGGCCTCGCAAGAACTGGCAGACCGCATCCGCCTGCAACTGGCCGGCGACCCTCATATCGGCGAGCGCAGGATGTTTGGCGGCGTCGCCTTCATGTGGCACGGCAATATGCTGGTGGGTCCACTCAAGGATGGGAGCCTGCTGGTGCGCTGCGGCAAGCCCGCCTATGCAGCAACGCTGCAATTGCCCGGCGCCAGCCCGATGAATTTCACCGGCCGCACCATGTCGGGCTTCGTAATGGTCACGGGCGATGCCATTGAAGACGATGATCGCCTTGCTCAATGGATCGCCATCGCCCGCGCCTTTGTCAGCACCTTGCCGCCCAAATAGGCGGTCAGCGACTAGATCTTGCCGAACACCAGTGCAGCATTGACCCCGCCAAAGCCGAACGAGTTCGACAGCACATAATCAACGCTCTTGGCCTTGGCCACATTGGGCACCAGGTCAAACTTGTCGGCTTCCTCTTCCGGATCCGTCAGATTGATCGTGGGGGGTAACAGGCCCGCGCGCAGCGCCTGCACCGACACCACCGCCTCAAACGCCCCGGCGGCGCCCAGCATATGGCCGGTGGCGGACTTGGTCGATGATACCGCCAGATCCTTGCCACGCCCGGTGAACACGGCCGACAGGCCGGCGATCTCTGCAGCGTCACCCACGGCTGTCGATGTGGCATGCGCATTCACATAGCCGATCTGCGACTGATCAATCCCCGCCATGGTCAGCGCGTTGCGCATCGCCACCTGGGCACCGGCGCCATCAGGCGAACCCGAGGTCAGGTGATAGGCGTCAGCCGAAGTGCCATAGCCGGCCAGAATGGCCAGTGGCGTCGCGCCGCGCGCCTTGGCGTGGCTCAGCTTTTCGATCACCAGCACAGCCGAGCCTTCGGCCAGCACAAAGCCATCATGGCCCTTGTCGAATGGCCGCGATGCCTCTTGCGGCCGATCATTGAACGAGGTGGCCAGCGCGCGCGAGGCGGCAAACCCGCCTACCGAGATCGGATCGACCGAGCCCTCGGCCCCGCCAACCACCGCCACTTCGGCTTCACCGGTCATGATCAGCCGCATGCCATCGCCAATAGCCTGGGCCGAAGCGGCACACGCCGTCACCGGCGTGCCGATCGGGCCACGGAAACTGTGCAGGATCGACAACCAGCCCGCCGCCAGATTGGCCAGGAACGAGGGAATGGTGAACGGCGACAGCCGGCGCGCGCCCTTGGTGTTGATGATTTCCACAGCCCGGCCCATCACTGGCGAACCACCAACGCCCGACCCGATAATGGTCGCGGTGGCCTGCTGATCCTGCAGCGTGGTGGGGTGCCAATTGGCCTGCTCAAGCGCCTCATGCGCCGCACCGATGGCGTACTGAATGAACAGATCCATCTTCTTGATCTCTTTGCCGTCAATGAAGTCCGCCGGATCAAATCCATTGGGATCGTTTGCCTTGCTCGGCACCAGTCCGGCAATGCTTGAACCAAAGCCGGTGGTATCGAAGCGATCGTTCTGCACAATGCCGCTGCGGCCAGCAGTCAGTCGGCTCCACATGGTCGGCACGCCAACGCCCAACGGGCTAACCACACCCATGCCGGTGACAACGATAGGATCCGACGGATCTGGCTTCAGCATGCAATCTCTCCTGTTTTGGTTCTTGTGCGCCCGGCTTTCGCGGGATCTTGTTGCAGTCGCGCCAATTGCTGCAAAGCGGCAATGACGGTCGAAAATTCCGGATCGTTCAACGCGGAACGTAATTGTGCCTGCTGTTCGCGCCACTCGGGAATTGCCGCGGCAATCACCTGTCGCCCCGCTTCGCTCACCGCACAGACTCGGCCATTACCACGTTTTGCTGCGGTTGTGCTCACCAACCCGTTGCGCTCGAGCAGGGTGAGGTTGCGCGACAGGGTGCTGCGATCCATCGCCAGCGCGCTCGCCATCTGTGTCACCGAACGCCCGGGGTGATCGCACAACAAGGTCAAAATGCTGAACTGCGCCGCCGTGATGCCGTGCTGCCGCAGGCGGCGATCCGCCAACCGCGTCACCGCGCGCGCCGCCATGCGGGCATTGAGCACCAGACAAAGATCGAACTCGCTCCTCATTTTTGATCAGGTAGTCGTGCATATGCACGGTGTCAACTGGCATGCCCCCTTGCCGGACGGCGCCTTTGCGCGTTTCCAAAGCCAATGCTATAGGGGCTGCGAAACCGGCCTATGGGCCAAAATGCGGATTCCAGGAGATATTTTCGATGAGCAAAATCAAAGTCGCCAACCCGGTCGTCGATCTCGACGGCGATGAGATGACCCGGATCATCTGGCAGGCGATCAAGGACAAACTCATCCATCCCTATCTCGATCTGCCTATCGAATATTATGACCTCTCGGTCGAGAGCCGGGACGCCACCGATGACCAGATCACCATTGATGCTGCCCATGCCATCCAGAAGCATGGCGTTGGTATCAAATGCGCCACCATCACCCCCGATGAGCAGCGCGTCGAGGAGTTCGGCCTCAAGAAGATGTGGCGCTCGCCCAACGGCACCATCCGCAACATTCTGGGCGGCGTGATCTTCCGCGAGCCGATCATCTGCAAGAACGTGCCGCGCCTGGTCCCCGGCTGGACCCAGCCGATCATCGTGGGCCGCCATGCCTTTGGCGACCAGTATCGCGCCACCGATTTCCGCTTCCCCGGCAAGGGCACGCTGACCATCAAGTTCACCGGCGAAGATGGCAAGGTCATCGAGCACGAGGTCTACCAGGCCCCCGGCGCCGGCGTGGCCATGGCCATGTACAACCTTGACGATTCGATCCGCGACTTCGCCTACGCGTCGCTGAACTACGCCTATGACCGCGGTGTTCCCTGCTACCTCTCGACCAAGAACACCATTCTCAAGGCCTATGACGGCCGCTTCAAGGACATCTTCCAGGAGATCTATGAGGCCGAGTTCAAGGAAAAGTACGAAGCCAAGAAGATCTGGTACGAGCACCGCCTGATCGACGACATGGTCGCGGCCTCGCTGAAATGGTCCGGCGGCTATGTCTGGGCCTGCAAGAACTATGATGGCGACGTGCAGTCCGACATCGTGGCCCAGGGCTTTGGCTCGCTCGGCCTGATGACCTCGGTGCTGGCTACCCCCGATGGCAAGACCGTCGAAGCCGAAGCCGCCCACGGCACCGTGACCCGTCACTACCGCCAGCATCAGCAGGGCAAGGAGACTTCCACCAACTCCACCGCGTCAATCTTTGCCTGGACGCGTGGCCTGGCCCACCGCGCCAAGCTCGACGACAATGCAGCGCTGGCCAAGTTCGCGCTGACGCTGGAGAAGGTGACCGTCGACACCATTGAAGAAGGCAAGATGACCAAGGACCTGTCCCTGCTCGTTGGTCCCGATCAGCCGTGGTTGTCCACCATGGGGTTCCTCGACGCTATCGATCAGAACCTGCAAAAGGCCATGTCGGCGTCCTAGGACATCTGCCGCACCGCTTGCCAGGGCGCCTCTCCGGAGGCGCCTTTTTTGTGCGCCGCACGACCGCTCCAGTGGCGCGCTGGCCACGCTTGCGCCGCCACATCCACGTTGCGCAAGGGCAACATTCACCAACTCCGTCGCATGCTGGGGGCCCGATGCATTGACGATGGCCGCAAATTGGCTAGTAGTTGACGTAATGGTCAACTCCCTTGCGTTAGGAGGAATGGCTGGCTTGATAGTCACCATTTTGCTCGGGAGACGGTTGCCTGCTGCATCACGCAGGCCGCCATTGCGTGCCATTCATGGTTAGGAGGGTCATATGAGAGTGAATCGACGACTGATTGGTACCTTGGCCGGGCTGGCAGCCAGCCTGCCGCTGATGGGGGTGGCCTATGCCGGCGGGCTTGAAGCCAATGGCTATGATTGGGATCAACTGTTTGATCCGGCGCCCTTTTCCGCCAAGGCCAGCGCCACCTATGTGTATATCGACAAGAACGTGACTCGTCCGGGCGTAGCGGGCACGGTATCCACCACCCCAGCCCGCGTGCACTACAATACCGGCTTCAAGGCCGACATTCTCGACATGGCCAGTTGCCTTGTCACCGTGCAGAATCCCTTCGGCTCGGACACCAAGCGCACCAAT
>NZ_JAUYGL010000110.1 GCF_030689745.1 Devosia sp.
TGCAATGCAGTGCTCGGGCTGTGCTGTCAGCCTGGCTGACGGGTGCGTGGCCAGCGGCCTGATGGTCAAATTTTGACCAACCGGAAAAATATCATCAATTGCATCTTGCAAGCTGCCGATTTGCACGATTGTATCGACTGATAGTGCACGCCGAGCATCCGCTGCAGCCAACGGCCAGCGCAAGCGTGTCAGACAGGGAGACGAACTCAATGAAATTCACCACCTTTACCAAGGCCCTTGCCAGCAGCGTTGCGCTGAGCGCGGTTCTCACAGGTGCCGCCCTTGCCGATCCTGCACTGATCTATGACCTCGGCGGCAAGTTCGACAAATCGTTCAACGAAGCGGCCTATAACGGCGCCGAAAAATGGAAGGCCGAGACCGGCGGTAACTACATCGACCTCGAACTGCAGAACGATGCCCAGCGCGAGCAGGCTCTGCGCCGTTTCGCCAGCCAGGGTGCCAACCCGATCGTGGTGATGAGCTTTATGTGGGAATCGGTGCTGGGGCCGCTGGCGGCTGAGTTCCCCGACACCAACTTCGTGGTGATTGATGCGGTGGTGGATGCGCCCAATGTGCAGTCCATCCGCTTTGATGAGCATACTGGTTCATTCCTCGTGGGTGCCCTGGCTGCCATGAAGTCCGACGCCGGGACCTTCGGCTTTATCGGGGGCATGGACGTGCCGCTGATCCATCGTTTCTATTGCGGCTATGCGCAGGGTGTTCGCTCTGTCGATCCCGAAGCAAAGCTGATTGAAAACTACACGGGCACCACGCCTGCCGCCTGGAATGATCCCGTGACTGCCGGTGAATTGGCCAAGGCCGCCATCGATCAGGGCGCCGAGGTGGTCTTTGCTGCCGCCGGTGGTTCGGGCCTGGGCGTGTTGCAGACCATGGCCGACAACGGCAAGTTCGGCATCGGCGTCGATAGCAATCAGAACTACCTGCATCCTGGTTCGGTGCTGACCTCGATGGAAAAGCGTGTTGATAACGCGGTCATCGAAGCCTTCACCAATGCCGGCGATGACGCCACGTTCAAGCCAGGCAAGATCGATCTGGGCCTGGATGGCGACTTTGTTGGCTACGCTCTTGATGAGCACAACAAGGATCTGATCACCGAAGACATGATCACCCAGGTCGAGGCTCTCAAGGCCAAGGTCCTGTCGGGCGAGATTGTCGTCCACGACTATGAATCCGATTCGTCCTGCCCGCTGTAAGCGGCCAGATGAGCGACACACCCCCACCCATCAAGCAGCGGCCGGAAACGGCCGCTGCTTCGGCCCCAGCCAGCGGCTGGGCGATCGAGCTTGAACAAATCAACAAGCGCTTTGGCGCCGTTCAGGCGAACAAGGATATCGATCTCAAGGTCGGACGCGGCACCATCCACGGTATCGTCGGGGAAAACGGGGCCGGCAAATCCACCCTGATGTCCATTCTTTATGGGTTCTACACCGCTGACAGCGGCACGATCCGCGTCAACGGCACCCGCCAGGCCATTACCGACAGCCGCCATGCGCTGGCGCTGGGTATCGGCATGGTGCACCAGCATTTCATGCTGGTCGACAATTTCTCCGTCCTCGAAAACGTCGTGCTGGGCGCCGAGGATTCCGGATTCATCCGGACCAGCCTGGATCGGGCGCGCAGCGAACTCGATCGGCTGGAGCGCGAATACGAGTTGGAAGTGGACCCGGACGCCCTTATTGAGGAGATCTCGGTCGGCCAGCAGCAGCGCGTCGAAATTCTCAAGGCACTGTATCGCGGCGCTGAAATCCTCATTCTGGACGAGCCCACCGGCGTGCTGACGCCCAAGGAGGCCGACGATCTGTTCCGTGTGCTGCGCACCCTGCGCGAACAGGGCAAGACGGTGATCATGATCACCCACAAGCTGCGCGAGATCATGGCGATCACCGATGCGGTTTCGGTGATGCGGCAGGGCGAGATGGTGGCCACGCTCAAGACCGCCGAGACCAATGCCGGAGAGATTGCCGAACTCATGGTTGGTCGCCACGTCCTTCTCGATGTCAGCAAGGGGCCGGCCACGCCGGGCGAAAAGCGGCTTGAGGTCAAGGATCTCGTGGTCAAGGACGACATGGGTATCACCCGCGTCAAGAGTATCAGCTTTTCGGTGCGGGCTGGCGAGATCGTTGGCATTGCCGGGGTTTCCGGCAATGGCCAGTCCGAACTGCTCGAAGCCGTGACCGGCATGCGCGACCAGCACGGCGGTCAGGTCATCCTCAACGGCCAGGCGCTCTCGCTCAAAGGCGATGATGGCGCCGCCAGGGCACGCATGGCGGGCCTTGCCCATGTGCCCGAGGATCGCCAGCGCATGGGACTGGTCACCGATTTCTCCGAATGGGAAAACGCCATTCTGGGCTATTCGACCCGGCCCGAATACGGCGCCGGTCCCATACTGGATATTGCCGCCGCCAAGGCCAAGGCGGCCGAGCAGATCGAGAGATTCGACGTGCGGCCAGCCGACATCAATCTGAAAACCGCGCTGTTTTCGGGCGGCAATCAACAAAAAATCGTGCTGGCGCGCGAAATGGACCGCGACCCCGAAGTGCTGGTGGTGGGCCAACCGACACGTGGCGTCGATATCGGCGCCATCGAATTCATTCACAACCAGATCATCAAGATGCGCGATGCGGGCAAGGCTATTCTGCTCGTCTCGGTCGAACTTGACGAAATACGCTCGCTTGCTGACCGTATCCTGGTGATGTTCGACGGCCAGATCGTGGGGGAGGCCGACCCGGCCACCGCCACCGAGGGCCAGTTGGGTCTGATGATGGCCGGCGTCGTCGAGGAAAGGTCCACCACTTGAGCGCGCTCAAACCCCTACCGCGCTGGGCCGATGTGGCCCTGCTGCCCCTGCTCAACCTGTCGCTGGCCATCCTGGTATCGGGTCTGGTGGTGCTGATGATCGGGCAAAATCCGTTCATGGCCATCTGGGCCGTCATCACCGGCGCCTTCGGTAGCGGCTACAACATCGGCTATACGCTGTACTATGCCACCAATTTCGTGTTCACCGGCCTCGCCGTTGCGCTGGCGGCCCATGGCGGCCTATTCAATATCGGCGGCAACGGCCAGGCCTATGTGGCCGGTCTGGGGGTCATTCTGGTTGCCCTGGCCCTGCAGGATACCCATTGGCTGATCGTCGCCCCGGCGGCGCTGGTTGCCGCAGCGGTATTTGGTGGCGCCTGGGCGTTCATTCCCGGCTATCTGCAGGCCAAGCGCGGCAGCCACGTGGTCATCACCACCATCATGTTCAACTTCATCGCCTCGGCGCTGATGATTTACATGCTCAACCGTGTGCTCAAGCCCGCCGGGGTCTCGGGGCCGGAATCGGCCATGATCGCCGAAAGCGGTCGCATGCCCAAGCTGGGCAGCTTCTTTGCGCCCTTCAATTATACCCCGGTCAATATTTCCATTTTCATCGCCATGCTGGCGCTGGTTGGGGCCTATATCCTGATCTGGCATACCAAATTCGGCTACGCCCTGCGCGTCATGGGCCAGAACCCGACGGCCGCCCGCTATGCCGGCATTTCCAACTCCCGCATGATCATCATCACCATGACCCTGTCAGGCGCGCTGGCGGGCCTGGTGGCCTTCAATGAAGTGCTGGGGGTGCAGAACCGGCTGGTGCTCGACTTCGTTGCCGACGCTGGTTTTGTCGGCATTGCCGTGGCGCTGATGGGGCGCAACCATCCCTTTGGCATCGGGCTGGCAGCCCTGCTGTTCGGCGCGCTGTATCAGGGTGGCAATGAGCTGCAATATGTAATCTCCGGCCTCGACCGCACCGTGGTGGTGATCATCCAGGCATTGGTGATCCTGTTCACCGGGGCGATGGAGGGTCTGTTCCGACCTGGTCTGCAGCGCAGCTTCATGTTGTTTTCGCCAGAGCAGAAGGCCGAAGCCGTCGCTGTCTCTACCGTCAAGACGGAGAACTGAGACATGGATGCTGCAGCCATTATTTCCATTCTCGACGCCACGCTGCGCCTGTCGACGCCGCTGCTGCTGGCGTGTCTGGCCGGGCTCTATTCGGAGCGCGCCGGGGTGTTTGATATCGGGCTTGAAGGCAAGATGCTGGCGGCCGCTTTTGGTGCGGGCGCCGTGGCTGCCGTTACCGGATCAGCCTGGCTCGGCCTGCTGGCCGGCATTGGCGTATCAGTGGCGACGGCATTGCTCCAGGGCGCCGCCGCTATCTCGCTCAAGGGCAACCAGCTGATTGCCGGCGTCGCCATCAACATGCTGGCGGCGGGTCTGTGTACCTTTCTTGGCCAGCAATGGTTCCATCAGGGCGGACGCACGCCGGCCCTGGGGCCGAACGGTCGTTTCAGCACCATTGACCTGCCTTTTGCGCATGAGCTTTCCGGTATCCCCATTCTCGGCCCGATCTACGCCGAACTGATCTCGGGCCACTATATTCTGGTCTATGTCGCCTTCATCATGGTCCCGGTCACCGCCTATGTGCTGTATCGCACGCGGTTCGGGCTGCGGCTGCGCGCCGTGGGCGAAAACCCCAAGGCTGTCGACACTGCCGGTATCTCGGTCAACAAATTGCGTTATCAGGCGGTCATCATTACCGGCCTGCTGTGCGGTCTGGCCGGGGCCTATTTCTCCATCGCGCAGGGCTCGGGCTTCGGCAACAACATGACGGCTGGCAAGGGCTTCATCGCCCTGGCGGCGCTGATTTTTGCCAAGTGGAAGCCACTGCCCGCCATGTTCACCTGCCTGCTGTTCGGTTTTCTCGACGCGGCGCAGATCCGACTGCAGGGCGCGCGGGTATTCGACATCGAAGTTCCGGTGCAGGCCATTCAGGCGCTACCCTATGTGCTTACCGTCGTGCTGCTGGCCGGGTTCATCGGCAAGGCCGTGGGACCCAAGGCCGGCGGCGTTCCCTATACCAAGGAGCGCTAGCCGCACCTGGCGCAAAGGACGAAACATGTCAAAAACGCCGACCGATCAGGCCCTGTTCGAGGCCGCTGAAGCTATTCGGGCCAAAGCCTATGCACCCTATTCCGGCTTCAATGTCGGCGCCGCCATCCTGGCCGATGACGGCAAGATCTATGCTGGCTGCAACATTGAAAACGCCGCCTATCCGCAGGGCAATTGCGCCGAGGCTTCGGCCATCGCGGCGATGATTGCTGGTGGTGGCAAGCGCATCACCCGAATTTATGTCACGGGGCCGGGCACCGCACCCGTTACTCCTTGCGGCGGCTGCCGCCAGCGCATCCGCGAATTTGCCGATCTCGACATTGAGGTGATCTCGCACGGTGTCGATGGTGAGCCGCTGATCCGAACCCTCGATTTTCTACTGCCGTATAGTTTTGGACCGGAGTATCTTGCCAAATGACCAAGGCGTCCAAGACCATCCACAAGATCGCCGGCAAGCAACCGATCGATGCCGCCATCGTGCTGGGTTCCGGGCTGTCAGCCATTGGTGACCTGCTGGCCGACAAGATTACCATCCCCTATTCCGAGCTGAAGGGATTTCCCGGCGGCGGCGTCTCCGGCCATGGCCGCGATCTGCTGATCGGCATGCTGGGCGGCAAGCGGATTGCGGTTCTGACCGGCCGCGAGCACTATTACGAACACGGCAATGCTGCCGCCATGCGGCCGGCACTCGAAGCCATGGCCGATCTGGGCGCAAAGACCCTGCTGCTGACCAATTCGGCCGGGTCCCTTGATGCGCGGTTTCAGCCCGGCGATTTGATGCTGCTCAGCGATCATATCAACTATGCCGGCATGAACCCGTTGATCGGCGAGCCGACCGACCGCCGCTTTGTGAACATGGTCAATTGCTATGACCCTGAGCTGCGGGACAAGGCGCATGCCCTGGCCGGGCGCCTTGATATCAAACTCGGCGAAGGCGTCTATCTGTGGTATTCCGGCCCGAGCTTTGAGACGGTGGCCGAAATCCAGATGGCGATCCGCCTGGGCGCCAACGCCGTGGGCATGTCGACCGCACCCGAAGTCATTCTCGGGCGTTTCCTGGGAATGAAAGTATGGGCCTGCTCGTCCATCACCAATATGGGCGCGGGCCTGTCGAGCGAAAACATCAGCCATGAGCACACCAAGATCATGGCGGTTCAGGGCGCCGAGAAGCTGAAACAGCTGATCCCGGCGCTGGTGGAGGAGTTATGAGTCTGCGCGTCGTTGACAACAGCCAGCCGCAGAGCCCGCACAAGCGCAATCCCGGTTTTCCGCTCGATCTCGATTGGGTCGAACGCGTCCGCATGAACCGTTCGGCGCTGGAGCGCCGCGCCGTCTCGATTGGCGCGCGCCGCACCGTCAAGAAGGACTACCAGCTGGCCTGGCTGCTCAAGGCCATCACGCTGATCGACCTGACCACACTCAATTCCGACGATACCGACGGTCGCGTCGAGCGGCTATGCGCCAAGGCACGCCACCCGCTGCGCCAGGATATTCTTGACTGGCTCGATGTCCCCGACCTGCGCATCCTGCCGGGCGCCGTCTGCGTTTATCACCGCTTTGTCAAAACCGCTGTCGAGGCGCTTGATGGCTCGGGTATTCCGGTGGCCGCTGTCTCGACGGGTTTTCCGCATGGCCTGGCGCCGCTCGAAACCAGGCTCAAGGAGATCGAGATGTCGGTCGCCGACGGGGCGGCCGAAATTGACATCGTCATCGAGCGCGGCATGGTGCTGCGCAATGATTGGCAGGGCCTCTACGATCAGGTCCGCGCGTTCCGCAAGGCCTGCGGCGACGCCCATATCAAGACTATTCTGGGCACCGGCGAACTGGCCACCCAGACCAATGTCGCCAAGGCGAGCCTGGTCTGCATGATGGCTGGCGCCGATTTCATCAAGACCTCCACCGGCAAGGAAAAGGTCAATGCCAATCTGGTCACCAGCCTGACCATGATCCGCATGATCCGCTGGTTTGCCGAAGAGACCGGCATCGAGATCGGCTACAAGCCGGCCGGTGGCATTTCCAGGAGCAAGGATGCACTCAACTACATGGCGCTGATGAAGGAGGAACTGGGCACTGGCTGGTTGCAGCCGCATCTGTTCCGCTTCGGCGCCTCGAGCCTGCTCACCGATATCGAGCGGCAGATCGAGCATGGACTGACCGGGCACTACGCGGCCGATTATCGGCAGCCCATGGTTTAACCACGCCATGAAGTTGGAATTTGCGGACGACGTATTCACTGTTGCGGGGCGCATCATACGCGCGCCTTGGAAGCTGCAAGACCTGCGTCAGATCGACGAGCGGATCGTGGCCTTGGCTAAGTTTGAGGACTTGAGGCCGCCATCGCTTGGACTAGCGTGCTACTCGAAAAAGGGCGACCTGCTTTGGGAAGCGAAGACGTGGGAGCGGTACGAAGAGCATGTCTACGCCGCGATCCGAGAAGAGCAGTCGCTCATGGCAAACTCAATGGGCGGGTGGCTTTGCAGCATTGATATTGAAACCGGACGGATTACCGACCGGGTGTTCACAAAGTAGCGCGTAGACGCCCGTCGCCCTTCTCATGAGGGCCAATGACCGGGAGGGCGCGTAACGCGCGCCGAGGAGAACGAAATGAACAAGATCGCGCAAATCTTCCAGACGCTGGATTACGGCCCAGCCCCCGAGGGCCCCGAGCAGGCCTATGCCTGGCTCGATGCCCATGACCGCAAGTTTGGTCATTTCATCGACGGCAAATGGACCAAGTCCGGCAAGACTTTCTCCTCGGACAATCCAGCGACCGGTGAAAGCCTGGCGCAGATCAGCAATGGCACCGCAGACGATGTTGATGCGGCGGTCAAGGCCGCCCGCGCCGCCTTCAAGGGCTGGAGCGCCCTTTCGGGCTATGAGCGTGGCAAATATCTTTATGCCATCGCGCGCGCCATCCAGAAGCATGCCCGCTTGTTTGCGGTGCTCGAAACCCTGGACAATGGCAAACCGATCCGCGAAAGCCGCGATATCGATATTCCGCTGGTTGCCCGCCATTTCTATCATCATGCAGGCTGGGCCCAGCACCTGAGCCGCGAATTTCCCGACGCGGTGCCCTATGGCGTCTGCGGCCAAATCATCCCGTGGAACTTTCCCTTGCTGATGCTGGCCTGGAAGATCGCCCCGGCGCTGGCCGCCGGCAATACGGTGATCCTCAAGCCCGCCGAATTCACCTCGCTGACCGCGCTGTTGTTTGCCGAAATCTGCGAACGCGTCGGCATGCCCAAAGGCGTGGTCAATATCGTGACCGGGGAGGGCGGCACCGGCCAGGCCATTACCGCCCATGCCGGCATCGACAAGATCGCCTTCACCGGTTCGACCGAAGTAGGCAAGGCGATCCGCGCCGTCACCGCCGGGTCGGGCAAGGGGCTCAGCCTCGAGCTGGGCGGCAAGTCGCCCTATATCGTCTTTGAAGACGCCGATATCGACAGCGCCATCGAAGGGCTGATCGACGCCATCTGGTTCAACCAGGGCCAGGTCTGTTGCGCCGGCTCGCGCCTCTTGGTGCAGGAGAGCATTGAGGCCCGCTTCATCACCAAGCTCAAAAAGCGCATGGCAAGCCTGCGCGTCGGCGATCCGCTGGATAAATCCATCGACATCGGCGCCATGATTGCGCCCGTGCAGGTCGAGCGCATCAAGGACTTGATGAAGCGCGGCGTTGCCGATGGCGCTGAGATCTATGAGCCCGATGGACAGTTGCCGGCCCGCGGCTGCTTCCTCAAGCCGGCTCTGGTGACCAATGTCTCGCCCGCCAATACGCTGGTAGCCGAGGAGATCTTTGGGCCGGTTCTGGTGGCCATGAGCTTCCGCACGCCCGAAGAAGCCGTGCAACTGGCCAATAATACCAAATATGGCCTGGCCGCCACGATCTGGAGCGAGAACATCAATCTCGCCCTCGATATCGCCCCCCAGATCAAGGCTGGCGTGGTCTGGATCAACGGCACCAATAATTTCGATGCCGCCGTGGGCTTTGGTGGATACAAGGAATCCGGCTATGGCCGCGAAGGTGGCCGCGAGGGCATGAGTGCCTATCTCAAGCCGGCCTGGGAGAAAGAGCTCAAATTGGCGCCTATTGCCAAAGCGGTGGCGCCCCGAGCCGGCAACCCGCTCGATACGGGTCATCTCGACCAGACCGCCAAGATGTATATCGGCGGCAAGCAGGCGCGACCCGATAGCGGCTATTCGCGCGCCGTACTCGACCCTTCCGGCAAGCTGATCGGCGAGGTTGGTGACGGCAATCGCAAGGATATTCGCAACGCCGTGGAAGCGGCGCGCGCTGCGCTCGGCTGGTCGACTACCCCGGCGCATACCCGCGCGCAGATCCTCTACTTCCTCGCCGAAAACCTTGACTATCGCCGCGACGAATTTGCCGCCCGCCTCAAGCTGCAGACCGGCGAGGACGGCACCGAGGAAGTGGCGCTATCGGTTGAGCGCCTGTTCGCCTTTGCCGGCTGGGCCGACAAATATGATGGCGCTGTGCACAACCCGCCGCTGCGCGCCGTCGCCGCCGCCATGATTGAGCCGCTCGGCGTCATCGGCATTGTTGCGCCAAACGCGCGGCCACTGCTGGGCTCGATCGCGCTGCTCGCGCCTGCGCTGGCCATGGGAAATCCTGTGGTGCTGGTGCCTTCAGGCACGTCCCCGCTCTCGCTGACCGATCTCTATCAGGTCATCGAAACCTCCGATGTGCCCAATGGCGTGATCAATATCGTCACCGGCGATAGCGTGGCGCTGGCCAAGACCCTGGCCGAGCATGATGGTGTGGACGGCCTGTGGTTTGTCGGCAGCGCCGACGCATCGGCCATGGTTGAGAAGGCCTCGATCAGCAATCTCAAGCAGACCTGGACCAGCCGTGGCCTGGAGTTCGATCTGTCCAACCGTCGCTTCGAGGGTGACTATTTCCTCGCCAAGGCCACCCAGGTCAAGAACGTCTGGATTCCGTACGGAGCCTGACCCGGATACCCCCTCCTGGCCGTCCCCCGACAAAGAAAGCAGCCCATGGTCTTCCTCCCCCAAGAAGTCATCGCCCGCAAACGCGACGGCCAGGAACTCAGCAAGGCTGAAATCGCCGCCTTCATGGATGGCTTTACCCGCGGCACGGTCTCGCACGCGCAGGCGGCTGCCTTTGCCATGGCGGTGTATTTTCAGGACATGAGCATGCCTGAGCGCGTGGCGCTGACGCTGGCCATGCGCGATAGCGGCACCGTGCTCGATTGGTCTGACCTCGATGGCCCGGTGGCCGACAAGCATTCGACTGGCGGCGTGGGTGACAATGTCAGCCTGATGCTGGCGCCGATCATGGCCGCCATGGGCATTTATGTGCCGATGATCTCGGGACGTGGTCTTGGCCATACCGGCGGCACGCTGGACAAATTCGACGCCATTCCCGGCTACCAGACCCAGCCCGACAATGAGCTGTTCCGCCAGGTTGTCCGCCAGGCCGGTTGCGCCATCATTGGCCAGACCGCCGATCTGGCTCCCGCCGACAAGGCGCTCTACGCCATCCGCGATGTCACCGGCACGGTCGAATCCATCCCCCTGATCACGGCCTCCATTCTGGCCAAGAAGCTGGCCGCCGGGCTGGACGCGCTGATCCTCGACGTCAAGACCGGTTCGGGCGCCTTCATGCCCACGCTGGAGCGCTCCCGCGAGCTGGCGCAAAGTCTGGTCACCGTCGCCAATGGCGCGGGGCTGAGGACCGGCGCGCTGATTACCGACATGAACGAGCCCTTGGCCAGCGCTGCCGGCCACGGGCTGGAAGTGCGCAATGCCGTCGATTTCCTGACCGGTCGGCATCAGGATGCGCGGCTCAAGGAAGTGACGCTGTCACTGTGCGCCGCCGTCGCCGAAATGACCGGCGTTGCCGCAACGGTCGAGGCCGGTCGCATGCTGGCCGAAACGGCCCTCGACAGCGGCCGCGCCACCGAACGGTTCGCCGTCATGGTCCATGCCCTGGGTGGCCCGGGCAACTTCATCGACAGGCTCGACAGCCACCTGGCCGCGGCGCCGATCATCCGCGATGTCTTCGCTGACAGCGCGGGGACGGTGTCGGAGATCGACACCCGCGGCGTTGGCATGGCGGTGGTAGCGCTGGGCGGCGGTCGCACCATGCCCAGCGACGATATTGACCACCGGGTCGGCTTTGATCGCCTCGCCGGGCTTGGTGCCGAGCTCGACAGTCACACAGCCATTGCCCGCATCCATGCGCGCGACGAAGCCACTGCCACGGAGGCTGAGCGCCGCATCAAGGCCGCCTACCGTCTGGGAGGCACTCCCACGATCTATGCGTTGATCCCCGACGCCGTGCCGTATCTGACCGCTCAGGAGATCTGACCATGCCCCGCGCCATCCTCTGCATTCTCGATAGCGTCGGTATTGGCGGGGCCCCCGACGCCGACAAATATGGTGATGTCGGCGCCAACACCTTCGGCCACATCGCCGAATGGGCCCATGCCGGCAAGGCCGACCGTGACGGGCTGCGCGCCGGGCCGCTCAACGTGCCCAATCTGGACGCACTGGGGATCGGCGCTGCCATCAAGCTCTCGACGGGCGTGCTGCCGCCCGGCCTGTCCGCAACCGCCAGTGGCGGCATCTTCGGTGTCGGTCGCGAGGTCAGCAATGGCAAGGACACGCCATCGGGCCATTGGGAAATCGCGGGTGTGCCGGTGCCGTTCGATTGGGGCTATTTTCCCCAGACCGAGCCGACCTTCCCGCCCGATCTGATCGCCGAATTCATCAAGCGCGCCAAGCTGCCCGGCATTCTGGGCGACAAGCATGCCTCGGGCACCACCATCATTGCCGAACTGGGCGAGGAGAGTATCCGCACCGGCAAGCCCATCTGCTACACCTCGATCGACTCGGTGTTCCAGATCGCCGCCCACGAGACCCATTTCGGCCTTGAGCGGTTGTATGAGATTTGCCAGATCGCCTTTGAGCTCACCGCGCCGCTGATGATCGGTCGCGTCATTGCGCGGCCCTTTGTCGGTGAGGATGCTGCCAGCTTCAAGCGGACTGGCAATCGTCGTGACTTTGCCATTCCGCCGCCCGCCCCGACCCTGCTCGATCGCAATCAGACCGCTGGGCATCAGGTCTATGCCATTGGCAAGATTTCAGACATTTATGCCGGCCATGGGGTCACTCACAAGATCAAGGGCACCGGCCTGGACCAACTGTTCGACAAGACGCTTGATGCCATGACCATGGCCGATGACAGGGCGTTGATCATGACCAATTTCGTGGATTTCGATAGCGAATATGGCCACCGCCGCGACGTGCCGGGCTATGCGGCGGCACTGGAGTTCTTTGATAGCCGCCTGCCTGAGATGATCGCGGCGATGCGGCACGATGATCTGCTGGTGCTGACGGCCGATCATGGCAATGATCCGACCTGGACCGGCTCTGATCATACCCGTGAGCAGATTCCGATCCTTGTCTTTTCCCCAAGCCTGGGGCAGTCAGAGATTGGCATTCGCACCACGTTCGCCGATATTGGCGAAAGCATAGCCCACTGGCTGGGGCTGGCGCCCGGCGCGCACGGCAAGAGCTTTCTTTAGAATAACAACAAGCAGGTGATCCCATGAATCCAGTGCGCGGCAACGTAACCGTCATCGATCACCCGCTCATTCAGCACAAGCTGACCATCATGCGAAACAAGGAAACCTCCATTGCCGGTTTCCGCCGCCTGCTGCGCGAGATAGCCCATTTGATGTGCTATGAGGTGACGCGCGATCTCGAACTCGAAATGATCACCATCGAAACCCCGATGGCGCAGATGCAGTCGCCTGCCATCAAGGGCAAGAAGCTGGTCTTTGCCTCCATCCTGCGGGCCGGCAATGGCTTGCTCGATGGCATGCTCGATCTGGTGCCGGCCGCGCGCGTCGCCCATATCGGGCTCTATCGCGACCATGAGACGCTCCAGCCGGTCGAATACTACTTCAAGGCGCCATCCAATCTTGAAGATCGGCTGATCATCGTGGTCGACCCCATGCTGGCTACAGCCAACTCTGCTACCGCAGCCATTGAGAAACTCAAGGAACGTGGCGCCAACAATATCCGTTTCCTGTGCCTGCTGGCGGCGCCGGAAGGCGTGGCGCGCTTCACCGAAGCCCATCCCGATGTGCCTGTCTTCACCGCCGCCATTGATGAAAAACTCAATGAGAAGGGCTACATTATCCCCGGCCTGGGTGATGCAGGCGATCGCATGTACGGCACGAAATAACGGTCTTCACGCGCGGGGTCCTCGCTACGCCCGTCCTCGCCAACTGAGAGTTCGATTTATGGCCAAGCTCGTCCACTCGATGATCCGCGTCATTGACGAGACGCGATCGCTCGATTTTTATCGGCGCGCCTTCGGTCTGCAGATTGTCGACCGGATCGAATTTCCCGAGTTTGCGCTGATCTATCTCAATGATCCGACGACCGGCGGCTTCGAGCTGGAATTGACGGTCAATTTCGGACGCACCCAACCCTATGATCTGGGCGATGGCTATGGCCATCTGGCGGTTGTGGTGGATGATGTCGATGCCGAGCACGCACGCCTGATCGCGGCCGGGTTTGCGCCGCGCAAGCTGGTCGATTTCAAGAATGGTGACAAGCTGGTGGGAAGGTTCTTCTTCGTCGCCGATCCCGATGGCTATCAGATCGAAGTCATCCAGCAGGGCGGCCGGTTCGGCTAGGCCTCATACCCTTCCTGAATTGCGGTGTCATTCCGGCTTTCGCCGGATGACATCCGAATTCGGGTGGTCCCGCCTGCCTACTTCGCCTTGAGTGGCAGACCGAGCGCGATCAATTCCTTGCGCAGCATGGTCGGGTCTTTGAAGTGGATGCCATGCATGCCAAATTTGCGCGCCGAGATGATATTGGACTCGCTGTCGTCGATGAACACGCAGTTTTCGGCGGCAATGCCGTAGCGCTCACTGAACACCCGGTAGAGCCGTGGATCAGGCTTCACCAAGCCTTCGAGGCCCGAGACGATCACCCCATCGAACTTCTCCAGGAAGGGCCAGTCGGGCAGGCAGCTGACCCACTTCTCCCAGGAAAAATTGGTGATGGCGAAAGTTGGGACTTCCTGCTCGATCAGTTCGTCATGAATATCGATCGTGCCCTGGATGAAGTCGCCCAGTGTTTCCTTCCAGCGCAGGTCAAACGCCTGGATTTCGCGCCAATACTTGGGAAAGCGCGTAATCAGCCTGGCAACGCCCTCAGAGTAGATCTCGCCAGCGTCAAATTCCAGATTCCAGTCCAGCGTGCAGATGTTCTGGTGAAACCACAGCGCGTCTTCTTCCGACTCGAAGAGCTTGCGGAACAGATACATCGGGTTCCAGTCGACGAAGACGCCGCCAATGTCGAATACGGGGACGAGCGTGTCTGTCATGGTCAACCTGCTTGGAGAAGGGATAGCACCCGGCTTGTGCCATGCAGGCCTGGGGGGTGCAAGTGCGCTAGTTCAGCTTGATCTCCTCGCCAAACCGCGGCATGTAGAAATTCTCGCGATACAGGTTTATCGCCTTGTCGAAGACAATGCCGTAGAGCGGTGTGTAGGTAGTAGCAGCCTCCGACACGATGACAAATTGCTCCGGGGCAATCGCCACAATCGCAGCCGGCAACAAATAAAGCGCTTCCTTTTCGTGCGCCCCCAGGCTTTGTCGCTCCTGGCCCACATAGCGCACGGACCATTTGACCCTGGCCTCGCCTTTGTCATCGACATAGACCTGCGATATGATCTGCTCCAGCGTGTCGTCCGCGTAGGGAGTCATGATTCCGCCGGCGACTTTGACATAATCATCAACAGTGTCTTTGATGATGGCGCCATTGGAGCGGGCCACCAGATCACCCACGGCCCCCGACACGGACTGCACCTTTCGGTCCATCGAGATCAGCGTGCTGCCTTCCACCATGCCGATATACAATAACAACATGATCGGCAGGATCATCGCAAATTCGACTGCAGCCACACCAGTCTCGGCGCGCTGGAAGCGCTCAATCCAGCGGAAGGCCCTGGCACGCGATCGCATCAGCTATAGGGCTCGTTGCGAAACACCGTGGCTGCCGCCATCAGGCGCTTCTGTTCGGGTAGATTGGCCAGGCTCATATCGCCAATCGACAGGATGACTGGCCACTTATAGTAGACCTGTACCACGACGATGCTGGAGCCTTTTCCCGAAGTATAGGTTTCCGGCCGGGTCCAACTACAGTTGGTGGTGCAGTTCAGGTCCACTGGCGGCGAAATTCCCAGCTCAGCGAAATTATTGATGGTTTGCACCTCGACATGCAGCCCGCTGCAATCGCCAAACAGCCCAAACAACCGATCGCAAACCCGGGCCTTGAAGTCCGCCGCATTCATGATGATGCCTTGCGCCTGTCCGGTACGAATTTGACGGCTGGTATCCTGTACGGCACTTTCGAGCACCTGGCCGGACAGGAACACCACGGAGGTTTCCAGAATGGCGCCAATGATAGAAAAGAATGGCAGGGCGAGCAGCCCGAACTCCACGGCAGTAGCACCGCGCTGATTGCGCGAAAATGCCCCAATTGGCCAGCGGCGCAGTGCTCGTCCAAACAATGTTCCCAGTGCGATCGCCATGGTTTTGCCTTGTTGCCAGAGTGCGACGCTATCCGCACATGGCTAACTGAAGGTTAGGATAGGGCCTCGTCGCGCTGGCAAGTGCACTACTGGTTAACGCAATATTGCACTCGGCAATCGGCTAGTTGCTCATTGAACTGACGAGGCTGGACGAGGCCACGGCCTGGCCAGAAAAGGCCGGGTCATCACCCATCATGATGATGTTCTGGCAAACCGGGGCGCAGGCTACGCTGGTGCGCGCCTGACCCTGATAGACTGTGGTGACGCCCGCCTGCATCTGCACCACCTCGATGATCGTATCGGCAATGGGGTTTCCTGCATTGTCCAGCACGATCAGATTGGTTTGGCCGAAGCTCTTTCCCGTCAAGATCAGGGTTTTAGGGTCCTGAATAGTGACATCGGCAATACCCGGATTGCCCACGATCACCGTCGCCGCAGCAGCATTGATGCGCAAGATGCGGGCCATGTTCACATTTACATTGATGGGCGCGCCATCGGCGGCCATTACGGGCGCCGCGCTCAGACCAGATCCAAGCGATAGGCAAAGGGCGAGAGCGGCGAGGAATTTGTTGCGCATGGCTGTTCCGGCGGTACTGATACTCAGGATGCCTATTTTCCACGCGAATGGTGAACAATTGGCAAACGCCGGATTTGCGGGGTTGGGCCGGTCGGATCAGTAAAACTGGACGATACTCTGCTTGATCTGCCGCCGGGCGCCGCAATGTCGAGCGCGTTACGGTGCGGTCCGGCGCGATGCTGTTTGTTGGTGCGCCCAATAGCAATGAATTTGCTTAAATTGCTGGTAACTATATTGAACTTGCTCGTGTTTTGGTGCGATTTACAGCATTCAATTAACGTCTTTTCAAGGAGTGACGCCTAGTTTCGCCAATGTTCGATGTGTGACGTGTCGGACGATGGCGTCTCTTGATGACGTAAAAAATGGAGTCTGGGAATGAACCTCTTCGCACGTTTCGCGCAGGACGAGTCCGGCGCGACCGCAATTGAATACGGCCTGATCGCCGCACTGATTTCTGTCGGCATCATTGTTGCCGTCAGCACTTTGGGTACCAACCTGGGTACTACCTTCAATACCATCTCGGACAAGATCGGCGAAAACAGCACGGCAAAATAGCCTGCTTCGAGTGCTGACCTTGCGTCGGAGACAAAAATTAAGATCTCGGGGGAGGCGGCAACGCTTCCCCCGTCCTTGTTTGGCCTTTGTTAACCCTGATTGGGCAGTTTGGCAGCGTCGGGCGCGGACCTGACGGGGAGCCTTGTCATGATTTCGAGCGTCGCTTTGCTGCTGTTTCCGGCCGGGATGGCCCTGGCAGCGACCTCTGACCTGCTCACCATGAAAATCTCCAACAAGCTGGTGCTGCTGATCGTCGCGGCGTTCTTTATGGTCGCCCTCGCCGTCCAGCTGCCACTCGATGTGCTGGGTATGCATGTGCTGTGCGCTGCTTTGGTGCTGGCTGTCGGCTTTGCCTTCTTTGCCTTTGGCTGGATCGGGGGCGGCGATGCCAAGCTGGCCGCCGCAACCGCCCTGTGGCTGGGTTTTGACCAAGCCGTGCCATTCCTGGTCTATTCCACCCTGCTCGGCGGTGTGCTGACCCTAGCCATTTTGGGCCTGCGCAATTTGCCATTGATGCCCGTGCTGGCGCGCTATGGGTGGCTCGAGCGGCTGCATGATCGCAAATCCGGCGTGCCTTATGGTATCGCCCTGGCGATAGCGGGACTGTTGATCTACTCCAACTCCATCATCTTTGAACGACTTGCTGCGTGAGTATTTAAGTCGTTGAGTATAGTTTGATTGTTGTTTGAATATCAAGCTGATGCTCATCGGTGTTGCCATCCTGACGATTCTTGGATCGACGGAATTTACTTATCATTAACTGAATTTGCCAAGCTTCAATTAACCAAACTTTGACCCTTTGGGTGCAAAGTCCGACCGGTCGAGTTGGGCGTCACCGCCCTGAGTGAAACCGGAGTAAGTTATGAAGCCGGCGCGTATCATCCTGTTGCTCGTTGCCCTTGTTGCCGGCGGATTGGCGGCGTTTCTGGTTACCCGAGGTGGCGGCGCAGTGACCGAGACGCAGTATGTCACCGAGGTTGTCGAAGAGGCCAAGACGCAGATCCTGGTTGCCCGAACGCCAATCGGCGTTGGTGAGCGTCTCAATCAGCAAACTCTTGAGTGGCAGGATTGGCCGCAAGGCGCGCTGCGCGCCGACTACGTGACCATTGCGGCCATGCCCGATGCGCCAGCTGAACTGACCGGCGCCGTGGCCCGCTATGAGTTTTTTCCCGGTGAACCAATTCGCGAGGCCAAACTGGTCAGCGCCGATCAGGGCTATCTCTCGGCGGTGCTTTCCCCCGGCATGCGCGGCGTTTCGGTTGGCGTCAGCGCGGTGTCCAGTGCCGGCGGCTTTGTCGTTCCCAACGACCATGTCGATGTTCTGCTCACTACCCAGGGCGCGGCCGGCGAACGCTCCGAAGTCATTTTAGCCAATGTCCGGGTCCTGGCCATCGGCAAGCGCCTCGGCGAAGTTGGCGCCAGCGGCGGGCAGACAGAAGATCAGGTTTCCTCGGGCAGTGCGCCCCAGGCAATCACCTTTGAGGATTCCACGATCGCCACGCTCGAGCTGGACCCAAGTCAGGCCGAGACTCTGATCAATGCGGCCACGCGGGGGCAGTTGACCCTCACACTCCGCTCGGTGGCCGATTTTGCCGAAGACACGACGGCGCAGCGGCCCAGCAATAACCAGACGGTTCGGGTGTTCCGCTTCGGCAAGGAGCAGAGCGTCATGGCGGGCAGCACCGGGGAGGTGCAAATCGCCCAAAGCGCAGGAATGAGTAGTGCCGATGAAGGTGAGAATAACCTTCCCGCAATTGAGCAGGCGCCAGACGCCGCAATTGAGCTTGCACCCCAGTAGGGCGGAGAACACCATGAAGACCACTTTGATAAAAGTTCCCCGCCCGTTGGTTGGCCTGCTGCTTGCTCCCGCTCTGGCCGTGGGTCTCGCCGTCGGCCCGCTCGGCATGGCGCCTGCGGCGGCCGAGGAAACGCACCTGACCATTGCATCGGCTGCCTATGGCGCGACGCGCAAGCTTGAGGTGCAGATCAACAAGACCGTACTGGTTGATCTGCCTGCCGGGGCCGCTGAAGTCATTGTCTCGCAACCCGGCGTTGCGGCCGCCATCATGCGCACTCGCACCCGGGCGATCATCCAGGGGGTCACGGGCGGCGATACCAATATCTTCTTTGTGGACGACCAGGGGCGGACCATCTCCGTTCTGGACGTCAAGGTTATCGTTGAGCCATCCCAGGTTGGCAACGCCCTTGAGACCGCGCTCGCACGCATCATCCCCGGCTCCAATATCTCGGTCGAGTCGATTACCCTGGGTGGCGCCACCAACCGCGTGGTCCTGACCGGCACAGTGCTGTCGAGCCAGGACAAGGAACGCGCTGAAGCCGTCGCTGTTCAATACGCCGGCGCCCCGGAAAATGTCGCGAGCATCCTCGATGTCTCGGGCAGTCAGCAGGTCATGCTGCAGGTCACTGTTTCTGAAGTGAAGCGCGATGTGGCCAAGCAGTTCGGCATCAATCTGGGCGCTGCCTTCAGTGTTGGCACGGCCAACTTCGGCATCAACAGTTCGACGATGAACAATACCTTTCCGCCCAGCGGCGCCGATGCCAGTTTCAACATTGGTGGCGTTGCGGTCAACGCCGCCATTCGGGCTCTCGAAGGCCGTGGCGCCCTGCACGTGCTGGCGCAGCCCACGCTCACCGCGATTTCGGGCGAACCAGCCAAATTTCTGGCCGGTGGCGAACTGCCATATTCGACTTATGATACGAGCAACCAACAGCAGACGGTTATCTTCAAGCCCTATGGCGTGGAGCTCTCGTTTACCCCGGTGGTCAAATCGAACGGCGTGATTGCGCTCAAGGTCGATACCTCGGTGTCAGAGCCGCAGGCCGACTTCTCCATCACCAAGCGACAGGCCAGCACGTCGGTGGAACTGGCAGCGGGCACGACCCTTGCCATCGGTGGGCTGTTGCAGGAAACCGCCCGCCAGCAGATCAATCAGCTCCCCGGTCTGGGTAATATCCCCATTCTGGGAGCGCTGTTCCGCTCGCGCGACTTTCAGACCGAACAGACCGAATTGGTCATTCTGGTTACCCCCTACCTGGTCAACCCCAGCCCTGCCAACGCCATCCCCGTACCCACGGACAGATCCGTCGTGGCCAGTGATGCGGAAAGCATTTTCCTGGGGCGTCTTGAGAATATGTACGGCGTGGCCGGCACCGGAGAAATCCGTGGCAGTTTTTCGGGGTCTGTCGGTTTTGTTCTCGACTAGCGCGGGACGAACCGGGTTTCACTGCTTGCCCTGCGGCAAGACATCAATGCGAGCCGGTGATTGAACTGAGTTTGATTGCCAAGGCTTTGGGGCCGCGCACCAGCCCCGATGAAGGAGAGTAGGTTTCATGAGTTTTCTCAGCCCAGATGGCAAAAAGCCCGATGATCCGGCAACCGACATTGCGGCTGGCGCACGCCTGATCCCGCGCATCACTATCCAGGCATTTTGTGAGCATTCCCAGACCGCCCAACTGGTCGAGAGTGCGATCCATGATCGGCGCATGTCCAAGGTGGCATTGACCACTCATAATGGTGGCATTGACGGGGCGATTGAAACCTACAAGACCAATCCCACCCCCAATCTGATCATCGTCGAGAGCACGCTATCGCCCGAACAGATTCCGGCGGCGCTCGAAAAGCTCGCCGAGGTGTGTGACGCCTCGACCCGGGTCGTCCTGCTGGGGCACGTCAACGACGTCCAGCTCTATCGTGAACTGGTTCGCTCAGGCATCTCCGAATACATCGTGCTCCCTGCGACGGCCAGCCAGATCGTTTCGGCGATCACCGAGCTCTTCGCTTCGGAAAATGCCGCCCCGATCGGGCGGACGGTCGGCTTTGTTTCGGCCAAGGGTGGCGCTGGCGGCTCCACTGTGGCGCACAATGTGACCTGGGCCATCGCCACGGCGCTGCGTCAGGACTGCCTCGTGCTGGACATGGATCTGGCTTTTGGTACAGCCGGCCTCAATTTCAATCAGGATCCGCCACACGGGTTGGCCGATGCCGTCCTTGCCAATCAGAAGGTCGACCAGACCATACTTGAGCGGCTGATGAGCAAGGCCGCCAGCCATATCAACCTGCTGACCGCCCCGGTAACGCTTGATCGCACCTTTGATTTTGAGGAACGCGAGTTCGAACAGATCATCGAGATGTGCCAGAACACGCTGCCAGTTGTGATCCTTGATATTCCGCACGCCTGGAATGCCTGGGTGCGCCACACGCTGGCCACCATTGATGAAGTGGTAATCGTTGCCGAACCTGACCTGGCCAATCTGCGCAATGCCAAAAACCTCGCCGACACCATCAAGGCGTTGCGGCCCACTGAAAATCCGCCCTCGCTGGTGCTCAACAAAGTCGGCTTGCCGCGCCGTCCCGAGATCGGCCCCGATGAATTTTCCAGCTCGGTCGAATGTGAGCTGATCGGTCAGCTGCAGTTCGACGCGGCGCTGTTTGGTACTGCAGCCAATAACGGTCAGATGATCGCCGAGGTCGCGGCCAACAACAAAATCAACGAGGTCTATCGGGCCATCGGCATGCAGGTGACGGGTCGGCAGGTCGGCCACGTCGCGGCCAAGTCGTCCGGTCTGATGAAGCTGCCCTCGTTTCTCAAGAAGCGGGCGTGACCGCGTATCGACAGCCTAGAATGGTAGGATGACTATGTTTGGCAAGCGCACCAGTTTTGGCGGCAATACCCCCGGCGTCGGCGAAGTCGCGCGCCCAGTACAGAGTCCGCCGCCGCGTGCCGATGTGCCGGCGCCGCCTGTGTCTCGCCCTGCCGACACGGACAGCATGGCTTCGCGCCTTCGCCCGGGCGAAGACGTCATTGACGTAGGCACTCCGGTCAACGCACAGCGTGACAAGGAATATTTCCACACCAAGTCCGCCATCTTCAATGCACTGATTGACAGCATCGACCTGAGCCAGCTGGCAACCATGGATCAGGTTGCCGCGCGTGAGGAAATTCGCGACATTGTCGCCGAAATCATCGCACTCAAATCCATCATCATGTCCATTTCCGAGCAGGAAGATCTGCTTGAGGACATCTGCAACGACGTGCTGGGCTATGGTCCGCTGGAGCCGCTGCTGGCCCGCGACGACATCGCCGACATCATGGTCAATGGCAGCCAGCGCTGCTACATCGAAGTGAACGGCAAGGTGCGGCTCACCAATGTCCGTTTCCGCGACGATTCCCATCTGATGAATGTGTGCCAGCGCATCGTCAGCCAGGTGGGTCGCCGTGTCGATGAAAGCTCTCCCATCTGCGACGCGCGCCTGCCGGACGGCTCGCGTGTCAACGTCATCGCCCCGCCACTGGCCATCGATGGCGCCGCGCTCACCATCCGCAAGTTCAAGCGCGACAAGCTGACCCTGCAGCAGCTCGTCAAATACAATTCCATCTCGCCAGAAGGTGCTGAAGTGCTGCGCATTCTGGGCAAGGTACGCGCCAATGTGCTGATCTCGGGCGGCACCGGTTCAGGCAAGACCACGCTGCTCAACTGCTTGACGGCTTTCATCGAAAAAGACGAACGCGTCATCACCTGTGAAGACTCGGCCGAGTTGCAACTGCAGCAGCCCCACGTGGTGCGGCTCGAAACCCGCCCGCCCAACCTCGAAGGCGAGGGCGAGATCACCATGCGTGATCTGATCAAGAACTGCCTGCGCATGCGTCCCGAACGCATCATCGTGGGCGAAGTGCGTGGCCCCGAGAGCTTCGATCTACTCCAGGCCATGAACACCGGTCACGACGGCTCGATGGGCACGCTGCACGCCAACAGCCCACGCGAGGCCCTGGCGCGTCTTGAATCCATGTTCACCATGGGCGGCTACTCCCTGCCCAGCCGGACCATTCGTGAGATGATCACCTCATCGATAGACGTGGTTGTTCAGGCCGCCCGTCTGCGCGACGGTTCGCGCCGCATCACCCACATCACCGAGGTGCTCGGCATGGAAGGGGACGTCATCGTGACCCAGGACATTTTCCTCTACGATATCACGGGCGAAGACGCCAATGGGATGCTGCTGGGCCGCCATCGCTCCACTGGCATTACCAAGCCGCAATTCGCCGAGCGTGCCCGCTATTTCAACGAAGAAGCCAATCTGGTCGAAGCGCTCGAGAAGTCCAATACCGAACAGCACGAGCTGATGGGGTAGTAGCATGTTTGGTCCCCTCATTATCGCTCTGCTTGCCATGATTGTTGTCGGTGCCATCGGCTTTGCCCTGGTGCCTTCGGCAATCGGCAGTGGGCGTGCCGAGCAGCGCCTGAAGTCATTTCAGGGTGACATTCGGGTCAATCGGCTGGAGCTGGATGCCACGCGCAACCGCGACCAGCGCCGCAAGGAACTGCAGCAGACGCTCAAGAACCAGACAGCTGCGCTGAACCAGAAAAAGCGCGCCACGCTCAAGCAGCGCCTGTTTCAGGCGGGCATGACCATCAAGCCGGCGGCCTTCATTCGCAATAGCGTCATTTTGGGCGTCGTGGCGTTTGTGGTTCTGGTCTTGGTACAGGTGCCAATCTATTTTGCCCCGGTCTTTGCGATAGCCGCCGGATATTTGGTGCCGCGCATGTATGTCAATCGCAAGCGCCGCAAGTATCAGGACAGGTTCCTCGACGAGCTGCCCAACGCTGTTGAAGCCGTTGTGCGCGGCGTCAAGACCGGCCTGCCGCTCAATGACTCCATGCGGGTGGTGGCCAAGGACGCCAAAGAACCGGTCAAATCCGAATTCGCTCGGGTGCTTGATCAGCAGGCTGTCGGCATGACCATGACCGAAGCGGTCACCGTGCTGCTTGATCGTGTGCCATTGCCCGAAGTCAATTTCTTCGTCGTGGTCATTACGGTCCAGCAGCAGGCCGGTGGCAATCTGTCCGAGGCGCTGGGCAACCTCGCCAAGGTGCTGCGCAACCGCAAGAAGATGAAACAGAAGATCAAGGCCATGTCCTCGGAAGCCAAGGCGTCGGCTGGCATCATCGGTTCGCTGCCCTTTGTGGTGGGCATTCTGGTGAGTCTGACATCGCCGGCCTATCTGGCGCCATTGTTCTTCACCACCCTTGGCAATATCTGGCTGGGCATCGGCGTCGCCATGTTCTCGGCCGGCATCTTTGTCATGAGCAAGATGGTCAAGTTCGACTATTGATCGGGCAGGGAAGCACAAATGTATATCTTTGAACTGCTGGGCCAGCGCGAATTCCTGATCGCCGTACTTGCGGCAATATCCATGGCGGCGGTCGTCTTCACCTTCGGCTCCAGCTTCATAGTCAAAACCGAGATGAAGGACCGCATCAGGCGCGTCGCGCTCGAGCGCGAGAAGATGCGTGCCGAAGAAATGGCCCGGCTGCGCGGCGGCGGCAGCACGGCCGTGGAAGGGCGCGGTATAAGGCGCACCGGCGAAACCAAGTCCTATATGAAAAACGTGGTCGAAAAGCTCGACCTCAAAAAGGCCTTCCAGGACGATGCCACGGTCGACAAGCTGGCTATGGCCGGCTATCGCGGGCAGGGCCACCTGACCACCTTTCTGTTCATGCGCCTGTCAACGCCAATCGCGATTTTCCTGGTAGCGGCACTGTATCTGCTGGTGCTGTCGCCGGGCGAGCGGCCGCTTTATCTCAATCTTGTTTACGCCGTCGGCGGCGGGCTGCTCGGCTCGTTTCTGCCCAATATCCTGCTCCAGAACACCACGACAAAGCGCCAGATGTCGATCCGCAGGGCCTGGCCGGATTGCCTCGATCTGCTGCTGCTATGCGTCGAGGCCGGCATGTCCATGGAGCATGCCTTCAAGCGCGTCGGCCGTGAAATCGGCCAGCAGAGCGCCGAGCTGGCCGAAGAACTGGCCCTCACCACTGCCGAACTCTCCTTTCTGGAAGACCGCAGCCGCGCCTATGACAATCTGGGCCGCCGCACCGGTCTGGACGGCGTCAGATCGGTGATGACCGCGCTTATTCAGGCCGACCGCTACGGCACCTCGGTTGGTCAGGCGCTGCGCGTGATGGCCGAGGAAGGCCGCGAACAGCGCATGATGGACGCCGAAAAGAAGGCAGCAGCGCTGCCGCCCAAGCTCACGGTCCCGCTGATCCTGTTCTTCCTGCCGGTGCTGTTCATCGTCATTATCTCCCCGGCCATGATCAAGGTGTTTGGTCCCGGCGGGGTTGCTGGCGGCTAAGGTAAGGTCCAAAAAAACGACGCCGCCCGAGGGGCGGCGTGGATCTGTTCCGGTCAGCGCAGCACTGCTTAGCCTTTGGCAATCTTGTCCCAGCGGTTCTGTTGGGTCAGCAGGGCGCGCACATAGGTCATGTTGTTGTTGACCTGATCGGGCGGCAGCTCGGCCGCATAGAGCGCCCGGCACTCATCGAATCGACCCTGCAGTCCGACGATCAGTGCCAGGTTCTGCCGGATCTGGCTGCTGGCCCCGCGCATCTGCACCGCGCGGCGCAGATGCTGTTCGGCGGTGCCCAGTTCATTGGTCATCGCATAGCTCAGCCCCATATTGGCTTCGATCGAGGCCTCACCGGGCATAATGGTCAGTGCCTGGGTGTAGAGTTCACGCGCTTCGCCATTGCGCCCCAATTGGTCCAGCGTGGCACCTTTGACCAGCAGGGCATTCCAGTCGGGGACATCGGGGCGGATCACATTGTCGAGTACCGCCAGTGACTGGTCGAACCGACCGTCAGCTGTCAGTGCTTTGGCATAGGCAACAGAGATGTCGACATCCTTGGGATGGGCATCGATACCCACTTCGAGCACCGCTACCGCCTGTTGAGGCTGCCCCACGGCGCGCAGGGCTGCCGCGTAGTGGATGATGACACCCTTGTCACGCGGGTTGGATTTGTAGCGGGCCGAGAGTTCGCCCAGACTGGCCTGACTCTGCCCTGCACTCATGCCGGAATAGTCCGGTGACGGGGCGCTGCTACGGTTGGATGCACACGCACCCAGCGCCACAATCGCTACACCTGCCATCAGCAGCGTACGCACAGACTTGAAATTGGTGTAGAGGAACGTCACCGGCAGCTCCAAGGCGGCGTCAGAGCGGACGAAACCTCGCCAACGCGACCGCGCAATATTCTGTTGTGGACCGCTGGCCCTTGCTCTGGAGCAATAAATCATTAACCCTAACAGCCAGTTAAAGCAGCGAGCTCGCCGTCACAGCGGCAACTGCCGACCGCTGGCAAACCTCACCAACACCTTTGCGGAGCCCGCCAATGTCCAATCCCATTCCTGTCATCTGCGTGAGCGAGGGCGGTCTTGCTGCGGCCGGCATAACGCCCGCCCAGCGCGCATGGGCCGACACCAATGGCTTCACCGGGCAGCGCGGTCGCCTGCTGCCCGTCCCGGACACCGATGCCGGCCTGTGCGCCTATCTGTTCGGCCTGGGTGAGGCCACCGCTCATCCCGCAATGCTCACCGGTCTGGCTGGCGCTGCGCTGCCCGCCGGCGATTACCGTCTCGAGGGCACCTATGGTGATCCAGAACTGGCGGCGATCGGGTTTCGCCTCGGCACGTATCGCTTCGATCGGTACCGCTCCGGCAAGCCCGGGCCCATGCTGAGCCCGCCCGAGGGGGTCGATGCCGCCGAAATTGACCGGCAGGTAGAGGCGGCGACCATCGCCCGCGATCTGATCAACACGCCAGCCAACGATCTGGGCCCCGACGCCTTTGAAGCCGCAATCCGCGACTTCGCGGCGGCCCGTGACATGGCCATATCGGTCACGGCTGGCGATGATCTGCTGGCCGCCAATTTCCCGCTGATCCACGCCGTGGGTCGCGCTGCGGCCGAGCCGCCGCGCCTGATCGACCTGAGCTGGGGCGACCCCAGCCATCCCAAGGTCACGCTGGTAGGCAAGGGGGTGACCTTTGATACCGGCGGCCTCGACATCAAGGGCGCGGCCGGCATGTTGCTGATGAAAAAGGATATGGGCGGCGCCGCCAATGTGCTGGGGCTCACCCATGCCATTGTTTCGGCTGGTCTCAAGCTCCGCCTGCGCGTGCTCATTCCGGTGGTCGAAAATGCCATTTCCGCCGCGTCCTTCCGCCCCGGCGATGTGCTGACATCACGCAAGGGTCTGACAGTCGAGATCGGCAATACCGATGCCGAAGGCCGGCTGATCCTGGCCGATGCGCTGGCGCTGGCCGACGAGGAAAGCCCCGACCTGCTGTTCGACATGGCAACGCTGACCGGAGCTGCTCGCGTGGCGCTGGGCCCCGAACTGCCCCCGCTCTATTCAGCCGATGAAGAACTGGCGCGCGCGCTGATGGCCGCCGGGCTGGCCACCGATGACCCGCTCTGGCACATGCCGCTCTGGTCGCCCTATGACGCCATGATGAGCAGCAAGATTGCCGATGTGAACAATGCCGCGTCGGGTGGCTTTGCCGGCTCGATCACCGCGGCGCTGTTCCTGCGCCGCTTCGTCGGCAAAGCCAAGGCATGGGTGCATCTGGATATATTTGGCTGGGCCCCGGAAGCCCGTCCTGCCCGTTCCCACGGCGGCACCGATCAGGGCATCCGCGCCGTCTACACGGTGCTCAAGCAGCGTTATCCTAATAGTTGACTTCGACAACGAACTCGTTGACAATATCAAGCGTCAATGAGGGCATGGTTATGGGTGTACCGTCCGAAGATATCGCGCAGGTGCGCGCCTTCAACCGGTTCTATACCGGCGTGATCGGTCTGCTGAACGAAGGCATGCACGAGAGCCTGTTCAGCCTGGCCGAAGCACGGGTGATCTATGAACTGGGCAAGCGTGGTGCCGCCATGGCAGCCAGCGAACTGGCGCGCGGACTGGGCATGGATCCCGGGCAACTGAGCCGGCTGGTGCGGCGCCTTGACAGCCATGGCTTGCTCTCGATTGCGGCCAACGGGAGCGACAAGCGCGTCAACGATCTGGCCCTCGCCCCGCGAGGTGAGGCGGTCTATCAGGGGTTCGACAACGCCAGCAATGCCGCAGTGGGGACGCTGCTCGCCCCGCTTGACGCGTTCGAGCGCCGAGACCTTGTGGGGTCGATGCGCCGGATTCAGGCCATGCTGGCGCAGCCCGGCGACGCGCCGCTGATCCTGCGGCCGCACCGCGTCGGGGAGATCGGCTGGCTGATCCACCGCCAGGGCTTGCTCTATCACCTCGAACAGGGCTGGAATGGCGATTTCGAAATGCTGATCGCCAAGCTCTACGGCGATTTCGTTGACGCCCCCACCACGCCGCCCAAATCGCTGTGGATTGCCGATCGTGGCGGCGAGATCGCCGGATCCGTCTACATTGTCCCTGCCGGCGCGACCGAGGCCGCGGGCACGGCGCAATTGCGCATGCTCTATGTCGAGCCGGCCTTTCGCGGCCAGGGCGTGGGCCGGTTACTGGTCGAGGAGGCTGTGCGCTTTTCCCGCGAGGCTGGCTATGGCCGCGTCATCCTGTGGACCCAGGATTGCCTGAGCACGGCCCGCCATATCTACCAGAAGGCCGGGTTCACCCTGCTGCGCGAGGAGCGGCACCAGTCGTTTGGCGCCGATCTCAATGGGCAATATTGGGAACTGCGCTGCTGAACCAGCGCTCGTTCAGTAGCCGCGCTCGCGATCGACCACATTGATCAGCGGGTCGCCAGCCTCATGGCGCGCAATGATCCCGCTGAAATAGCGCACGCCGCTCTTTTTGTTGCTGATCGCGGCAATATGCGGGGTGATATAGCAATTTTCGATGTCCCAGAGCGGGCTGGTCGCTGGCAGCGGTTCGGTCTCGAACACATCAAGGCTCACCGCGCCCAGGGTGCCGTCACCCAGCGCCTTGACGATGTCGGCTTCGCGCTGATGCCCGCCACGGGCCGCGTTGACGATGACGGGCCCGCCCGCCAGCCGGTCTCGTCGCAGCTTGGCGAAGGTGTCGCTATTGAGAATGCCGGTGGTTTCTGGCGTCAGTGGCAACAGGTTCACCAGAATATCGGTGCCGGCGAGGAAAGCGTCGAATTGCTCGGCGCCCGCGAAGCCCGCCACGCCGTCCATGTTCTTGGGGGTGCGGCTCCAGCTGCGCAAATCAAAGCCCAGCGACTTGAGCCGGCGGACCGCATCCTGACCCAACACGCCCATGCCCATGATCCCCACCGTGGTTTCCGACGCCGCTGGCGGGTAGAGCTGGCGCCAGCGCCTGGCCTTCTGGTCGGCGTGAAAGCGGGTGTAGAGCCGATGATGCATGGTGACGTGCGCCACCACGTAGTCGCTCATCTGCTGGCTCAGTTCATCATCGACAAAGCGCACAATGGGAGCATCGGGCAGGGCAGGGTGTTGGAGCAGGGCGTCGACGCCCGCACCAAGCGACAGAATGGCCTTCAGCCCAGTCAAGCCAACAAAGGCATTGGCCTCAGGCTTCCAGACAAAGATGTAGCGGATCGCGGCAGGGTCATAGTCATCGCCACGCCGCACGACGGGGTAGCCATCCAGGGTAGCGCGCAGCGCTTCGGCCCAGCCTGCTTCATCGACATCGGTCAGGTGCAGCAACAGCATGATCTTGTTCCTTCCAGCAAAAAGCCGCGCCGTTGACCGGGCGCGGCTTTAAAAATGGTCTGACTAAGCCAGCGCTATTGCGCGGTCGTTGTCGTAATCGGGGTGCCTTCGACCGGGGTTTCTGTACTGGTGGTCGTGGGAGTCTCGACAACTGACGCAGGCTCGGACGCCGGTTCGGCCGCAGGCTCTTCTGCCGGAGTGGCAGCGGGCGCGTCAGTCGCAGGTTCGGCTGGCGCAACTGCCTCAGCAGGCGCAGCCGCCTCGGCCGGCTCTGCGGCAGCGGGTTCTTCAGCGGGCGCGGCTTCCGCCGCTGGGAATGGCACCGGCGCAGCGTCCAGCGTCTGCAGATAGGCCAGGATGTTGGCGCGCTCTTCAGG
>NZ_JAUYGL010000117.1 GCF_030689745.1 Devosia sp.
CGTCAGTCCCGCGGCGGCGCAGACGCTCGACGCCGTGCGCGAACGCGGCTTTCTCATTTGCGGCGCCACCAATCCACTCCCCGGATTTGCCCAAATTGATGCCGATGGCCGCTGGTCCGGCTTTGACGTTGATCTGTGCCGGGCTATCGCCGCTGCGGTGTTTGGTGATCCCAATCGCATTGAGTTTCACTCCCTGCGCGGGGAGACCCGGTTCGCGCATCTGCAGACCGAAGCCGTCGATGTGTTGACCCGCAATGGACCCTGGACGGCGAGGCGCGACACGCTATACGGCGCCCGCTATGTCGGTACGGCCTTCTTTGATGGCCAGGCATTCCTGGTGCCACAGGCGCGCGGACTGGTGTCGGCATTCGAACTGGACGATGTCCGCATCTGCGTGATTGATGGCGGCGATGATCTCGAACGCATTGAGGAATTCTTCTTCGCCAACCAGGCCACGTACGTTGAAGTTCCCTATGAGGACATTGACGATCTGGCGGTCGCTTACAAGACAGGTTTGTGCGATGCGGTGTCGGCCTCAGGCCGCCAGCTCCAGGCCATCCGCCGGGGGCTGCCTGATCCGAATGCCCATCGCATTCTGCCTGAGCGGATTTCCAAGGAATTGCTGGGGCCAGTCGTGCGCGCTGGCGACACCCAGTGGTTCAACATCATCAAATGGACGCTGTTGGCGCTGATCAATGCCGAGGAAGTGGGCATTACATCGCCGAACACCGAATCTCTGACGGCCTCGCACACGCCTGCCATCCGCCGCATTCTTGGTGTCGAAGGCGATTTCGGCACCGCTTTGGGGCTCAAGCCCACTTTTATGGCGGACGTCATTCGGGCTGTCGGTAATTACGCCGAACTCTATGATCGTCACTTCGGTCCGCAAACCGGCGCGGCACTGTTGCGCGGCCAGAATTCGCTGTGGAGCAATGGCGGCTTGCTCTACGCGCCGCCAGTGCGCTGAGCTAACGGCGCCTAATCGGCAAACAGCAGATTGACGCGGCGGTTCTGCTTGCCCTTGTTTTCGATTTTGCCGAGCTTGACCGGGCCGATTTCGCTGGTTGAACGGACATGGGTGCCGCCGCAGGGTTGCAGGTCAACATCGCCGATCCGGATCAGTCGCACGCGGCCCTGGCCCATTGGCGGCTTCACATTCATGGTCTTGATCAGATCGGGATTGGCGAGCATTTCTGCGTCGGTGATCCACTCCTGGCTGACAGGGTGGTCCGCAGCGATCATCGCATTGAGCCTGGCTTCGAGCGCCGCCAGATCGGCGGGGAGCTCTGGCATGGCGAAGTCGAGCCGCCCCTTGTCGTAGCCGATCGCCCCGCCGGTCACCGGAAAGTCAAATACCACCGACAACAGGTGCAGTGCCGTGTGCATCCGCATCAAGCGGTACCGTTGCTCCCAGTCGAGCTTTGCCGTCACCACTTCGCCAACCACTGGCAGAGCCCCGGTGTCAGCGGGCACATGCACGATGGCTGTCTTGTCGCCCTCGGGATGGATTGCGGTGGCGATGGTCAATTCGGACCCGTCAGCGCGCATCAAGCTGCCACGATCGCCGGGCTGTCCGCCAGAGGCGGCGTAGAAGATCGTCTGATCCAGCACAATGCCGCCTTCTGGGGTAATGGCGGTGACAATTGCCTGCACCGATTGCAGATAGCTGTCGTCGCGAAACAGGAAACTGGTCATTTCGGCCTCTTACAATACGGGGGACAGCAGCCGGGCTGCCTGGGTCATAAAGCGCATCACCCAGGATCGCGACCTTACCTCCTCCAGGCTCACTTTCCGGCAGCTCTCGAAATCCTTGACCAGCATGGCTTCGACTTCCGAGATTGTCTGGGGATCGGTGAACCAGATGGTGATCTCGAAATTGATGGCAAACGAGCGGTTGTCGAAATTGACACTGCCAACGGTGGCGATCTGATCGTCCATCAGCAACACCTTCTGGTGCAGGAAACCAGCCTGGTAGCGCTGAATGGTGATGCCGTGCTCTATCATCGCGTCAGCATGAGCAATGCTGGCCAACCACACCAGTTTGTGGTCGGGCTCATTGGGTAGCATTATCTGCACGTCCACGCCGCGCAGTTTGGCCGCGAACAGCGCCGTTCGGATATCGGTATCCGGCACGAAATACGGGCTGACGATCCAGAGTCGGTGACGCGCGCGACCGATGATATCGGTAAAGGCAATGGCGCATTCTTCCAGCCGATCGGCCGGGCCGGTTCCCATCACCAGCACGGGCTGCTCACCCGGCGTTGCGACACTGGCCGGAGGGTTCGAGGGTAATACCTCGCCCGTGGCCCATTCCCAGTCCTCGCGGAACAGCAGCGCACAGGCCAGCGCTGCCGGACCTGAGACGCGCACATGGGTGTCGCGCCAGCGCCCGAATTTGGGATCCTGACCAAGATATTCCACGCCGACATTGTGGCCACCCACCCAGGCATGCTCGCCATCCGCCACTACAATCTTGCGGTGATTGCGATAATTGATCCGAGTCGGCCCGTAGAGCCGCAGGAATTTATGGCGCTGGTTGAACCCGGCAACATTGATCCCGGCCGCGCGCAACTGTGACCGGAACCGTCGGGGCATGCCGGTGCTGCCGATATCGTCATAGAGCAGGTAGACCTTGACCCCGGCATTGGCACGCTCGATCAGCCGTTCCGCCAGTTCCTTGCCCAAGGCATCGTCGCGCACAATGTAGAACTGCACGAGCAAATAGCTCTTGGCTGCGGCGATACCGGCAAAAATGGAATCGAAGGTGGCGTGCCCGTCCACCAGCAGTTCGACCTCATTGCCACTGAGAAACGGCACTTCGGACACTTTGCTCTGCACGGGCCAGAGGTCGCTCGTGGCATGATCGATCAGTGCCAAATCCTTGGCGCGTAAAGGGCGCGCCGCACGGCCGTTGCGGATTCGATCGGTGGCATAGTCGTCAAAGGCTTTCCAGCCGACAATCAGGTAGAGCAGCGTCGTCGGAAATGGCAGCAGCGCCAGCGCCAAGATCCATGCGATTGACCCCTGTGAGGTGCGCGAGATCATGATTTCGCGCACGGCGCAGACAAAGGCCAGCACATATATCGCCGCCATAATGGCGGCCACAATATGCAGATCGGCGACTATTGCCCGCAGAACGTCGTCAAAGCCGACCAAGAGGTTCACCCAGATTCGTGGACGAGCACTCTAGCAGGCTCGTTCAGGTGAACAATGGCGGCCCTCGCCATATGACCGGGGCTAAGCCGGGTCTGCCGCCATCACGCTGGAGATGTCGATCGGCGTGCGCCCTTCCATCCATTTGGGCACCGGCAGGTTTCTGCCGCGCAAGAATTGGGGATTGAAGATCTTGCTGGCATAGCGGTTTCCGTAGTCGCACAGGATGGTGACGATGGTCTTGCCTGGACCAAGATCGCGCGCCATGCGCACCGCACCGGCGATGTTGATCGCGCTTGAACCGCCCAGGCACAGCCCTTCATGCTCAAGCAGATCAAAGATATAGGGCAGGGCCTCGGCATCGGAAATCTGGTAGGGGTTGTCGATGGTCAGCCCCTCCAAATTCGCCGTGATGCGGCCCTGACCAATGCCCTCGGTGATTGAGTCGCCGGCCGATTTCAGCTCGCCATGGGCATAGTAATTGTACAGCGCCGCGCCTTCAGGATCAGCCAGACCAATCTTGATGTCGTCGCGACGCGCGCGCAGGGCCTCAGCGACCCCAGCCAGCGTGCCGCCGGTGCCGACCGCACAAATGAAGCCATCAATGCGGCCACTGGTCTGCTGCCAGATCTCGGGACCAGTGGTCTCCACATGGGCGCGACGATTGGCAATGTTGTCGAACTGATTGGCCCAGATTGCACCCTCGGGCAACTCCGCATCGAGCTTCTCTGCCAACCGTTGAGAGACCTTGATGTAGTTGTTTGGGTGCTTGTAGGGCTTGGCCGGCACTTCGATCAGTTCGGCGCCATACAGACGCAGTGCGTCCTTTTTTTCCTGGCTCTGTGTGTCAGGGATCACGATCACCGATTTGAAACCCAGCGAATTGGCCACCAGGGTCAGGCCGATGCCGGTATTGCCGGCCGTGCCTTCGACAATCGTGCCGCCGGGCTTAAGCCGGCCCGACTGTACCGCATCGTGAATGATGAACAACGCCGCACGATCCTTGACCGATTGTCCCGGATTGAGGAACTCGGCCTTGCCCCAGATCTCGCAGCCCGTGAGGGTGGAAATGCGGTTGAGACGGATCATCGGCGTGTTGCCGATCGCGGAGATAAGGTCGTTGTGCTTGGCCATGGCGCAATCTGCTGGTCTGACAAACCCTGACCGTAGGGCCGTACCACCAGAGCCGCAAGCCATAACGGGCTGTTCAGGCAGAGCTTTCCGCCCCGCCGCCCGCTGGCGCAACGCCAATGCGCGAGGCGCTCTTTGGCGCAAGATCATTCCGCTGCAGGGCCGCTGCCGCCTCCAGCGCCCGCACCCGCGAGGCCTTCAAGTCGACAATGGGTGCAGGGTAGGTTACCCCGAGCCGCACGCCGGCCGCAGCCAGCGCCTGCTGTGGCGCCTCCCAGGGATTGTGCAGCCATTGATCCGGCAGCGCCGCCAACTCGGGCACCCAGCGCCGCACATAGCCGCCCGCGGCATCAAAGCGGCTGCCTTGGGTGACCGGATTGAAAATCCGGAAATAGGGCGCCGCATCCAGTCCGCTACCGGCCACCCACTGCCAACTCGCCGGATTGCTGGCTCGATCACTGTCGACGAGGCAATCCCAGAACCATTGTTCGCCCCGCCGCCAGTCAATCAGCAAATTCTTGGTCAGTAGCGATGCCACCAGCATGCGCACGCGATTGTGCATGGAGCCGGTCTCCCACAATTCCCGCATACCGGCGTCGATGATCGGCAGTCCAGTCATGCCGCTGGTCCAGGCGGCGAATTCGTCGTCGGCCTCGCGCCAGGCCATGTTGCCATATTTGGGCTGCATCGGTTCGGTGGCGATATCGCGGCGGTGATAGAGCTGATGATAGCTGAAATCGCGCCAGGCCAGTTCGGAGAGGAATTTGCCGATCCCCGCCGCCTTTTCCGGCACCATCTGCGCTGCCATGGTGGCGGTGTGCCAGATCTGGCGGGGGCTGATTTCGCCAAACCGCAAATGCGGCGACAGGCCCGAACTCGCATCGCTGTCCGGAAAGTCCCGACCTTGAGGATAGCTCGTGACCCTGTGGTCGAGAAAGTCGGCCAGCGTTCGTTGTGCCGCTACCTCGCCAAAATACCAGTGCCCGCCCAGCTTTGTCGCCCAGCGCGGCTCGTGATAGTCGGTATCCACCGGCTGTGGCTGGCGCGGCAGGCGGGCAGAAGGCTGTTGCAGCGGCAGGGCTATGGCCCGCTGTCTGAGCGATTTCCAGAAGGGCGTGAACACCGAATAGGGCTGGCCTTGCCCGGTCGCGATGTCGCACGGCTCGATCAGCACATTGGCGCCGAACGACTGTGTCGCTACGCCCTGGTTGATGAGCCAGGTCTTGATTGCAGCATCGACCAGCACCTCGCCCGGGGCATAGCGCCGATTCCAGAAAACTGCCGCAACGGTGTTGTCACGCACGAGATCGGCAATGATGCCACCCGGTTCGCCTGCGCGCACCGTCAGTTCAACGCCAAGCGCCGCCAGGTCGCGTTCGAGCGTTTGAAGGCTGTGGTGCAGCCACCAGCGCGCGGCAGCCCCTGGGGGGCGCACACCGTGCGCCGTCTCGTGAACATAAAGGGCAATGACCCGGGTTCCCGCGCGCATGGCAGCGCTGAGCGCCGGGTTGTCAGTCAGCCGCAAATCGTTGCGCAGCCAGGCAATTGTTGTCGAAGTCATGAGAGCTCTCCGCGTCTGTTACGCGCGGCGCAGCCCTCTGGTTCAGTCTATTCGATGACTTCGGCCAGGTGTTCCAGGGCAGAGTTCCATGCTTCGATGGAAAAGATGCGCGATTCCGGATCGGCATGGGCCAGCCCGCGCTCGATCAGCGTGATCCGCGTCTGCTCGTCACCAATGGCCTCGAAAGCAATGTCGAGAACGAAGATCAGATCATCCTCGTCATCGTCCTCGTCCTTGTGCACCCAGCTCATCACCAGCTTTTCGTTTTCCACGAAGGCCAGGATTTCCCCGCTTACCGTGTGGTCTTCAGGATCATCATCATCGCCAAAGGTGGTGAACTTGTATTCACCGCCCTCGAAGGCATCGAGTTCGGCCTCATCGGCCTGCCACTGTTCAATCAGCGCCGGATCGGTCCAGGCCTTGAACACATCGTCGATATTGGCGTCGATGGTGCGGGTCAGTTTGATCTGGCTTTCGCCGTCCAAGTCCATGCCATTGCTCACTTGAGCACCTCATTGTTGGCGTTCGATTCCCAGGTGGAGTCAGACCCGACTGAAAGCCAATGCCTGCTGAACGCCCATGCTGTGAAGATATATCTGATCTGCGGTGATACCGTCGAGCACTGCCGCGCCAGGCGCGTGGTTGCAGCGATCTGACATGGTGGGGATTGTGCTCGATATCGAGCGAGGAACGAATGGCTCCGCGGGTAGGATTCGAACCTACGACCAATCGGTTAACAGCCGATTGCTCTACCACTGAGCTACCGCGGAACACCTTCGTTGACCTTCTTGCGAAGGCGAGGTCCATGTACCGAACTTGGCATGCTTTGCCAAGCCCCAATTGCCACCGGTGTGAATAAGTTGGGCACCGCGCTTCATCGCATGGTGCGGCGCTGCAGGGCGACCAGATCGGCCAGGGTGTTGATATTGGCAAAGGGATTTGTGTCGTGGTCATCGGCCCAGTCCACGCGCTGCAAATCCAGGCTGCGCTGCAGGGCCTTCAGGCTGGCCGGGGCGTCGGGCCTCGCCAGGGCTGCGGGCAGGTTCTGCAATGCCTCGATCCGCCACAGCGCATTGGGTGGATAAAAGTCCTCTCCCCAGGCCGCATAGACGCCCGGCGCATTACCCAGACCAGCGATCATGCGGGGGACGAAATCAACGGGCAGGTAAGGTGTATCGACCGCCACCGACACCAGTAGACCGGTGCTGATCCCTGATTCTACCAATCGCGCCACCGCCGCCGCCAGCCCGGCGAGCGGACCGACCATTGGCGAATCGCGGTCCGGTACAGCGTCACAGCCAGCGGGCAGGGCGATCCGCTGGCCCGGCGGGCCGCTGGCCACCAGGATGGGGCGGGCGACATCGCCGAGCACGGCCAGCACCCGGTCGAGCTGGCGCAGCCCGCCAACCCGCAGATCGGCCTTGCGCACGCCGCCCAGTCGCGCGCCCCCACCGCCGGCGATGATAACGGCACGGGGCAGGCTCATGCGCTGGTGGTCCCTGCCAGTGGTTTGACGCCAAGGCGCAGCACGATCAGCATGACGATGCCACCGACCAATCCCCAGAATGGCGCCCCCACGCCAATTATGGTGATGCCCGATGCGGTGACGACAAAGGTAAAAATTGCGGGCAGACGCATTTCCTCTTGCACGAGAGCGCCAGCCAGTGCCGCCGCAAGGCTCGACAGCAGCGCCAGACCGGCCACCGCCTGGATCAGCAGGGGTGGTGAGGCGGCAATGAATGCGGCCGCCAGGCTGGCTGCCGGGGCCAGCAACAGATAGACCACGCCCGCCGAGATCGGCGCGGGCCAGCGCTTGTCTTTGTCCGGATGGGCTTCGGGGCCGGCGCAGATTGCTGCAGTGATCGCTGCCAGATTGCTGGTCTGGCCGCCAAACAATGCGGTTACCGCGCTGGCAATGCCGGTCATGACAAAGAGCGGCGCGGGCGCCAGCACAAAACCATTGGCCTGCATCACCGCCAGCCCCGGCAGGTTTTGCGAGGCCATGGTGACGATGTAGAGTGGCAGCCCGATGCGCACGATGGCGTCGACGGTAAATACCGGCATTACTGGCACCAGGGCAGGCCAACTGCCATTCAGCGCCCCGACCGGCAGATTGGTCGTCAGCGCCAGCAGGATCCCGGTTACCAGCACAGCGATCGGTACTGCATAGCGCCTGGCAAAGCGCAGCCCAACCACCCAGGCCAACAGGATCGGCAGGGCCAGTAGCGGCATTTCTGCCACCGCCGTTATGGGCGCCAGACACAGGGTCAATAGCATGCCGGCCAGCATGGCATTGGCGATTGGCGCTGGAATGGCGGCCATCAACCGCGCCAGGGGTCTGATCAGCCCGGTTAGCATGATCATGAGCGCCGCCACCAGAAAAGCGCCCGACACAGCCGCGAACCCGCCCAATGGCTCGCCCACGGTCAGCAGGAACGCCATGCCCGGCGTCGTCCAGGCAAAGCTTACCGGCACCCGGATTTGGGCGCTGACCACAATGTTGAGAATGCCGATGGCGATACAAACGCTCATCAGCCCGGAGCCGGCCTGCTGCGGCGAAGCACCCGAGGCCGTCAGCGCCGCCAGTACCAGCGTAAACGTGCTGGCATAGCCGACAATGGCCGCCAGGCCCCCCGCCATGATGGGTTGGAAATACTCGCGCCGGCCAATCTGCGACCGCTGCAATGTCTGGCTCACGCGATTCTCCATCTGATTGACGTTACCCTAAGGGACGTCAACCAATGTCGGGAAGTCCAAACCGCGCCAAACGGTCCATCTTCGCGCGATGCCAAAAAGCCATCTGATCGTCAGAGCCCGAGGCGATCCTTGAGCGCGTACCACCATGAGCCCAGCGTCGAATATTGAGCCCGGAACATCCGGCCGCCGGGGAAGGGGATCCAGGGCAGCTTGGCGAAGGTATCAAAGCGCGTCAGGTCGCCCCGCACCGCCTCAGCCAGAATCCGGCCGAACAGATGCGAGCCGGTAACGCCGTGGCCGCTATAGCCGTGCGCAAAATACACCTTATCGCCCAACCGGCCCAATTGCGGCACGCGCGAGAACGACAATGCGAAATTGCCGCTCCAGGCGTAATCAATTTTGACGTCGGCCAATTGCGGGAACACCTTATCTATGTTGGGCCGCAGCTTGGCGATCACATCGGCTGGATCGGTGCCGCCATAGACGACGCCGCCGCCAAAGATCAGGCGATGGTCGGCGCTGAGCCGGAAATAGTCGAGGATATAGCGCACGTCTTCCACGCACATGCCGGTTGGAAGCAGCGCTTCGGCCCGTTCCTTGCCAAGGGGTGCGGTGGCTACCATCTGGGTGGAGACCGGCATCACGCGGGCTGTCAGTTCGGGCACAACATTGCCGAGATAGGCATTGCCACACACCAGCACGGCATTGGCTGTCACTGTGCCATGCGCTGTCCGCACCGTCGCCTGGTTAGCCGCCTGATCGACCTTGATGACCGGCGAATTCTCGTAAATGACCCCGCCCAGGCCTTCGAACGCCTTGGCTTCGCCCAGTGCGAGGTTGAGCGGATGCATGTGACCACCCGAATGGTCGATCATCCCGCCTTCATAGACTGTGCTGCCGATGTGACGGCGGACGGCCGCCTTGTCGAGCATTTCGTGGTCGTCCATGCCGTATTTGCGCCACAGCGTCTGCTTGGCCTCCAACTCCCGCAAGTGCTGGGGCGTGTAGGCGGCATAGATATTGCCGCGCCGCAGATCGCAGTCGATGCCGTAGCGCTCGACCCAGTCATAGATGATGCCGGCACCCTCCTGCACCATGCCGCCGACAAACTGCGCGGTCTGTTCGCCATAGCGTCTGCCAATGGTATCCAGGCTGGCATTGAGGCCGTTGACGACCTGGCCACCATTGCGGCCCGAAGCACCCCAACCGATGCTGGCACCTTCAACCACGACGACCTTGAAGCCCTGTTCGGCCAGATGCAGCGCTGCCGACAGGCCCGAATAACCCGCCCCCACCACGCAGATGTCGGCTTTTATCTCGCCCTTCAACGTCACCGGCTGGCGGATAATGGCGCGCGAGGCTGCGTAATAGCTCGGCGGGTAGCTGCCATCGCCAGCATAAGTCGGTGTCGCCATCACACGATCTCCAGATAGGCGCTGAATTCAAGATCGGTCACCTGGGAAGCAAACCCGGCGATCTCCTGGCGCTTGCAGGCTACAAACATCGAATGCAGGGTGGGATCAAAAATGCGCGGGATCATATCGCGATCTTCAAACGCGTTGACCGCCGACGCCCAGTCGGCGGGCAATTTGGGCAGACGTTCCGAATAGGCGCGGCCCTTGAAGGGCTTGGGCGGTTTGACTTCGTCTTCAATGCCCACCAGTGCCGCGCCCAGAATGCCGGCCAGTACCAGATAGGGATTGGCATCAGCGCCGGCGACGCGGTGCTCGATGCGGCGTGCCTTGGGATTGCCGCCGGGGATGCGCACCGCCGTGGTGCGGTTCTCATAGCCCCACGAGACCGCGCTGGGCGCATGGGTGTCGGGCCGCAGGCGACGGTAGGAATTGAAATGGGGCGCAAACAGCAGGGTTGATTCCGCCATGCCAGCCAGCAGTCCGCCAACCGCGTGCAGCATCACCTCGGACCCCGTCTCGGTGCCGTCGTCGAACACATTGTTGCCTGCGGCGTCGTTGAGGCTGAAATGCACGTGGAAGCCATTGCCCGACCGGCCGCCATAGGGCTTAGCCATGAAGGTAGCGACCAGCTTGTGCTTGCGCGCCACGCCTTTGACAATGCGTTTGAACAGCACCGCATCATCGGCCGCCTTCAGCGCGTCGGCGCTGTGCAGCAGATTGATTTCGAACTGGCCAATGCCGTTTTCAGCTACGGCCGTATCGGCGGGCACATTCTGTTGCTCGCATTGCAGGTAGACGTCGCGGAAGAACTCGCCAAAATCTTCCAGTTCGTCCAGCGACAGGATGGCATCGGAATCCAGCCGCTTGCCGGTGTAGGGAGAGATCGGCGGCCGGGCCGAATCAGCTTCCGGATCAACCAGATAGAACTCCAGTTCGGTGGCCACAACCGGCGTCAGACCCTGCTCGGCAAAGCGCCGCAACACATGGGCCAGTGCCTGCCGCGGATCGCCCAGGAACGGGGTCTGTGCCTCCTGAAACAGCCAGAGCGGGATCATGGCACTGGGCCGGGTCGTCCAGTTGATCGGCAGCGCGCCGCGACCAGTCGGGCTGCAGATGCCGTCGGTATCCCCGCCGGTATAGACCATTGGATTGCCAACGATATCTTCGCCCCAGACATCCACCCCCACGATTGAAAGCGGCATGCGAATGCCATTGTCGGCAATGCGGCGCGCCTGATCGATGGGAATGCGCTTGCCACGCATGATGCCATTGAGATCAACGACTGCTGTGTGCAGTACTTCCACCTGGGGGTTCTGGTCCAGCCACGCGACGATGTCGGTGCCTTCGTTCAAATCGTTGCTCATGCCTGTCCGACGGGTTTTTTGTATATCATGGCGTTAGCCTTATCAGGTGAAAGCCAGTTTAGGGAGGCCTTGGACCGCACTGCATGGCAGGCAGCCATGGATCCTGCACCTGGTGCCTGACCGAAGCAGAGGGGTGATGGCGCGGCGCCCTTGTCCATGGGGGTGATTGCGTTCGACTCTCAGGGTGGGCGATCGGGTGCGTCGGTGTCAGCGGGCGACGCTTTTGCTGCGCTGGCCCGAGAACGCTGGGAAATCAATGACTTCTTGATCCTGATCAAAGTGACCGGAGCATTTCAACGCCATGGTGCCTTTGCAAACCGAAGGAGGCAGCATGTCGAACACCCCTCACACACTGAGCGAGGAATTTCCTGATCAACTGGACGCCATTTCTGCGCTGAAGATCAAAGATCCAGCTTTTGCCAAGCTGCTCATCGAATATGACGACGTCAACGACAAGGTGCATCGCGCCGAGAGCCGGCTGGATGCTGTGACCGAAGACGCCGAAGGCATGTTGCGTAAACAGCGACTGGCGATCAAAGACGCAATAGCCGCGGCCCTCAGCAAGGCTGAATAGGCGCCGGTCGAGGGTGGCGTGGCATTCAATGCTGCCCTCAATGCCGTCCCATTTTCCTCGTTGCCTACGTCCGCCAGCCCCCCGCCGCCCTGCGCTTTCACGTCAGGCGTCTTGCCCTATTCGGCGGGAGCATGTTCGACCTCGTCAGGTCCCCGGGGCAGGAAGCGACGGGTGAAGGCGCTGAAGCTGTCGATATAGGTCAGCAGCACCGGCACCACCACGAGCGTCAGCGCAGTGGAACTGATCAGGCCGCCGATAACGGCGTGCGCCATGGGCGCGTTCTGTCCGCTGCCTTCATGCAGGTTGAGCGCCAAGGGCAACATGCCGAAGACCATTGCCAGCGTGGTCATGATGATCGGCCGGAACCGCGTGGAGCCCGCTTCGACCAGCGCTTCATAGAGGTTCGCACCCTCTTTGACGTGCTGGTTGGCGTTGTCGACGAGCAGGATGGCATTCTTAACCACCAGCCCCATCAACATGATGAACCCAATGGCGGAGAACATGTTGAGGGTCGAGCCACCCACCAGCAACCCCACCATCACCCCGATCAGCGCCAGGGGCAGCGAGCCCATGATGGCGATGGGTTGGAGGAAGCTGCCGAACTGGCTGGCCAGAACCAGATAGATAAAGATCACCGCCAGTAGCAGGGCCGAGCCCACGGCGCCCATGGTTTCGCCAATCTGTTCAACGTCGCCGCCGAACGAGCTGCTGTAGCCAGTGGGGAAATCGAGTTTATCGACAGCCGCCTGCAATTGCGGTGTCACCGTGCCCAGTTCGACGCCTTGCAGATAGGCGTCTATGGTCACGCCACGCTGCAAATCCTGGCGGTTGATGGTGGCCGGCCCGGTGCTCTCGACCACCTCGGCGACCTGGCTGAGTGTGATCATCTGGCTCGACCCGGTGGCGCCCGACTGGGCGATCGGCAAGTTGCCGATGGCATCGACATCGTCGCGCAGCTCGGGGGGTAGGCGAACAACGACCGAATAGACCTGTCCGTTCTGCGCCGTCCAGTCAGCGACGTCCTCACCGCTGATCAGCGGCCCCAGCGTCGAGGCGATCTGGTTCATCGAGATACCGAGATTGTTGGCGAGATCGCGATTGATGCGAATGCCGATGACGGCCTGGGCGGCGTCCACGCTCGAGGTGATGTTGATCAGCCCGGGAATGTCGGCCAGATCACGTTCAAGTTGGTCCGATAGTCGGCTGAGAACGCTGAATGAATCGCCATAGAGAGTGATGGACACCGGTGCCGCGCTACCGCCGAGGCCCGAAGCGGCCGAGACCTGGAAATCGGCGCCGGGCACTGCCGCCAGCGCATGACGGATGCGCGGCATGATTTCCTCGGGCGTGATATCGCGTTGATCCTTGGCCACCAGCGTTACCGTCATCGTGCCGCTATTGGCGCCGGAAGACGCCAGGCCGCCGCCCACGGTGGAATAGGTGGTCTCGACTTCCGGGAAGGTTCTGATCACCGTCTCGGCCTGCCGAAGTTTGGCAGCCGTTGCGTCCTGGGAGGTGCCCGAGGGCGTTTCCACCGAAACGGTGAAAATACCCGTGTCGGTGACCGGGACAAATTCGACGCCGACGCGGGGGAATAGCAGGAATGCGCCGACAAAGGACAGCAAGGCGATCAGCAATACGGTTTTGCGGAACTTCAACGCCCAGCGAATGAGGGAGCGGTACCCGCTGGTGATCCACGCGAACAGCCGGTCGAACTGCTGTACGGCCTTGCCGAGCGGCCCACGCCTGGCGTTGGGTTGGGAGGCGGGATCGTACCAAACGCTCGACATCATCGGGTCGAGCGTAAAGGCGACAAACAGCGAAATCATCACCGCGACCGAAACCGTCACACCAAACTGGAGGAAGAACTTCCCCATGATGCCGTCCATGAAGGCGACCGGGAGAAACACTGCAACAATCGACAAGGTCGTCGCCATCACGGCGAGGCCGATCTCGTTGGTGCCGTCCAATGCGGCCTGCCGGTGGGACTTGCCCATATGCAGGTGTCGGGTGATGTTTTCGCGCACGACGATGGCGTCGTCGATCAGGATGCCGACAGCCAGAGAGAGTGCGAGCAGCGTCATCATGTTGAGGCTGTAACCGAGCACACTGAGCGCCACCATCGTGCCGATAATCGAAATCGGCAGCGTCAGGCCGGTAATAATGGTCGATCGCCACGAATTGAGAAACAGGAACACGATGGCGACGGCGAGCAGTGCGCCTTCAATCAGCATGTTCTGGACGGCGTGGAACGAGTCTTCCACCGGCTGGGCATTGTCCACCACGACCTGAATCTTAACCGCGCCTTCGGGCAGTTCATTGGCCATGAGGTCGGCAATTGTGGCGTGAATCTGCTGGGCAACGCCCACGGTATTGGCACCCTGGGTCTTGAGAACATCAATCGCAATGGCGCGCTCGCCATTGAGAATCGCCAGGCTCGACGCATCGCCAGTGCCATCGACGATGGTCGCCACATCGCGCACGGTGACTGGCTGGCCACCCTGATTGCCGACGGTTACGTCATAAAAATCGTCTTCGTTATCGAGCCGACCCAGGACCTGGATCGACTGCACAATGCTGTCCTGGGTAATCGAGCCTGCAGACAGATCGCGGTTGGCGGCCCGTAGCGCCTGAATCACGGCATCAGGACTGATATTGAAGGCGGTCAGCCGATCAGGATCGATCTGGATATTAAGCTGGCGCGGTACTCCGCCCACAACGCTGGCGCTGCCAACCCCATCAATGTTGGAAATTCGCGTTGCGATGACATCCTTGGTGAGTGCCGTCAGGTCGCGATCGGACAGGGTCGTGGAACTCACAGCCAGCGAGAGTACCGGCAAGGCGCTGGGGTCAAAACGCAGTACCCGCGGATCGCCGGCCCCCTCGGGCAGCGTCGCCTTGATCGGATCGAGCTTGTCGCGAACGTCCTGCGCCTTCTGTTGGGAGTCGGAATCGAGATTGAAGATCATCAGCACCATGGCCTGGCCGGCCTGGGCGGTGGATTGCACGCTATCAAGGCCGGCAATGGTGTTCACCGCATCTTCGATCGGCCTGACGATGTCGGCTTCGACAGCCTCAGGGGAGGCGCCGGGATAGCTGACGACGACAGCCACCACGGGAAAATCGATGTCGGGCAATTGTTCGATCGGCAATCGTTGGTAGGCGTAGACCCCGAACACCATGATCGCCACCATGATCATGGTGGCAAAGACGGGGTGATTGACGCTGATGCGGGTAAGGAACATGGGTCAGCCTTCGATCAACGTATAGGTATCGCCGGCGACCAGTTCATCAAGCGGTGCCGAGACGATCACGTCACCAGCGGCAATACCGGTAACCTCGACCAGGTGACCGCGATCCCATTTCTGGACTGTCTCCACGCCCTGCCGAACCAGTGTGCCATCGACCAGCTTGAGGACGAACGTCCCGTCAGCGTCCTCGCGCAAGGCAGCGGCGGCAACGGCATGCGCCTGGCTTTTTTCGGCGACGGTGATCTGCCCGGTGGCAAACATGCCGCCGCGCAGACTGCCGGATTCATTGTCGAGCTCGATATAGATCGGCACAGCCCGGGTACCGCTGACGGCAACGGGGTTGACCCGGGTGACTGTGCCAGCAAATTCCTGCCCATCAAGGCCACTTACCGTGACGGAGACGGGTTGCCCCGGCGCGACCAGGGCGCTTGAATTGACCGAGGCGGCGGCGTCGAACTGCATCTCGTCAAGATTGACGATCGTGAACAGGGGTGTGCCCGAGGCGATGGTTTGCCCGGGCTCGACCGAGCGCGCAGAAACGATGCCGTCCAGCGGTGCCTTGACGGTGGCATTGCTGAGCGCAAGCTTGGCCGACTCAACGGCGATGTCGAGTGCCTTGAGATTGGCCTCCAGTGCTGCATTGGCGGATCGGGCCTGGTCCAGCGTCGATGGGCTGGCCAAACCCTGGCTCGCCAATTGCTCGGTCCGCTCAAGCTGCTGCTGCGATGAAGCCAATTGGGCACGCGTGGCCTGTGCCGTTGCCTGCTGCTGACTGAGCTGCAATTCCAGCGTGGCCCGATCGATCTGGGCAAGGACATCGCCGGCAGAGACCGGATCTCCCGGACGCTTGAGCACAGCGATAACCCGCCCGGATGCCTGCGAGGCCACTTCGGACTGCCTGCCCGGAACAAGCGTACCGGTGACCTTGACGGTCTGCTGGAGCGTCGTCGTCTCGATGGTTGCGGTTTCTGATTGCCTGATTTGCTTGGCGACCGGTGCCGTGTCGCCTGTTTCGGGGGCGGATGGCGCGGGCGGGCGGAGAAAGATGAAGCCCACGATACCCAGAACGACCATTGCCAGAATGATCCAGGGCAGGATGCGGCGCTTGGGCTTCAGGCCCTGGGCCACGCGCTCGGCGTTGGACTTCTCACGCTTGCTTTGCGCCCACAGAGGCTTTTCGTGCGCTTCACTCATATCTGGTT
>NZ_JAUYGL010000142.1 GCF_030689745.1 Devosia sp.
CAATTCGATATAGAAGCGCTCGCCAAACAGCTCCGCCAGGCGGTCCAGCCGCTTGATGGCATTGGCGTCCTGCCCCTGGGCAAAGGCCATGTCGATGGCCCCCTCGGGGCCACCGCTCAGGCAGATCAGCCCGTCGAGCCGCTCGCGGCTGAGCCAGTCGAGCTGCGCCCGGGCCGTGCCACCATCGCCCTCGATGAACGATTGCGACACCAGCCGCGACAGATTGCCGAACCCGGTTTCGGTCTGCGCCAGCAGCACCACGCTCGATTTGCCCGCCCAGGCGACATGGCCCCGCTCGCTGACGCGCTCTTCGCCGGCGGCGAAATCGATGGCCAGCTCCACCCCAACCAGCGGCTGAATGCCCTTCTTGCTGGCCTTTTCGGAAAACTCCAGCGCGCCAAACAGATTGCCGGTATCGGCAATGCCCAGCGCGGGCTGCGCGTCTTCGCCGGCCAGCTTGAGAATGGTGTCGAGCTGCAGCGCCCCCTCAAGCAGGGAATAGGCAGAGTGGACGTGAAGGTGAATAAAACCGGGGCCTGTCATGACTACCTTTATGACTGGCGCGGGACGATGATCATACCGTGCCGATGGCGCAATCCACAGCGCAGCGCGCGCCGGGTTCCAGCTGGCGGCGGCGAACCGCAGATCCGGCGCCGCCTTTGCTGCAGACGATCCAGCGTCACACGAGTCGGGCCAGCATATCCATCCAGGTGAGCGAACCAATGGTGAAGGCGCCCAGCGTAACGAATGCGGCAAAGTCCTTGATGAAAGTGAGCATCTGCATCTCCCGTGTTGCTATTATGTTCTTATATGTTCGATGTTTGTTCCTGTCGAGTGTGCAGAGCGGGAACAGCGGGGATTGCTGGCAAGTGGTTAGCAGACTGTTAGCATTTGCGCTGCCGGCCAACGCAAGGCCCTTGCCGCCGGCCGCGCAACGGGCCAGTTTCCGTGACCGAACCCTGCGCGAGACTCAGCACCATGACGCCAACCCCGCAACTCAGCCTGGGCCTGCTGCTCACCGCCTCCGCCGGGTTTTCCGACGTGGTCAGCTTCATCGAGCTGGGCGGCCACTTCACCTCCTTTGTCAGCGGCAATACCACCCAGCTCGGCGATGCCCTGGCCCAGGGCAGCTGGTCGGTGGCGCTGCTGACCGGCTCGCTGGTCGGCCTGTTCTTTGCCGGCAGCCTGCTCGGCTCGCTGCTCGCCTTGCTGGCCGGGCCGCGCTGGGGCTCGAGCCTGGTGACGGCGCTGGTGGTGCTGAGCTTTCTGGCCACCCTGGCCGGCGCCGCCCTGGGCAGTCCGCCACGCCAGTTCATGCTGTTCCTGGCTGCCGGCGCCGGGGCGCAGAACGCCATCGTGCCCTCGACCGGCTCGGTGCGGCTGGGCACCACCTTCGTTACCGGCACCCTGTTTACCGCCGGTCAGGATCTGGCCCTCGCGCTGCGCGGCCTGGCGCCGCCCTGGCGCTGGGCCCAGCATCTGCTGGTCTGGTCCTCGCTGCTGCTGGGCGGCCTGCTCGGCGGCCTCGGCTATGCCTATGCCGGCCTCAACGCCCTGCTGCTGCCCGGTCTGGTCTATGTCGGCTTTCTCATCGCCTTCATCCTGCGCCGGCCGGGCAAGGTCCTGGACTGAAGCGATTATATCTTAACCCCGGCGTTACCGGTAGACGTTGCCTGCCTGCGCTGTCGGGTAACCGTCACAGAGCTGCAATCGATCTGTCATGCCCATTGCCTAGTGTTCACGCAGCCGTGTTACGGCCCATCAATGACACTCAGGAAGCTCCCATGACCTCTTTCGCCCGTGCCCTTGTGGCTGGCGTATCCGTGATTGCCCTCACGGCTCCCGCCTTTGCCCAGTCGACCCTGCCGCAGGCTGATGACAGCTACTTCCTCGCCGCCCAGGCGGAACTTGCCGCCAAGGAAGCCATCCAGCCCAATACCGGCAAGGCCAAGAACGTCATCATGTTCATCGTCGATGGCCTGTCCGTTCCCACCATCACTGCGGCCCGTATCCTTGAAGGCCAGAATGCCGGCATCGACGGCGAAAGCCACTCGCTCGCCTTCGAAAAGCTGCTGCCGCACACGGCCCTCGTCAAGACCTATACCCATGACAGCCAGGTCGCCGATTCTGCACCGACTGCCACCGCCATCACCTCGGGCGTCAAGTCGCTGAACGGCACCATCGGTGTCGACCAGACCGCGGTATTGAAAGACTGCTCGAGCAAGGCCGGCTCGACCACCAAGTCGATCTTCGAACAGGCCGAGGAAGCCGGCCTTGCCACCGGCGTGATTTCCACCGCCCGCATCACCCACGCTACCCCGGCTGCTGCCTATGCCCATACGGTGTCCCGCAACTGGGAAAACGATACCCAGCTGCCCGAAGATGCCGCTGGCAAATGCGCCGACATTGCATCGCAGTTGGTCGACTGGTCCTTCGGCGACGGCTTTGAAGTCGTCTTCGGCGGCGGCCGCGCCAATTTCATGCTCGACAGCCAGGCCGACCCGGAAGACGAGACCCGCATGGGCGCCCGCAAGGATCGCGACCTGATCGCCGACTGGCAGGCCAAGCACAATGACGGCGCCTATGTCTGGAACCAGGAAGGCTTTGACGCTCTGGGCGCCGACACCACGCGCGTGCTGGGCCTCTTCAATGGCAGCCACATGCAGTATGAAGCCGACCGCGAAAAGGATGCCGGTGGCGAACCATCGATCGCCGAAATGACCACCAAGGCCATCGAGATCCTCGAAAGCAACGACAACGGCTACGTGCTGATGGTCGAAGCCGGTCGCGTCGACCATGCCCACCACGCCGGCAATGCCTATCGCGCGCTCACCGACACCATCGCCGCTTCCGAAGCCGTGCAGGCTGCCTATGACGCCGTGGATCCCGAAGAAACGCTGATCCTGGTCACCGCCGACCACAGCCACGTCATGAGCATTGCTGGCTACCCCGTGCGCGGCAACCCGATCCTCGGGATCGCTGGCATTGCTGACGACGGCAAGCCCTATACCACGCTGGGCTACCAGAACGGCCCCGGCGCTGCCTCCTATGACGAAGCCAATGCCCCGACCCGTCCGGAAGGCGCCGATGCCGATGCACCGCTGACCATCCGCGCCGACCTCACCGATGTCGACACCACCGACATCGACTACCTGCAGCAGGCGCTGATCCCCATGGGCTCGGAAAGCCATGCCGGCGACGACGTCACCATCTTTGCCCAGGGCCCGCAGGGCTATCTGTTCGACGGCGTCATCGAGCAGAACATGATCTATCACGTCATGGCCAAGGCGCTTGAACTGAACGCTGCCGAATAAGCAGCCTCGCCTGAGGGGCCGCCGGTTCGAGCCGGCGGCCCTGCCTTTTCACGACGCTGTGAGTGTCACATGGGTGATGCCCGACGGCGCTATTCTGAGCCAGTACCAGATGGAGGGATAATGCTCATGGACAGACGCACTTTTCTCGGCGCCCTCGCCACCGCGCCGCTCCTCGCCACTATCGCTCCGGCCTTTGCCAATACGCCCAGCCTGCGCTTTCGCGACATGTATGCGCGCGGCAAGGATCTCTCTGACACCGCCATCGCCCTGCAGGGGCAGCGCATCGAGATGACCGGCTACATGGCCCCGCCATTGAAGCCCGAGATCAACTTCTTCGTGCTGACCAAGACCCCCATGGCCACCTGCCCCTTCTGCAATGACGCGGCGGACTGGCCCAATGACATTGTCGTCTCCTATTTCGAGGGCGACATGGAATTCACCCGCTTTTCCAATCTGATCCGGGTGGAAGGCACTTTCGACACCGGCATCAAGACCGACAAGGTCACCGGCTTTGTCAGCAAGGTGCGCCTGCTCGATACCACCTATACCCGCCTCTGAAAGCGCTCCATGCCCGGACTGAACCTGGCCGCAGCCGGCCTGCGCCTTGCCTTTGCGGGCGAAGGCATTATCGATCTGCCGGAATTGACCCTGGTGCCGGGCACGCTGACCGCCCTGACCGGCCCGTCCGGCTCCGGCAAATCCACCCTGCTCTATCTGCTCTCGGGCCTGCTGCAGCCTGACGCCGGCAGCATCGCCTGGGCCGGCCAGGACCTCGCCGGGATGCGCGAGAGCCAGCGCGATCGCTGGCGGCGCCAGCATGCCGGCTTCATCTTCCAGAACTTTCACCTGATCGAGGAGTTGAGCCCGCTCGACAATGTGCTGGTGCCGCTCTGGTTCGACCATTTCTCGGCCGCCGCGGCCCGGCCCCGCGCCATCGCCTTGCTCGACCAGCTCGAAGTGCCGCGGCGCCGCGCCCATGTTTCCCTGCTGTCGCGCGGTGAGCAGCAACGCGTCGCCATTGCCCGGGCACTGATCACCGACCCCGCCGTGATCTTTGCCGATGAACCCACCGCCAGCCTCGACGCGGCTTCAGGCCAAACCGTCATCGCCGTGTTACGTGACCTGGCGCTTGAACAGGGCCGCACCGTGCTGGTCGCCACCCACGATGCCGCCCTGCGCCAACAGGCCGGTACCACCGTGCAGCTCGATCACGGGCGCACCCGGCAAAGCGAGGCGGCGGCATGAACCCCTTGCCCATTGCCTGGGCGTCGCTGCGCCGCAACCGCTTCACCGCCATTCTCTTCATCGCCATTGTCGCGCTGACCGTCGCCCTGGGCATTGCCATTTCCGCCCAGGAGCGTGCCTTGCGCATTGGCAGCGCCCGCGCCGCCGACAAGTTCGACCTCATCGTCGCCGCGCCCGGCAGCCATAATGACGTGCTGTTTTCCACCGTCTATCTCGACCCCAGCGCGGTGCCGCTGCTCGATCCCGCCATGACCCGGCTGCTGCTCGAAGACGGCCAGGCCGACTTCGTCGCCCCGATCGGCTTTGGCGACGCCATCGGTGACGCACCGGTCGTGGGCACCACCGCCGCCTTTGTCGAGCATCTGTCGGGCGGGCTGGCCGAGGGGCGCGTCTTTGCCGCGCTTGACGAGGCCGTGGTGGGCGCGCTGTCACCCCATGCCATCGGCGACACGCTGGAGGTTTCCCATGGCCATGGCGGCGCCACCGGCACCGATGCCGACGCCGCCGCTGACGCCATAGCAGCGGGCACGGCTGTCCCCGGCGGCGATGGCGATCACCCCACCATCACCATTGCCGGCCGCATGCAGCCCACCGGCACGCCCTGGGACCGCGCGATCGTGGTGCCGATCGAATATAACTGGTCGGCCCATGGCCTGGGCACCGGCCATTTGCCCGGCGACAGCCATATCGGCCCGCCCTTTGACCCCGATAGCCTGCCCGGTCTGCCTGCCGTGGTGGTCAAGCCGGTGGACGTCGCCGCCGCCTATGGCCTGCGCGGCGCCTATCGCACGCCCCAGTCGACGGCCTTCTTCCCCGCCGAGGTGCTGGTCGAGCTCTATAGCCTGTTGGGCGACGCCACCGCCATCATGAGCGCGCTGACCCTGGCGGCCCAGGCCCTTGTGGTCGCGGCCATCCTCGCCGGCATCGTCGCCATTCTCGATCTGCAGCGCCAGCAGTTTGCCGTATTGCGGGCGCTGGGCGCGTCACGCAGCTTCATCTTCGCCACCGTCTGGGTCTATGTTGCCGCGCTGATCGTTACCGGCGCCATCGTGGGCCTGCTGCTGGGCTGGGGCTTTGCCGCCCTGGTTTCCGAAGCGCTGGCGCAGCAGACCGGGGTCGCCATGCGCGCCGAGATCGGCATGAGCGAATTCCGCCTGGTCGGGGCGCTGGTGGCGCTCGGCCTGGTGCTGGCCAGCCTGCCCGCGCTGCTCATCTACCGCCGGCCCGTCGTGGAGGGCCTGCGCTAAACCAAAAGGGAGCCGCCAAAGCGACTCCCCCACCAGAGGCCCGGCGGAGCCAGGAAGCTACGCCTCTCCGCCGGGCTCCGATTTTCTGGATGACTAGTGGCTGTGGCCGGCATGGCTATGCCCGGTGGCATCGGCGGCCTCGACCTCGACATGCAGGTCGAGATGCTCGCCATTGCCGAACATCACCTCAAGCTCGAATTCATCGCCTGCCACCAGATCCTGGGACAGACCGGTCAGTCGCAGGCCCAACCCATCGGGCTCCAGCGCGAAATGGCCGGGCGCAATCTGCACAGCACCCACCGTTCGGTAGGTCATCTTGCCATCAGCGCCCAGGGCCGCCCCGACAATCTCGACACTGGTCGCGATGGCGGTTGCCGCCCCGGCCAGTTGCACGGCCTCCCCGTCATTGTCGATTTCCATGAACACCAGGGTGTCGCCCCCCGCAGCGGTGGCGCGCGCCCAGGGATGAACAATGGTCAGGTTGCCAATACGGGCCTCGTGGTCATGCTCATCCTGCGCCAGCGCGGCGGGAATCACAGGCAGCAGGCAGAACAGGGCTGCACAAAGGACGGTGCGGATCATCGTCGATCTCCGTAATGGTGTAACATTACGGAGATAGCCAGCCTTGGTGACGCTGGCATGACAGCAGGCGATCAGGCCCGGAAATGTTCCGGTCTGATCGCCATCTGGAGATGGCGTTACGCGCGGCCAGGCGGCGCCACCATGAAGGCCAGCTTGAACGCCAGCGGGTTGACCACCAGGCTGACGACAAAGGCGATGGGCCAGGCAGTGATGAAGCTCACCGGCCAGTGTGCCACAAAGGCAGGCCCGGCATTGATGAAGCCCATGACGCCGCTCATGATGAGCGCCATGAAAAAGGTGATGAACACGGAGAGGGTAAGCTGGGTTTTCCTGGACATGAAGTCTCCATCGGGGCCGGCTGACGGAGACTATCCCACGTCAGCACCAGCCCTAAACAAGGGTTGGTGCCAGTGGGACCGCAGAGACTGCGACGAAGCCTGCATGGCAGGGACCGGGATACCAACCGGCGACTTCTTTCGGCTTGCGTGACCTAGCCAAAGCCCCGCCACCGCGCAAGCCTGGTTGGCGAATGGCTGGCCTGCGCAGAAAACGCTTACGAAGGCGCGCGTTTTGCTACCAAGCGGCCGCCATCATTTGTCGACGGCACGGTGAGCTAATAGACAGAGCGGCAAACACGTCTGGTGACAGCTCCGACCCCTTAGTCGCCATTCCGGCGCCCTACCCACCGCTGTCGAAAGCGGACGCTGAGCTCATGAAACGGAATACTGTGTTTCTGTTTCGATTTCACGGCGGCCGGGTGACGGTCAGAAGCGTTCGCCAAACAGGCGGTAGCACCAGAAAGGCTCTTCGTTTTCGATGGCGGCGTTCAGGCGAGCTGGGGAGAACCCACTTGCGCGGCGCACCGCGCGGCCCATGTGCGATTGGTCGGCATAGCCCGCTTCTTGTGCGAGCCCGGCCAGCGAGCGGCCCGCCTGCCGCCGTGACAAGCGATGTAGCTCCTCGAAGGTCGCAAAAAATTCGAGCGTGCGCTTCGACTGGCCGCTCAACCTCCGGATTCGTCGCTCGATCGAGCGAATGCTGTTACCGGCGGGCGGCAAGATCGCTCGGGTCACTGCGGCCCGCGCCCAATCGGCAATTCCGGTAGCAGCTAACCAATCCGATGGACGAATCGCGGCCCAGACGGGGCTCAAAGCAGCGCAAAACGCCGACCACCCTGACTCGGGCTGGTCCGAGGAGCCTAGGGCCTTGAGGGCTGTGGCGAGGCTTTCCGGAACTTCCTGAAAGTTCGGATCGCCGCCAAGTCGGAGCCAGGCATCATGGTAGAACCCGATCGAAACGGCCGTGACTTCGCCCGCCGCCCAACTGGTCACGGGCGCATTCTGTGGCCCCATGACAAAGGAACCCGGTGCCGCGACCCATACATCGCACCGAGGGGCGTCCCCCGCGGCGACCTGCAATTCGCCGTGGATTACCAATGTCAGCGACACCAGCGGCGACGCAGGGAAATGGCTGACTCGATCGGCGTCGGAGAGGTCCACGCCACGGGTGTCGCGCCAGACTGCAGCGAATACACATCCCACCAAAGGATTGGGCGCAAGAAGCAGTTTTGAGACTGGGACCAATGCCTCCCTCCTGATGTGTCGCAACCGTTCTAGAGGCGGCCGTCGGTTAGTGGCAAGCAAGGGCCGCAACCGATGGACAATCATGGCTAAACTGAAATTCTCCGGTCCTCTGCTCCTGCGCACCCGGAGCCTTCTTACCATCACGCGAATCGCCTTCGCGACCTATCTGCGTCATGCGGCGGGGCGTCGTCTGGCTTCAGATTGGAATGCTGAATTCGAGATCGGGATCAAGTTCTGGCGGCATCAGTTCACCGCCGCGATGTCGGACCCCGACTTCGCCCATGGACGCCAGCTTTTTGACAGCCTGCAAACCGAAACCGACGACCTCTATGAGGTGGTTACTGAGCCTTGCGCTGCCCCGAAAGGCATGTGGTATCGGCCGAGGAAACCGCTCACCGATGTCACCGTGCTCTACTGTCATGGTGGTGGGTATGCCTTTCACGGTGCGACGAGTGCGCGCTTCGCCGCTATGCTTTCCCATCATATAGGCGCACCACTTTTTGCGCCGGATTACCGTCTCACGCCGGAACATGTGCATCCCGCCCAGTCAGATGATGCATTCTCTGCCTGGCAGTACCTGGCAGGTACGCACCGACCCGAACGAATCGTGGTCATCGGCGACAGCGCGGGCGGGCACCTGGCGCTCATGCTGTTGCAAAAGCTCAAAGCGGCGGGACTGGCGCAGCCCGCTGTCTGTATCGGGCTCTGCCCGTGGACCGATATCGGGGATCGAGGAGCGAGCCTCCACGCGAATGACCGCTATGATCTCGTACAGGGATGGATGGCGCTACGGTTCGGCGAATGGCTCGATCCCGATCGGAAGTTCGGGCGTGAGACGCTGTCGCCCATTTTTCAGGATTTTGCCGGGCTTTGCCCCATCTACCTGCAAGCTGGCGGGCGTGAAATCCTGCGCGACATGATCGTTGAATTCGCAGAAATCCAACGTGCAAAGGGCGCGGATGTCACCTTGGATCTCTGGCCGGACATGCCGCACGACTTTCAGGCCTACGACAGCCTGAAACACTCATCTAGTGAGGCGCTGACAAAGCTTGCGCGCATCGTTAGATCGCACGGAGCGCCAAGCCAGCTGAAACAGAATTAGAAGTTCTGTTTCAGCTGGCTTTACGAACGTCTGTTCTTGCCGTCCTTCGACCGAAACCTGCCATTCCGCTCTCCACCCCAAAGCCGTCCCCCAAGTCCCCCCAAACCAAAAAGGCCCGGATCGCTCCGGGCCTCTTTTCTTGCCATGCCAAGCGGCACTAGCTCTTGTCGACGGTCGCCTTGGGCTTTTTCGGCTTGGGCAGGGCTTTGGGCTTGGCGGCGCGCGGTGGTGCCGCGATCAGCTCGAGCTTGGCGTCCTTGCCTTCGCCGACCACCGCCACGGTGACGGTGCCACCCTTGACCAGTTCGCCAAACAGCACCTCTTCGGCCAGCGGCTTCTTGATGTATTCCTGAATGACCCGGCCCAGTGGCCGCGCCCCCATGCGTTCATCATAGCCGCGTTCGGCCAGCCAGTCGGCGGCCTCGGGCTGCAGCACAATGGTGACATTGCGCTCGGCCAGCTGGCCTTCAAGCTGCAGCACGAACTTCTCGACCACCCGGCGCACCACTTCGCGCGGCAGCGGGGCAAAGGAGATGATCGCATCGAGCCGGTTGCGGAACTCCGGGCTGAACAGACGGTTGATCGCCTCTTCGTCGTCGCCCTGCTCGCGCTTGCGCCCGAAGCCGATCGGGCTCTTGGCCAGCTCCATGGCGCCCACATTGGACGTCATGATCAGGATGACATTGCGGAAATCCACCGACTTGCCGGTGTGGTCGGTCAGCTTGCCGTGGTCCATCACCTGCAACAGGATGTTGTAGAGATCAGGATGGGCCTTCTCGATTTCATCGAGCAGCACCACGCAATGCGGGTTCTGGTCGACGCCATCGGTCAGCAGACCCCCCTGGTCGAACCCGACATAGCCCGGCGGCGCACCAATCAGCCGGCTGACGGTGTGGCGCTCCATATATTCACTCATGTCAAAGCGCAGCAGTTCCACGCCCAGCGTATCGGCCAACTGCTTGGCCGCTTCGGTCTTGCCGACACCGGTGGGGCCGGTGAACAGATAGGAACCGATCGGCTTTTCCGGCTCGCGCAGGCCGGCGCGGGCCAGCTTGATCGCCGAGGACAGGGCAGTGATGGCCGCATCCTGGCCGAACACCACCGTCTTGAGGTTCTGCTCCAGGCTCGCCAGCATTTCGGAATCCGACTTGGAGACCGATTTGGGTGGAATGCGCGCAATGGTGGCGATGGTGGCCTCGATGTCTTCGACCTCGATCACCTTCTTGCGCTTGTCGGGCGTCAGCAGCATCTGGCTGGCGCCGGTCTCGTCGAGCACGTCGATCGCCTTGTCGGGCAGCTTGCGGTCATTGATATAGCGCGCGCTCAGTTCCACCGCCGCCTTGAGGGCGTCATCGGTGTACTTGATCTTGTGGAACTCTTCGAAATACGGCCGCAGCCCCTTCACGATCTCGATGGCGTCCGGAATTGACGGCTCGTTGACGTCAATCTTCTGGAAACGCCGGACCAGGGCCCGGTCCTTTTCAAAGAACTGGCGATATTCCTTGTAGGTGGTCGAGCCGATGCAACGGATCGCCCCGCTCGCCAGGGCCGGCTTGAGCAGGTTGGACGCATCGAGCGCCCCGCCCGAGGTGGCGCCAGCGCCGATCATGGTGTGGATCTCGTCGATGAACAGCACCGAGTCGGGCAGCTTTTCGAGCTCCTTCATCACCGCCTTGAGGCGTTCCTCGAAGTCGCCGCGATAGCGGGTGCCCGCCAAAAGCGAGCCCATGTCGAGCGAATAGATCACCGCATTGCGCAGCACTTCGGGCACATCGCCTTCGACGATCTTGCGGGCCAGGCCCTCGGCAATGGCGGTCTTGCCCACGCCGGCGTCGCCGACATAGAGCGGGTTGTTCTTGGACCGGCGGCACAGCACCTGAATGGTGCGGCGCAGCTCGGCATCGCGCCCGATCAGCGGGTCGATCTTGCCGGCCCGGGCCTTCTCGTTGAGGTTGACGGCAAAATCGGCCAGCGCCGAGGTCTTCTTGGCCTCGGCACCGCCTTCGGCATGGGCCTCGCCATCGTCAACGCCATGCACCTTGCGCTCTTCGCTCGGCCCCGACTTGGTAATGCCGTGGCTGATGAAATTGACCGCGTCGAGCCGGCTCATGTCCTGCTGTTCGAGGAAATAGGCGGCGTGGCTTTCGCGCTCGGCAAAGATCGCCACCAGCACATTGGCGCCGGTCACCTCTTCGCGCCCGGAAGACTGGACGTGAATGACGGCGCGCTGAATCACGCGCTGGAACGCGGCCGTGGGCCGCGCGTCCTGGCCGCTGGGCACGATCAGGCTGTCCAGCTCTTCATTGATGAAATCTTCGAGGTCGCTCTTGAGCGCGTCGACATCGACGTCGCAGCCGGTCAGCACGGCGATCGTTTCACGGTCGTCGGTGAGGGCCAGCAGCAGGTGCTCGAGCGTTGCGAACTCATGGTTACGCTCACGCGCCAGGTTCATTGCCTGATGCAGGGCCTTTTCAAGTCCGCGGGAGAATGAGGGCATATGATGTTCCTATTGCTTTTCCATCACGCATTGCAGCGGATGCTGGTTTTTGCGCGCCGTATCCATCACGCGTGTGACCTTGGTCTCGGCCACTTCGTATGGATAGATGCCGCACTCACCGACCCCCTTTTGGTGAACGTGCAGCATGATCTGCATGGCGTCTTCACGCGATTTGTTGAAGACGTCCTGCAGCACGAGAATGACGAACTCCATCGGCGTGTAGTCGTCATTGAGCAGCAGCACCCGATACAGGCTCGGGCGCTTGGTCTTGGGCCGGGTCTTGGTGATGGTCCCGGTATCGGTGTCACCCTTACCAGGATCTTCGTTCTTGGGCCCGGCCATACCGGTCAGGGGCACCAGATCCGCAGGGGCCGGCGCCTCAACGGTCAGTGCGAGGCAGTCATTGAAGGTCATTGGCAAATCATCTGTCGTGAAGAAAACGAAGCAGCATGGTGGGAGCCATTATGTAGGCAAAAGAACGCCGGTGTTAAGGCCCCATGCTTCCCGAATTTGTGATGCGGACAATATGCTCGCCGCGCAAGGCTTATACGACGACCATACCGGTCTGGATTGCTTGCGGCGATGACGCATTGACCCGCCGCTCGCCTTCCCGCGCACAGGTCCCGGATCACCAAGGCGTGAGCGCCTGCCAGATCCATCAAATTTCCATGGCATTTTACCGAATAGTAACGGCCCGGACGTAGAACTCGGGGCTTATCGGACGATCTGGGCGCGTGGGGCTCCTCAGACCGGCTCGAATTTGACGTTGTAGTAGTTGCGTACGGGTACCGTTGTGCCCGAGAGTAAGAGTTGGAGTATCGGGTGGCTTTCCAGGCGAAATCCCCATGGCGCGTTGCGTTTTTGCGCGCCTTTGCCGCGATCCTTGTTGCATTGGCCATCAGCGCGCACGCCGTTGCGCCGGCTCAGGCCATCGAAAACCTCCGCAAATATGCCGGCATCGTCGTCGATGCCAAATCCGGCAACGTCCTCTATGAATCCGCGGCCGACAGCAAGCGCTACCCCGCTTCCGTCGCCAAGGTGATGACGATGTATGTCCTGTTTCAGGAACTGAGCGCGGGCAACCTCAAACTCTCCACCAAGATGACCGTCTCGGCCCACGCTGCCAGCGCCGTTCCCACCAAGCTGGGCCTGCGCGCCGGCGCGACCATTACCGTGGAAGATGCCCTCAAATCACTGGTGACGCTGTCGGCCAATGACATGGCCCGCGTCATTGCCGAGCACATTTCCGGCTCCGAAGCCAATTTTGCCAAGCGCATGACGGCGACCGCCCGTGCCCTGGGCATGCGCAACACCACCTATCGCAATGCCTCGGGCCTGCCCGATGGCGGCCAGATCACCACCGTGCGTGACCAGGCCATCCTGGGCATCGCCGTCTATCAGCACTTCCCCAGCTATTACGCGATCTTCCAGACCAAGAGCTTCAGCTACGGCAAGCGCACCTATGGCAACCACAACCGCGTGCTCGGCTATCTGGGCGCCGTCGATGGCATCAAGACCGGCTATATCAATGCCGCCGGCTCCAATCTGCTGACCGCCGCGCGCAAGGACAACCGCCACATCGTCGTTGTGGCCTTCGGCTTCAATTCATCGGCCTCGCGCAACGAAAAAGTGCGTCAGCTGGTGTCGACCTACCTGCCCAAGGGCCGCCGCGGCGACTATCTGCGCACGGCCATGATCCCGATGCCGGGCAGCCAGGGCACCACCCAGGTCGCCGTAGCCCAATCGCCATCGGCCGCCCCGGTGTTTGTCATGCCCATGCCCCTGCCCGGCTTCCGCCTGGCGCAGCTGGTGGCCGCCAATGGCGCCCAGCCCCAGCGCCAGCTCACCCAGGACGCGCCAGAAGTGGTGCTGGCCAGCGCGCCCATGCCCGCGCCCATACCGGCCGACCTGAAGCAGCAGCCCGCGCTGCAGGCCGTCAACACGCTCGCAGAACCCTCCCAGGCGCCGCAGCCGGCCTATCCCAGCCAGGACGTTATCGGCGCCTGGCTCAGCGATACCTACAAGCTGGGCGCCCCGCCTGCCGCCCTTGGCCAGACGACGCCGTCGGCACCCCTCGGCATGCAGCCGCCCGCGCCGATCGAGCAGGCCAACCAGCCCATCGACCTGCTGACCTCGGGCAGCGTGCAGACTGCCGCCGCCGAAGCCCCTCCGGGTGGCTGGGTGGTGCAGATCGGCGCCGGCCCATCGGAAGACAGCGCCCGCGCCATGCTGGCTGACGCCGCCGGCAAGGCCGGCAATCTGGGTGATTTCCGCTCCTATGTGGAGCGCTTTGAAAAGAATGGCAGCGTGTTCTATCGCGCCCGCTTCATCGGCTTTGGCGGCCGCGACGATGCCACCGCCATGTGCAACCAGCTCAAGCAGCAGAACCTGGCCTGCCTGGCCATGCAGAGCTGAACTGGAACGACCAAGACGAGCTGGGGACGATGAGCCACCGGCCACAAGGGGAAGCAAATTGGTGCCTGTGTTTGGAGTAGCCCAATGAGCGAACGTACTGCACTGACCGAGCTGGCCAATTTCGTTGGCCGCTCAAGCCTGCTGAGCGAAGACATGGCGGCGCGTAATCGCGTGCTGGCCGGGATCAGCGGGCGCATGCTGCCGCGCAAGCGCGGTGTTGCCGACCTGCTGGGCGTGGTGCTGGCCGTCTCGGCCCGGACGCGCCGCATGGTGCAGGAACCGGTCAGCGTCGATATCGACGTCTTTGCCCCGGGCGGCGCCCGCGCCATCCGGCTCAATCTGGGCGAAGGCTGAGCCCGCCCGCCTGTTCACAAGACAAAGTCGCAGTGGACTCAGAACTCGCTGTTCAACATGTGAATGAAGCGCTGTTCGGCCTCCTGCTGTGGCGAAGCGCTGGCCGCGAGCACCTTGCGGGCCTCGGCCCGCTCGCTCAGCGGCAGATGCAGGGCGTCGACCAGGGCGCGATATTCGTGCCGCGCGCCCAGATGCGAGGTCGACGGCAAGCCGCCCAGCATCTCATCATCGAGCGGATCAAACACCGTCATGCCATTGGGAAACAGCGAGCGGAAAATCACCCGCTCGGCGATGCCGTCGGCCACCCGGCAGCCCAGCCGCAGCGCAATCCGCTCCAGCATGGTCTGCACCTGCCGCATATTGCGTGACGAGAGCATCGAGATGCGGTTGCGCACCAGCACCCAGTCAATGTTCCGGCCATCGATCGACAGCCGTTCCGCGCGCGCCCGCTGCACCAGCCGGGCATAATGGCTCATTTCGCGCGGCTCGCCGGTCAGCGGATCGATCTGGGCCAGCACATTGAGGTCGATCAGGCTGTCATTGACCGGGGTGACCAGCGTATCGGCCAGCGAATGGGCCAGCCGCGTCAGATTGGTATCAAAGCCCGGCGTGTCGATGATCAGGAAATCGGCATCATGCTCGACCTCCCCCACCGCCTGCCGGAACAGGTCGAACTCCACCTTGTGATTGGCCTTCAGCGAGTCGCTGCGCGCCACCGGCAGATGGAAATGGGTGCTGTGGGGCAGTTGCAGATCGCGGTCCCTGGCCCAGGCCCGGCGATTGCGCACATAATGGGTCAGCGTCTGCTGCCGGCTGTCGACATCGATGGTGGCTACCTTGTGGCCCAGATAGAGCAGGTAGATCGCCAGATGAAACGCCGTCGTGGACTTGCCCGACCCGCCCTTCTCATTGCCGACAACGATAACGTGCACGCCATGGCTGGCCATTCTGCGCCCTCAGCTTTCAGGCGCAATTGTCCGGCGTTCGTGGCGCGCTGGCAAGCGCTGCCACAGCAAATATTCGTCAGACGCTTAATGCGGGCTCAGGCCGACAGGCGAAGGGCTGCCGCCTCGGGCTGCACCTCGGGCCGGCTGATCGGCAGGTTGAGCGCCGCCACCAGATTGCGGTATTCCTGGCGCGCCGCCACATGCGACACGCTGGCCGCATCTGCCCCGGCTTCATCGTCGAGCGGATCAAACACCGTCAGGCCGCTGGAAAACAGCGAGCGGAAGATCACCCGCTCGGCAATGCCATCGGCGACGCGACAGCCGAAGCGGGTGGCAATGGCTTCCAGCGTGGTGTGCACCTGGCGCGCATTGCGCGAGGCCAGCATGGAAATGCGATTGCGCACCAGCACCCAGTCAACGCTTTCCCCGCTGACCGCCAGCCGCTCCGAGCGCGCCCGCTGCACCAGCCGGGCATAGTGGCTGGTTTCCACCGGCTGGCCCGTGGTCGCATCCAGCCGCGCCAGCACGTTGAGATCGATCAGGCTGTCATTGACCGGGGTGACCAGCGTATCGGCCAGCGAATGGGCCAGCCGGGTTAGATTGGTATCAAAGCCCGGCGTGTCGATGATCAGGAAATCGGCGCGCTGCTCGACCTCGCCCACCGCCCGGCGGAACACGTCGAACTCGGCCCTGTCGTTCTCGCGCACCGAGTCGCCCCAGGCCGATGGCAGGTGAAAATGCTGCGGGCTGGGCAGTTTGATGCCGCGCTCCTGCACATAGGCGCGGCGATTGCGGACATAGTGGGTGAAGGTCTGCTGGCGACTATCGACATCGATGCTGGCCACGCGATGGCCGGCATGCAGCAGATAGATGGCCAGATGGAACGCCGTGGTGGATTTACCCGAGCCCCCCTTTTCATTGCCCACAACAATGACATGCGCACCAGTTCGCGCCATCCATGCCCCCAAATCAGTGCGCCACTCGCACGCTGCTAACAGATGTCGCCATGGTTAACAGGCTGTTAACGCCGGCTGATCCATTCGCTAGATCAGCCCCAGCCTGGCCAGATCGGCGGCCAGCGCCATGGATCCGGCGTTTTCATTGGCGCCCAGATCAGGCGGCGCATCGGCCGGGCTCAGATAGCGCCAGCCCTGAAACGGGCGCTTGGGATAGGGAATGGTCCGAATCAGCTCGGGGGCCAGGATGATGTCGCAGTAATTCTTGCCCTCCTGATTGGTGAACGGGGCCAGCCGCAGGATCGGCTGCCGGCATACCACCTGCCCGGCAATCACCCAGTACAGCGAGGCCTGCCCTTCCATCTCGCCGGCCCGCTTGGGCATCATGCGGGTGCGGTGCACGTGCACGTCCTCGCCATAATCGGCATCCCACCAGTGCGCGCGCTCATTGCGGTAGCTTTCCAGCTCCTCAAAGCTCGCCACCCCCACGCACAGCTTGATCATGTGGATCATCAAGGTCTCCGCAAAAAGCAGAAGGGCGCCCAACTGGCTCGGGCGCCCTTCCAGAATATCCAAGAGTGAAAAACTCCAGCGTCTAGACGCCAGCTACCACGGAGAAAACCAATCCCATCGAGAGCAGGCATACCATCGTCCAGCTTGCCGCACGCCACATTGTGGATCTGGGTTGACTACGCATCTATTGCTCCTTGTCAGCCATTTCACACCGGGAAGCCGACAGATTGCTCCGTCGCACCACCGGTATCAAAGCGTTAACCCTGTCAGAAATGCTTGGCAAGCGGCCAAGTTGCCACACTCCCCCAAGGCCAACGGAAAAAATCGCTGCAATGCAGCGGTTTCCGGCGCGCCGGTCATGTGCGGTGGGCCAGCTGTCAGCGGAAAAATTGCGGCAAACCCTGCGTCGCGGCCCTTGTTAGGCCGCAATCATGACACCGGCATGACCGGCAGCCGATTTCCGGGGAAAACGCCTAGAACAGCCCAAACCAGAGCCCGGCAATGCCCAGAAAGGCAAGAAATCCGACGATATCGGTGATCGTGGTGACGAACACCGCCGAGGCAATGGCCGGATCGGCCTTGAACTTGTCCAGCGTCAGCGGAATGAGAATGCCCGCCGTGCCGGCCACCGCCATATTGATCACCATGGCGGCCGCAATCACCGCGCCGAGCTCGATATTGTTGAAGCGCAGCCAGGTCACCAGCCCGATCAGCACCGCAAAGATCACGCCATTGGTCAGCCCGACCACCATTTCACGCGAGATCAGCCGGCGCAGGCGGCGCCCGTCCAGCTCGCGCATCGACAGCGCCCGCACCGTCACCGTCATGGTCTGCGTCCCGGCATTGCCGCCCATCGAGGCCACGATCGGCATCAGCACCGCCAGCGCCACCATCTGCTCGATGGTGGCATTGAACAGCCCGATCACCATCGATACCGCCACCGCGGCGATCAGATTGACGACCAGCCAGGGCACGCGGCTGCGCACGGTATAGAGGGTGGAATCGGAAATATCCTCGTCACCCACACCGGCCAGCAGCTTGATGTCCTCGTCGGCCTCTTCGTGGATCACGTCGACAATGTCGTCGATGGTCAGCACCCCGACCAGCCGCTTGCTTTCATCGACCACGCCGACTTCGATCAGATCGTAGCGCTCGAAATCGCGCGCCACTTCTTCCTGATCCTCATTGGCGTCCACCAGCATCAGATTGGTGTTCATCAGCGCCGCGATCGGCGTGCTGCGCGGGGCGCGCAGGAACTTGTCCAGGGCTATGGTGCCGAGCACGGAATAGGCCGCATCGACCACATAGATCTGGTAGAATTCGTCGGGCAGATCATGCTCGCGCCGCAGATAGTCGATGGTCTGCCCCACCGTCCAGAACGGGGGAATGGCGATGAAATCGGTGAGCATCCGCCGCCCGGCGGAATCCTCGGGGAAATCGAGGCTCCGCTTCAGGCTCAGCCGCTCGAAGGTCGGCAGCTTGGCCAGGACCTCGTCGAGGTCGACCTGCTCCATGTCCTCGAGAATGAACACCGCGTCGTCGCTGTCCAGCCCCGCCACGCCGCGCGCGATTTCGGCGTTGGGCAGCGCCTCCATCATCTGGGTGCGGACCGATTCATCGACCTCGGTCAGCGCCGAATAGTCGAACCGCTCACCCAGCAGCCGCACCAGCATCAGCCGCTCATCGGCATCGAGCGATTCCAGCACGTCGCCGATATCGGCCGCATGCAGCGGCGCCATCACCATGGCCAGATCATCGGCCCGACCGGCGCTCAGAAACGCCCGCAGCCGCTCCAGCCAGAGCGGACTGATGCGGTCATCGTCGTCGCGGAACACATCGGGATCGATGCCGTTGTCGGAATCGTGGCGGCTGTCGGAATCTGTACTCAATGGGGCGGCCCTTCGATGCGGCTTTGCGGGGCTGCCCAGCTGTAACCAATCACTCCCCGCTCCGCCAGCGGCGCAGCGGGAATTTTTGCCACGGCAGGGAGAAATTTTGGCGGAACCTTCCGTCGGGTCCCGAATGGAAGCGCCATCAGGTCAGCAGGGCAATCCTGTGCAACAGCGCCACTGGATTTGCAGCTCGGCCCCGACCGCTGCCCCACCCCCAAAACAAAAAAAAGGCCGCCCCGGAGGGCAGCCCATTTTTTGTTCATCCCGAGAGATGATTGGTGCGGTCGAGAAGACTCGAACTTCCACAGGTGTTACCCCACAGCGACCTCAACGCTGCGCGTCTACCATTCCGCCACGACCGCACATTTGGTAGCGCCGGACCCACCGGGCCAAGCGAGTGCGGATGTAGCAAAGGTTCTGGTCAACCTCAAGCGCTTAAATCAGCAATCGCGATTGGCTGTGGAGAGCCTAGCGGCGGCGCGAGGTCTTGCCGGTGATCTGCACCCGCAAATGCCCGTCATCGACATTGACTTCGCCATGGGCGATCAGCGTACCATTGGCATAGATGAACAGCGGATCGTGCTCGCCGGCGTCCAGCTCGATCACCGCGCCGCGCCCCATGCGCAGCAAATGGTGGATCGGCAAATTGGTGGCCCCCAGTTCAACCGTGATGTCCACTTCAATATTGTCTAGTGTACCCATAGATATATACGAACCCGTCCTGGCACCATGCGCTGCGTGCCGCTCAAACTTTATCTGAAAGCATCCTCTGGCACCCATGGTTATGGAACCGTTAACAAATCGTGACGAAGCCGGCCAAACCCGTAACAAATTGGCACGGCTCGACGCCCGGCCGGTGCAATGGGTGATTTCGGCCGCGCCGGTGCCCTATCCGGCGGCGCTGCACGCCATGCGGGCCCGCGCCGCCGCCATTGCCGCCGGCACCGCCGAAGAGGCCGTCTGGCTGCTCGAGCACCCCCCGCTCTACACGGCCGGCACCTCGGCGCAGCCGGCCGACCTGCTGTCGGACCGCTTTCCGGTATTCGATGCCGGGCGCGGCGGGCAATATACCTATCATGGCCCGGGCCAGCGCGTGGTCTATCTGATGCTCGACCTGACCCAGCGCGGCCGCGACATCCGCTGCCTGGTGCAAAATCTGGAAGACTGGGTGATCGATACCCTCGCTGCCCATAATATTGCCGCGGAAAGCCAGCCGGCGCCGCGCATCGGCGTCTGGGTCAAGCGCCCCGACAAGGGCGTGCTGGCCCAGGACAAGATCGCCGCCATTGGCGTGCGGGTGTCCAAATGGGTCAGCTTCCACGGCATTTCGCTCAATATTGCGCCTGATCTGGGCCATTATGACGGTATCGTGCCCTGCGGCATTGCCGATGCCGGGGTCACCAGTTTTGAGGATCTGGGGCATCTGGTGTCGATGCCCGAGGTCGACTCGGTGCTAAGGACCACCTTCGAGGCCCGCTTCGGCCCGACAATCGCCGCCGACGAACACGGCCTGCTCGGGGGTGACGCGCCGCAACAACTTGCGTAACAATCGAATCGAACCATCAAACCCTGTCAAGGAGCCCGACATGACGCTGGATGATCTCAAGCGCCTGTTCACCCGCCAGACCCTGTTCCGGCTCGACGCCATCCTCGCGCCCAAGCTGGTGCCCATCGTCTATGCGCTGGGCCTGGGCGGCATTCTGCTGTGGGCGGTCAGCCATCTGTTCCTGAGCTTCAGCTTCGGCTTCGGCATGGGGCTGTGGGGGGTGCTGGAAATCCTGGTGTTCGGCCTGCTGGCGCTGGTTGCGCTGCGCATTGTCTGCGAGGCGCTGCTGGTGTGGTTCAAGGCGCATGAGCAGAGCGGGGAAACCGTCAACCGCTCGCGCTACTCCTCCTCGCTGATCGACGAGGTCCGCGACGCCATTCGCGACCTGGCCGAGGAAGGCGAAGACCCCGACTACGCCGAGGCCGACGAATACATCACCCCGGCCACCGAGCCGGCGCCCTATGTCGCGCCCGCCCGTCCGGCAGCAGCTGCGCCTGCCCCGGCGGCCGCTGCGCCAACGCCGGCGCCCAACCCGGCGGCGGCCCCAGCCGCTGCTCCAGCGGCAAGCACGCCACGCGCCCCGGCCACCAAGCCCGGCGAGACCCACAAGCCGCGGCGTACTGCCAAGCGGACCCCGCCCAGCAAAAAGACGACCTGAACGAAAAAAGGCCGCCCAGACAATGCTCTGGGCGGCCCTGTTGATTCAATCTGGCAGGCTTAGCGCTTGTTGACGCTCCAGGCGCCGGGGCCGGCAAACACCAGATAGAGGAAGACAAAGCAGAACAGGATCGGCGCGTCGCCGCCATTATTGGTGGGGAACAGGCTGTTGGGCGCATGCACCATCCAATAGGCCACGGCCATGGTGCCCGAGGCAATAAACGCCGCAGGCCGGGTGAAGAAGCCGATGATGATCAGTACGCCGGTGACAAGCTCGATCAGGCCGGCGGCGCCGAACAGGCTCATCAGCGGCGGCGACATCTCGGTGGCGGGAAAGCCCAGCAGCTTCTGGGTGCCATGCAGCAGGAACAGCAGGCCGGCAACGATGCGCAGCACGGCGAGGGCCTGCGGCGCGTAGGCGGAGAGACGATCGAACATTGAGTTTCCTTGTGTTGGACTGGGCCGCGCAGGCACAGCCGGAGACTTATAGCGGCGTCCGGCTTCGGCAAAAACCGGATAATCACTGACGCAGCGTTCGCGGATCGGCGCCAATCGGGCCGCACCCCGTCAGCGCAGACCAGCCCCGCACTGGCCGATGGGCGGTCACATTGCGTAACCATCAAATTCTCTGTATGACGCGCGCAATCCTTCCCCATTGGAATATCAAGCTCACATGAGCCAAGCGCCTAAAATCGGCCTCGTCAGCCTCGGCTGCCCCAAGGCCCTCGTCGACAGCGAACGCATCATGTCCACGCTGCGCGCGCAGGGCTATTCGTTCAGCCGCGACTATGCCGGGGCCGACATCGTCCTGGTCAATACCTGCGGCTTTCTCGACAGCGCCAAGCAGGAATCGCTGGAAGCCATCGGCGAAGCCCTGGCCGAAAACGGTCGCGTCATCGTCACCGGCTGCCTGGGCGTCGAAGAAGAACTGATCCGCCAGACCCATCCCTCGGTACTCGCGGTGTCCGGCCCGCATCAGTACGAAGCCGTGGTCACGGCCGTGCACGAGCACCTGCCGCCGGTGCCGAACCGCTTCGTCGATCTGGTGCCCGAGCAGGGTCTCAAGCTGACCCCGCGCCACTACGCCTATCTCAAGATTTCAGAGGGTTGCAACAATCGCTGCTCGTTCTGCATCATCCCGCAGATCCGCGGTGATCTGGCCAGCCGCCCGGCAGCCGGCATTCTGGGCGAGGCCGAGGGCCTGATCCGCAATGGCGTCAAGGAATTGCTGGTGATTTCCCAGGACACCAGCGCCTATGGCGTCGACATCAAATATGCCGAGAGCAATTATCGCGGCCGGCCGGTCAAGGCCAAGTTCTACGACCTGGCCAAGGAACTGGGCCAGCTCGGCGCCTGGGTGCGGCTGCACTATATCTATCCCTACCCCCATGTCGACCAGGTGATGGAGCTGATGGCCGAGGGCCTAGTGCTGCCCTATCTCGACATTCCGTTCCAGCATGCCTCGCCCAAGATCCTCAAGGCGATGCGCCGCCCCGCCCATCAGGACAAGACGCTCAACCGCATCCTGAAATGGCGCGAGCAGGTGCCCGACCTCACCGTGCGCTCGAACTTCATCGTCGGCTTCCCCGGCGAGACCGAAGACGATTTCGAGATGATGCTCGACTTCATCGAGGAAGCCGAGATCGACCGCGCCGGCTGCTTCAAATACGAGCCCGTCACCGGCGCCCCGGCAAATGAGCTGGAAGGCATCGTGCCCGACGATGTCATGCAGGACCGCTTTGAGCGGCTGATGGAAGTGGCGCAGAACGTCTCCACCGGCCAGCTCGCCAAGAAGGTCGGCCGCACCATCCAGGTGCTGGTCGATGACGTGCAGCCCGAGACCAACAAGGCGATTGCCCGCTCCAAATGGGACGCGCCCGAGATCGACGGCCAGGTCATCATCGCCAATGCCAGCGGCATCAAGCCGGGTGACATGCTCGATGTACTGGTCACCGGCAGTGACGAATATGATCTGTTCGCCACCCCGGCCAGCACCCTGAACTAGATTCAGTTTCAATGCCTTGCCAGCATTGGCGGACTCAAGACAAAAGGCGCAGCCCGGCGGTTGCGCCTCTGTTGTTTGAAAGGGCACCGCGCCGAGCCAGTACTGCGCATTCTTTGCACGCAGCCTGCAATTTTCATCGTCCAGTAAAGCGCTCTCGGGACCAAGAAAATGGCGCAACAACCCGTTGCGCATTTGCTGATTTGGTTCCATGGCATTACACGGAATAACGCAGATTTTGCCGCTTGCCGCTGCGCCGCACGTGCGCTGTGTTATCAACTCGACGCAATGACAGGAACGAGATGACAATTCCGCAAGCCTTGGCCTTCCTGCTGATCATCGGCATGATGGTGGCGTTCATCTGGGGCCGCTGGCGCTATGATGTGGTGGCAGTGGGCGCGCTGCTGGCTGGCCTCGCCACCGGGATTGTCGCACCCGCCACGGCGTTTTCCGGCTTCTCGGACGATATCGTCATCATTGTCGGCAGCGCCCTGGTAATCAGCGCCGCCGTGTCGCGCTCCGGCATCATGGAAGTGGCGGTGCGCCGCTTTGCCCCCAATATTTCGGGCCCACGCGCCCAATTGCTGCTGCTGGTGACCGTGGTTGCCGTGCTCAGCGCCTTCGTCAAGAATATCGGCGCGCTGGCCATCATGATGCCCATTGCCTTCCAGATGGCGCGACGGTCCGGCGTTTCGCCATCGCTGTTCCTGATGCCGATGGCCTTTGCCTCGCTGCTGGGCGGGCTGATGACGCAAATCGGCACCTCGCCCAATATCATCGTCTCGCGCGTCCGCATGGAACTGACCGGCGAGGCCTTTTCGATGTTCGACTATACCCCGGTCGGTCTGGCATTGACTGTGGTGGGCGTCATCTTCCTCACCCTGTTCTACAAGCTGCTGCCGATCCGCCAGCGCGAAACGCAGGGCATGGATAGCGCGGTCGAGATCAAGAACTACACCACCGAGGCCCGCGTCACCGAGGACTCGTCGGCCATTGGCCGCACTGTCGGCGAAATCCAGGCGCTGGCCGATGGCCGGGGCATGGTGACGCGCATTGTCGGCGCCGGCGGCCGTCCGCGCACGCCCCTGCCCGATGCCAAGCTGCGGGCCGGCGATATCCTGCTGATTGCCGGCGAACCCGAAGCGCTCGACAAGATGGTCAACCAGTCCGGCATGGTATTCTCCGAGCGCCGCGGCGCCGCCACCAAGGACGCGGCCGATTTCGGCGTTATCGAGGCGGTTATCGGGGAAAGCTCGGGCCTGATCGGGGCAACGGCGCAGGAACTGACCCTGTTCGACCGCACCGGACTGAACCTGCTGGCCGTCAGCCGCCGCGACGAACGCTTCACCGAGCGCCTCGGCCAGATTCGCTTCCAGAATGGCGACGTGATCCTGATCCAGGGTCACATCAAGCGGCTGCCCGAATTGCTGCGCGAATGGGACTGCCTGCCGCTGGTGGAACGGGGCCTGCGTCTGGGCAGCATCCGCAACGGCCTGCTGCCGCTGGTCATTCTGGCCGTCGCCATGGGGGCAACGGCGATGGGCGTTGTGCCGGTGGCCCCGGCCTTCTTTGCCGCTGCGGTCGCCATGGTGCTCAGCCGCACCATTCCACTGCGCGAAGTCTATGCCCAGCTCGACGCGCCGATCCTGATCATGCTGGCCTGCCTGATCCCGGTGGCCGATTCCCTGCGCACCACGGGCGGCACCGAGCTGATCGCCAGCTGGCTGACGATGACGGCGAGCATTCTGCCCGGCTGGGGTGCGCTGGCATTGATCATGATTGCTGCCATGGCCGTCACGCCCTTCCTCAACAATGCCGCTACCGTGCTGGTGATGGCGCCGATTGCCGCCAGCTTCGCCACCGGCTTGGGCTATCGTCCCGAAGCCTTCCTGCTGGCGGTGGCCATCGGCGCCGGTTGCGACTTCCTCACCCCGATTGGCCACCAGTGCAACACGCTGGTCATGGGTCCGGGCGGCTATAAATTCGGCGACTATTGGCGCCTGGGCGCACCGCTCTCGATCATCGTGGTGCTGGTCGCCGTGCCCATGCTGATGCTCGTCTGGCCATTCTGAGGCGGTAATGCACTCCACCCACAGCCTTTCCCTGCCGAACCGCGCACCCCTGGTCCTGGGCCCGACGCCGCTGGTAATGGGCATTCTCAATGTTACCCCGGACAGCTTTTCCGATGGCGGGCAGCACAATCTGGTCGCGCAGGCCCTGACCCATGCCCGCCAGATGCTGGCCGAGGGCGCCGACATCATCGATATCGGCGGCGAAAGCACCCGGCCCGGTGCCGCACTGGTTCATGTGCAGGAAGAACTCGACCGCGTACTGCCCGTCATCGACGCGCTGATCGCCGAGGGCATCACCGCCCCCATCTCCATCGACACCTACAAGCCGCTGGTCGCCGATCAGGCCATTCAGGCCGGCGCCACGATCATCAACGACGTGCACGGCCTGCAGGGCGCGCCCGAAATGGCCGATATCGCCGCCCTCTATGGCGTGCCGGTGATCGCCATGCACTGGGACAAGGCGCGCGACGCGAGCACGCCCCTGCTCGAGGCTATGCACCGCTATTTCGACGCCACCATTGCCCGCGCCGAGCAGGTGGGGATCCGTAGCACCCAGCTCGTGCTCGATCCCGGCTTCGGCTTTGCCAAGTCCGTCGCCGAAAATTACGCCCTCCTGCGGGCGCTGAGCCAGGCCTGTTCGGGAACCGCCCCGCAGCAAGGCGATTTTCCGATCCTGGTGGGCACCTCGCGCAAGTCGATGATCGGCAAACTGCTCGACCTGCCGGCCAGCGAACGCCTCGCCGGCACCATCGCCAGCACGGTTCTGGGCTATACCAATGGCGGACACATTTTCCGCGTGCACGACGTCAAAGCCAATCGCGATGCTCTTCGCGTCGCCCAGGCAACGCTGTATGGTCCGCCAAAAGATCTGGGGTAACCGCATGGCCGAACCATTCACCGGCGACCGTATCATTCTGAAAGATCTCGGCTTTTACGGTTATCACGGCGTCTTTGCCGAGGAAGCCAAGCTGGGGCAGCGATTCTTTATCGACCTGGAACTGGGTACCGATCTGGCTGCGGCAGCCAGCAGCGACCGGCTCAGCGCCGGCATTTCCTATTCCGATATCTATGACGTGGTGAAATCGACCTTCGAAACCCGGCGCATGAAGCTGCTCGAAGCCGTCGCACAGAACATTGTCGACGGCATTTTCGATGAGTTTGAAGCGGTTAGCTGGGTCATCATCCGCCTGCGCAAGCCCGAAGCGCCCATTGCCATGGTGCGTGGCGAGGCCGCCATCGAGCTGCACCGCCAGCGAAAAACCCCATAATGGCCAGGGCCTGGCTGAGCCTTGGCGCCAATATCGGCGACCCGCGCGGGCAACTGGCCGAGGCCGTGCGCCGCATCGCTGCGCACCCCCACATCACGGTCAGCGCCCAGTCATCGGTGCTGACCACCGCGCCCTGGGGCAAGACCGATCAACCCGACTTCGCCAACATGGCAATCGCGGTTGAAACAAGCCTTGAACCCATTGATCTGCTTGATGTTCTGCTGGCAATCGAATTGGCGATGGGGCGCGTCCGCGAGGAGGTCTGGGGCCCGCGCCTGATCGATATCGACATCATTGCCTATGAGCAGCAGCAGCTGCAAACCGCGCGCCTCACCCTGCCGCATCCCCACGCCCATGAGCGCGAATTTGTCACCATGCCATTGGCCGAAATCGCGCCCGAGCTGACCGCCTGGATCATCGCCCTCGGCAGTGGGTCGCCTTAGCCCCGCATGGCCTCCAGCACCGCCACCGCCGTATCGAACTCGACGCGGCGCAACGCGCGGCGGGCAGCGGCCTCATCATCCTGGCCCCACTGGCCAATCTGGTAGTCTTCGTCGACATGGGCCGCTGCCCAGATCTGCTCGACATCGAGCAGGCGGTGCCAATAACCCAGCGTCAGCAGGCCCGAGCCGGTCAGCCCGGTCATCGAGACCATGGCGGTCAGGGTGAGCAAGTGCTCTCCTTCCAGCGCTGCTGCCAGCCGCTCCAGCGTCGTCTGGGGCTGCGGCTGGTGCTGGATGGCAAAGGTGGGCTGGAAGCTGACACCGAAATGGCGGGCAATCTCGACCAGCGCCTTGTCCCAGTGCCGCTCCTGCTCGGCCACCAGTGGCTGCGGGCTGTCAGCGCGGTACAGCAGCAGATCGCCGCCGGCAAACTTGACGATCTCGTCGCGGAACGCCGGAATACTGGTCTCGCCACTCTCAAGAGCCGAATTGATCAGCCGCACCGTGGGCATGGTGCCCGGATCGATGACCTTGCCCTGTGCGGCCCATTCAGCAGCCATTGCCGTGGCAATCGCCGCTGCCGGGACCAGAACCGGGACTTTGAGCGCGGGAGTGCGCGCCTGACGACCATCAAGGGTCACGGTGAAGCCACCCTCGAGCGGCCCGGCCGCCACCTCCTTGTAGAACCGCTTGGGCAATTCGACCCGGTTGAGGTGCTGCGCCCGGCCATAACCATCATCGAGATGCTTCTGAATGTCTTCGAGCTGGTCGCGCATGGCTTACTCCACGAGTTGACGGATCGCGCCGTCCAGTTGGTCATATCGATCGATCATGCTGCCTGCCCCCACGGCAATCAGTTCGGCCGGCTCGTGATAGCCCCAGGTGACGCCGATCGTCTTGCAGCCAGCGGCCACGCCCATCTCGATATCGAAAGTCGTATCGCCAATCATCACCGTCCGGGCTGGCGATACGCCCGTTTCCCGCATGGCCGTCTCCAGCATGCCGGGATGGGGCTTAGATGGGTTGTGATCGGGGGTCTGCAAGGTGGTGAAGTAATTTGTCACACCGTGCAAAGCCAGGATGCGATGGACACCGCTGAGCCCCTTGCCCGTGGCGATGCCCAGCAGCACCTCATCGCGGGCGTTCAGCCGCTGCAGGGCTTCCATTGCACCAGGAAACAGGCCTTCGCGTGACGCATCGGTGACCAATGCAGCGCGGTAGTGGGCCCGGTAGGCCCCCACCAGTTCATCGATCAGCGCGCGGTCGTCGGTTTCGGCAAGCCGGGCCATGGCCATCGGCAGCGACAGGCCGATCACCCGGCGCGATAGCTCGGCGGACGGCGCCGCCAAACCAAGGCTGTGAAAGGTTGTCGCCATATGTTCAGTGATCAGGGCCTGAGTATCAATCAGCGTCCCGTCCATATCGAACACGACAAGGATCATACCCCGTCCTCGGGATCGCCGCTGACGTCATAGCGATCCGGATCAAAGCCCAGCGTTTCAAAACTGTGCCGCATATGCGGCGGCAGGGGCGCCGAGATATCCAGGCGCTCGCCATTGCGTAGCGGAATGGCGATGCGGCGGGCATGCAGGTGCAGGCCATAGCTCAGCCCCGGCGCGCCCTGCCAGTTCTCGATGTTGAAATAGCGCGGATCGCCGATGATCGGGGTGCCCAGCTGCGCCATGTGCACGCGCAGCTGATGGGTGCGGCCCGTGACCGGTTTCAGGGTAACCCAGGCAAAACGGCGGCTGGCCGTGTCGGTGGTCGAATAATAGCTCAGCGAGTGCTGTGCGCCGGGCGTGCCGTTCTTGACCACCGCCATCTGCTCGCCATCATCGGTCGACTGCCGCGCCAGAAAGCAGGAAATCTCGCCCTGCGGCGGATGTGGATTGCCCGCCACAAGGGCCCAGTAGATCTTGCGGGCCGACCGCGACCGGAACACTTCGCCAAAATGGCTGGCTGCCGATTTGGTCTTGGCCACGATCAGGCAGCCCGAGGTATCACGATCGAGACGATGCACCAGCCGCGGGGGCTCGCCCTTCTTGTTGGGCAGGCTCTTGAGCATGCCATCAAGATGCCGTTTCATGCCCGTACCGCCCTGCACCGCCAGGCCATGCGGCTTGTTGAGCACGTAGATGTCGTCGTCCTCGTACATGATCATGTCGCGGATGAACTGCGCATCGTTGTCATTGACCGTGACCGGCTTGACCACGCCGGGATCATCAATCGGCGGAATCCGCACGGTCTGGCCCGGCGACAGGCGGGTGCTGGTGGTCACCTTGGCCCTGTCGACCTTGACCTCGCCATTGCGGATCAGCTTTTGCAGCCGTCCAAAACCGAGCTGGGGGAAATGCTGGGCAAACCAGCGATCCAGACGCATGCCGTCTTCGTCGCTCTCTACCTGCCGCTGTTGAACGCCACTCATGCCACGCCTCGGGTCACCAAAAGCCCGAGATAAAGCCCTATGAGGCAAACCACAACCGACAACAGCACATATGAGCCCGCCTGCAGCAGCGCACCGCGCTCAATCAACACGATGGTATCGAGGGAAAACGAGGAAAAGGTCGTGAATCCGCCCAGCACCCCGACCGCCACAAACAGCCGCAGCTCAGCCTGCTGCGGCGGCAGGAAGCGGGCCAGCAGCCCGATGAACACGCCCATCAGCACTGACCCCATGATATTGATCAGCAGCGTTGCCAATGGAAATGACATCGGCAACAATCGTCCCACCACGCTTGCAAAGCCATACCGGGCCATGGCACCGACCGCGCCCCCGGCCCCGACCAACAAGATTGCCTGCATGTTCTGCCCTGCTCCACGAATAACCAATTGAACACTTCCATATGCAAGGCTGGTGCAGCTGCATACCGATTTCAGTTGGCTCAATGGCCAAACTGAACTGGGAGGCCCGTGCCCATGACTTTCAACATCGCCCTGCGATCCATCCTCGCCAGCGCAGCACTATTGGCCATTTCTGCCTGTGCGACCTTGCAGTCACAGCAGCAAATTCCGCCCCAACTGGTCGCCGAAGCCACCATTCATGCCGATCAACGCCTGCGCTATTGGGGTGACGACTACGAATTTGCCAAAATACACGCCCGGATCGCCCCCGGCCCTGACGGCGCTGTCGACTATCTGACACTCTCAGGCGGTGGCATCAATGGGGCCTATGGCGCCGGCTTTCTCGTCGGCTGGTCCGAAAAAGGCAATC
>NZ_JAUYGL010000144.1 GCF_030689745.1 Devosia sp.
TTTGCCGATACCGGTACCAATCGCGCAAGTGGCGGATCAACTTAACAAGCATTTCGGGTCTCCAGACAAGGGCCTGCAGCGCGCGCAACTACCCGTTGCACGGTATTTTCATAAATCGAATGATGGTTGGCAGGCGGGCGCTTCAATATCGGCGCCTCGTGTCCGATATTGCCGTTTTGAAGAGAAACTTGCTATGTTTGAGTTCGCAATGCTCTTTGCAGAAATGAAAAATGGATTTCAGCTGGGATGACCTGAAGCTGTTTCTGGCCGTGGCGCGGCTGGGTGGATTGAGTGCGGCTACGGACACGACGGGGTTGAGCGCCGCCACGCTGGGTCGGCGGGTCAGCACATTGGAACGCCAGATTGGCGAGCGGCTGTTTGTGCGCAGCCAGAGCGGCTACCGGCTGACCCAGGCGGGCGAAGATCTGCTGGCACGGGCCGAGGATGTCGAGGCCGCCATGCTCTCGCTGCGACGCTGGAAGGAGGGTACTTTTGGCGAACGCGCTGTGCGGGTTTCGGCGGGCGCCTGGACGTCGGCCTTTCTGGCCCGGCATGTCCAACAGCTCTGGCAGGTCGAGGACCGCTTCGGGCTTGAACTGGTTACGGGCAATCAGAAGGTCGATATAGGCCGGCGCAATGCCGATCTGGGTCTGCGCAATCAGCGCCCGACCGAACAATGGCTGGCGGGGCGCCTGATCGGCACTGTGGCATACGCGATCTATTCGGGGCGCCAGCTGATCAATGGCGTCAAGGCGGGCTATTTCGTCGGCATTGCCGGGGAAAGCGGCCATACCCGTTCGGCCCGCTGGCTCGAGGCGCGGCATGGCGACCGGATCGCAGTGCGTGGCAATGATCCCATGAGTGTGCGGGAACTGGTGGCGCATGGCGCGGGCATGTCGGTGTTTCCCTGCTTTGTCGGCGACAGCGATCCCCAACTGGTCCGCATCGCGGCACCGATCAGCGAGCTGGAAACCGAGCAATGGCTGGTCAGTCACCATGAAGAACGGCACGACCCGGCGGTGCGGGCGGTCAGTCAGCGGATCGCTGCGCTGATCCAGAACCAGCGCGCGCTGTTTAACGGGACGGCCTCATCCTGACAGGCCGATGCAGAAGCCTGGGACTGTTAGAGCTAGCGGCCGCCCGGACGCCACAAATCAGTCAGTGCCTGAGGCACAGCGGCACGACAGAAGCGTTATTGCTGCGGTGTGAAACGTTTGCGCCGCCGCTTTCCCTGTGTGGCGAATTGGCATAGCGTGCGGGCATTCAATTCACGAGTGGTTCGAGATGACTATCGGCCTTGCCATGCCGCCGCAAATTCGCGTGTTCGCAGCTTTCTTCATTTATTCGTTTTGCATGGGCAGCATCTATCCGCGCCTGCCGGCCATCCAGCAGGCCATGGGGGTGGGCGAAGGCGCGCTGGGGCTGTCGCTGGTCGGCGCCGCCTTGGGCACGCTGCTGTCGCTGACCTTTGCCGGCCCCTATCTGGAACGCATTGGCTATCGCCGCGTGCTGCTGAGTGCCCTGCCGCTGCTGGCGGCGCTCTATGCGGTGGCGGTGTGGGCGCCCTCGCCCCTGATGCTGTTCATCCTGCTGGTGCCGGTGGGCATGACCATTGGCTGTATCGAGCTGATCATCAATCTGGAGGCCGACCGGGTCGAGCACGCGCTGGGCTTTCGCATCATGAACCGGGCCCATGCGTTCTGGAGCTTCGGCTTTTTCGGCGCGGGCATGGTGGGCGCCCTGGTCGCCCAGGCCGGGCTGTCGCCGCAGCTGCATCTGGCGCTCATGGTGCCAGCCGTTTCGGTCGCCACCATTGTCGTACTGGGCCGGTTCCAATCGGCCAAGCATCGCGTCACGGCAGCCTTGGACAATGGCCCCCGCTTTGCCCGGCCGAGCCTGGCGATACTGGTGCTGGTCTGCGTGACATTTTCAGCCGTGATCATGGAGGGGGCCGGCATTGACTGGTCGGCCATCTATATGCGCGACGTGTTCCTGGCCGATCCGTTCTGGGCCGGCGTTGCGGTGGCGCTGGGCGCTGGCACGCAGGCGATCACCCGCTTTTTTGCCGACAGTTTTGTTGATCGCTGGAGCCCCACCATGGTGGCACGGGTCCTGCTGGGCATTCTGGGCGTCGGCACGGTATTGGTATTTGTCAGCGACTATCAGTGGCTGGCCTATCTCGGTCTGGGGCTGATGGGCATCGGCACCAGCGCGATCTTCCCGCTGGCCATGTCGGCTGCAGCCCAGCGCACCGATCGTCCGGCGGCGGTCAATGTGGCGGCACTGGCGCAGATCTCGTTTGTCGGCTTCCTGCTCGGGCCACCGCTGCTGGGCTATGTGGCCGAGCATTTCGGCATTCGCTGGGCCTTCGGCATCGGCCTGCCGCTGGTGCTGGTCAGCTTTGTGGCAGCCAGCGCGCTCGGCTCGCGTCCGGTCAAGGTGGTCGTGGCAGAGCCAGCCATACCGCGGGGCTAGCCATGTCCATGCTGCCCCCGATCGTTGATCTGCGCCAATCGGCCACCGCGCTGCGGGTGCAGCGCGGGGTGATGCGCATGCTGCGCCAGACCCATGACATGGCCTGCTATGCCGAGGTGACGCTCAGGAGCGGCAGGCGGGCCGATGTGCTGGCCGTCGGGCCCAAGGGCGAAATCTGGATCGTCGAAATCAAATCGAGCCTGATCGACTTCCAGATCGACCGGAAATGGCCAGAATATCGCGAATTCTCCGACAAGTTCTTCTTTGCCAAGCCGCCCGAGCTTGACGCGTCGATCTTTCCCGCGAGCGAGGGGCTGATCGTGGCCGATGGCCATGATGGCGCCATTCTGCGCGATAGCCCCGATACGCCGCTGGCGCCAGCACGGCGCAAGGCATTGATGCTCAAGCTGGCCCGGCTGGGTGCCGACCGCATCCATGCGCTGATGGACCCCGGCCCGCAGTAGGTTCTGCGCTGCCGGCTGGCCGGGGTCTGCGCCCTATTCGTCCACTGACTGGCTCTCGACGGGGGTAATCGGGGTGCGCTTGTGGCTCGGCGAGAGCGGGGCCCCCAGCGCCGAGAGCTGATGCTGCAGCGCCTGCATCAGCGCGAGCTTGTCTTCGTCGCTGCTGGCCTGCAGCTGCTGGCTGAGCCGGATGGTGAAATCGGAAAAGGCGTTGTGCCAATCGGAATGAACCTGGTGAGGATCAATGCGTCTGGTCTCGGCCTGCGCCTTGCCGGCAATGCCGGCGGCGGTCAGCTCGAAATAGTCATCGAGCTGGGGCAGGATGATCTGATCGCCGGCCATGCCGGTGGCCATGATCGCCGCGCGCAGGGCCTGACGCTCCTCATCCTCGCCATGGCTGAGAAAAATCGCGCCATGGGCGGGCAGGCGCGCCGAGATCCATTCCATGAGTTCGGTGTGATCGGCATGGGCCGAGTAGTTCCCCAGCGCCCGGATATTGGCGCGGACCGGCACCAGCTTGCCATGGATGCGGGCTTGCTTGGCACCGGTCAGAATGACATGGCCCAGCGTGCCGGGGGCCTGATAGCCCACGAACAGCACGGTGGCGTTGCGGCGGATCAGATTGGCGCGCAAATGATGTTTGATGCGGCCGGCATCGCACATGCCCGAGGCGCTCATGATGATGGCGCCGCCGCGGATCGAGTTGATGGCCTGGCTATCGGCAACGGCCTCGATGATGCGGAAGCGGGGATCGTTGAACAATTCGTCGGCGCCCAGTTCGACGTCTTCGAACATCTTGGCGTATTTGCGGTAGACACCGGTGACCTTGCTGGCCAGCGGGCTATCGAGAAACACCATGCTCGGATCGATTTCACCGGTCTTGATCAGGTAGCCGATATCGTGCAGCAGCTCCTGGCTGCGCTCGACGGCAAAGGTGGGGATCACCAGATTGCCGCCACGGCCCAGCGCGCCATTGATCTCGGCCTTGAGCGCGTCACGCCGCTGCAGCAGGGTGTAGTCATCGCGCTCGCGCCCGCCATAGGTGGATTCGCAGACAATATAGTCAAAGCCGGCCGGGGCATCGGGTTCCTTGTAGAACACCTTCTCATCGGGCCCGATATCGCCCGAAAACAGCAGCCGCACCGGCTTGTCGCCATCCATCACCTCGATTTCGATAGAGGCTGAACCGATGATGTGGCCGGCATTCCAATAGCGGGCGCGCACGCCGGGACCCGGCTCGATCCAGGTTTCATAGGCGCAGGTCTTGCGGTGCTTGAGGGCTTCGTCGGCATCGGCCTTGGTATAGAGCGGCTTGACCGGCTCATCGCCGCGCCGGCTGCGCTTGCGGGTCTCGCGTTCGGCCTCGCTCTCCTGAATCCCGGCGCTGTCGGGCAGCATGTATTCGAGCAGGCCGGCCGTTGGTTCGGTCATCCAGGCCGGACCGCTCCAGCCCTCGGCATAGAGCTTGGGCAAGAGGCCGACATGGTCGATATGAGCATGGGTGAGCAGCAGGAAATCGATGGATTGCACAGCAAAAGGGGTGGGTTTGAGATTGAGCTCGCGCACCGAGCGATTGCCCTGGAACAGACCACAATCGACCAGAAAATGCCCACCGGGGTGATCAACCCGATAGCATGAGCCGGTTACCGTGCCCGCCGCGCCGTGGAAGTGAAGGGTGACGGTCATGGCAGGCTCCTGATTGTGTCGCTGGTGAGTCGAAATAAGCCCGACTGCTTCGTCGTTGTCGAGACGGGCCCACCATGGTGGCCCCAAAAAGCAAGCCAACACAAGGAGATCGCAAAATGGCGTATGTCGATGGATTCGTGGCAGCCGTGCCCAAGGCCAACAGAGAAGCGTATTTGCGGGCCGCCCGTGCAGGCGCAAAGATGTTCCTCGAGTGGGGCGCCACCCGCGTTGTGGAGACTTGGGAGGACGATGTGCCGGACGGCAAGATCACCGATTTTCGTCGGGCCGTCGCAGCGAAGGCTGACGAAGCGATCGTCTTTTCCTGGATCGAGTATCCCGACAAGGCGACGCGCGAGGCGGTTCAGAAGAAGATGATCGAGAGCCCCGAGATGGGCGCAATGGAAATGCCCTATGACATGGGCCGAATGATCTTTGGTGGCTTCGAGACGCTGTTCACTGCCGACTAGTTCAGCGTGGCGCGCGCTTGGCCAGGATGCGCTGCAGGGTACGGCGGTGCATGTTGAGCCGGCGCGCGGTCTCCGAGACATTGCGGTCGCACAGCTCATAGACGCGCTGGATGTGTTCCCAGCGCACGCGATCGGCCGACATCGGGTTTTCCGGCGGCTCGGGCTTGTCGGCACCCGTGGCCAGCAGCGCATTGATCACATCGTCGGCATCGGCGGGCTTGGAGAGATAGTCGACAGCGCCCAGTTTGACGGCGGTGACGGCGGTGGCGATATTGCCATAGCCGGTCAGCACCACTGCGCGTGCGTCGGGGCGCCTGGTATGCAGCGCCGACACCACTTCCAGCCCATTGCCATCTTCGAGCCGCAGATCGACCACCGCATAGGCGGGGGGTAGTTCGGCGACGGCGGCCAGACCTTCGGCAACACTGCCGGCGATGCGAACATCAAAACCACGCCGCGTCATGGCGCGTTCGAGGCGCTGCAGAAAGGCTACATCATCATCCACCAGCAGCAGGCTTGGGTCGGTGGCCAGGAGTTCTTCGATCGTGCTCATGGCTTTTCCATAGGCTGTTGCAAATGATACGTCAAAAGCGCTGTCTTGGATCTATACGGCGATTGCGGACCTTGGCCAGACAATCCGCACCTGGGCATGGCCTTCGGGCGCAATATTGAGGAAGGCCAGCCGGGCCCCGGTGCGTTCAAGCAGTGTCTTGGCGATGAACACTCCCAGGCCCAGCCCCCCCGGTTTGCTGGCGTCAGGGCCGTGCGGATCGCGCGGGCGGCTGGTGAGATAGGGCTCGCCCAGCCGGGCAATCAGTTCGGGCGCAAAGCCTGGGCCATCATCGGTGATCGACACCGAAATGCTGTCATGGTCCCAACCCGCCTCAATGCGCACGGTCTGGCGGGCGAAGTCGGTGGCGTTTTCAATCAGATTACCCAGCCCATAGAGCAGGCCGACACTGCGGGTGAATACCGGCGGACTGCCGGCATCGGGCCCAAAGTAGAACAGGATCGCCTTGCCCCGGCCCTCATGCGGACGGGCCACTTCGGCCAGCAGATCGGTGAGCGGCACGGCGGCGAACGGATCCTGGCCCTTGCTGCCCAGATTGCGCAATTTGGCCAGGATGGCGCGGCAGCGGGCGGCCTGCTCGATGATCAGTTCGACATCGGCGGCCAGATCGCCACCGGCCGGCACCTCTGCACGCATTTCCTTGGCAGCCAGGGCAATGGTGGAGAGCGGGGTGCCCAGCTCGTGGGCGGCGGCGGCGGCCAGCCCGTCGAGGGCCGAGAGCTGTTCCCTGCGCGACAGGGCCAGTTCGGTGGCGGCGAGGGCGTCGGCAATCTGGCGGGCATCATGGGCGACGCGATTGGTATAGGTGGAGATGAACACCACCCCGCAAATGATCGACACCCAGATGCCGATTACATAGATGCGATTGAAAATCAGGTGTTCGAGCGGATCCCAGGGCAGCGGCAGGTGCCACACCGCCAGCACCGAGGCGATGATGGCAGCCAGCAGGGCGATGAAGGCGGCGCGTTGCGGCAGCGTCGTGGCCGAAACCGAGACCGGGGCCAGCAGCAGCAGCGCGAACGGGTTTTGCAGGCCGCCGGTGAGTGCCAGCAGGCAGCCGAGCTGGCACAGGTCAAAAGCGATCTGGCTGGCCGCAAATCTCGAGCTAGGCCGAAAGGCGGCGCCAAACCGCCATACCAGCCAGAGATTGACCGCAGCCGACAGGCCAATCAGCGCAAAACAGGCAAAGAGTGGCAGGGGGAAACCCAGCCCGAGCGCCACAAACAGCACACCGCAAGTCTGGCCGCCCACGGCCAGCCAGCGTAGCAGCACCAGGGTTTGCAGCCGCAAGGGCCGCCAGCTGGAGGGCAAAGGCAGGCCGTCGGCCTGAATCATGGACATGCGCAGACCCTCAACTGGCGGCAGGCGGCCGCGCTATAGGGAGACAAAAACAGCATTTCAAGTGGCAAAATCGCACAGGCACAAGCTTGATCCTAGCCCGGGACGGGCCATTTATTGAGCATCGTGACTGGGAGAATGGAACCGAAATGACCACAGCAATCATCAAACCACAATGGTCGCCCTTGACCATCGCACTCATGGTAATGGGCTTTATCATCTTCTGGCCCCTGGGTCTGGCCGTGCTCGGCTATATCCTGTGGGGTGAAAAATTCGGCGGATCGCCGGAAAAAGCCCAGGCTTACTGGAACAAGGGCAAGTCCTGGTGCAGCGCCAACAAGTCCCGCCACCACTGGAACAACCGGAGCTATGGCATGAATTCGAGCGGCAACGCAGCCTTTGACGAGTATCGCAGCGAACAGCTCAAGCGCCTTGAGGAAGAACGCGCCCGGCTCGATGCCGAGATCGATGACTTCCACGCCTATATGGCCAATCTGAACAAGGCCAAGGATCGCGAAGAGTTCGATCGCTTCATGAATGAGCGCCGCGGTTCGCGCCAGGGTTTTGGCGAGTCCAGGCCCGACCAGGGTGACCAGAACACCAATAATGGCTGGAACAACAATAACGACTAAGTCCGGCAACCCCTCGGCGGCGCGCCTTGCGCGTCGCTCCCCTCTCCAAAGCCTGTCGTTCCCAACGACGATACTGGTGCCCCCGCAAGGGGCACTTTTTTTTGCGCCACATTCCTCCCCAAACACGACGCCATCGGCGCGATGGAGTCATCAGCGCAAATTCGCGCTATCATCGCTTGCGATTCCCCGAGCTGCCATGAACCTGTTTTTCCGCACCAAGCCAAAAATCCCCGCCAGCACCGTGGTCGAGATCGACGGCACTGCGGTGACCGTGGCCGTGCGGGTCAATGCGCGCGCGCGCAGCTATCGGCTGTCGCTGCCCCATAGCGGGGGCCCGGTGCTGACCCTGCCGCCGCATGGCAAATGGGTTGAGGCCGAGGCTTTTCTGCTGCGCCACCACAATTGGCTGGCCGCCCGGATCAAGCGGGCGCCACAGGCGGCCAGCTTTGCCGATGGCGGGGTGGTGCCGCTGCGCGGCGTCGATCACCGCATCATCGGCACCGGCAAGCTGCGTGGCCGGGTGGAACGCGCCGAGGATGATGGCGAAATGGTGCTGCTGGTGCCCGGCGATCTGGCGCATCAGGCGCGACGGCTGACCGACTGGCTCAAGGATGAGGCGCATGCCGATCTGAGCGAACGCAGCGCCTGGCATGCCGCGCGGCTGGGGGTCAGCGTCAAGACCATCAAGATGCGCAGCCAGGCCAGCCGCTGGGGCTCGTGCTCATCCTCGGGCACGATCAATTACAATTGGCGGCTGGTGCTGGCACCGCCTTTCGTGCTGGATTATGTGGCGGCCCATGAGGTGGCCCATCTGGTGGAAATGAACCATTCAGCAGCCTTCTGGGCCACGGTCAAACGCACCCTGCCCGACATGGAACATGGCCGCGCCTGGCTCAAGGCGCATGGGCGGCAATTGATGGCGCATGGCGGCTAGGCCGTCACGCGCCACATCTGGCCGGGCTGATTAGCCGCCGAACATCAAATCCATCAGGGTGCGGGGTTTTTCGACCTGCACGGGCTGATTGACGGCGGGGGGCTGGATCTGCTGCGGGGCGGCGGCACTGGGCGCCCAGACCTGCTGACCGGTCGCCGGATCGACCACCAAGGCCATGGGCAGGCCGGTTGCGGGATCGATCGGGGCCGGGCCAACGCCATTGCTCTGGGGCTGCAGGGATAAGCCGGTCACCGGATCGATAGCCTGATCGGTCACCACCTGCCCTACCGGCATGCCGGTGGCAGGGTCGATCTGCACGCCATTGGCGTCAACAATCAGGCCGCCCTCGGGCAGGCCGGTCGCGGGCGCCAGCGCCTCACCCGACTGGATCGGCTGGGCGCCACTGGCGAGGGGCTGGCCGGTGGCCGGATCAATCTGCACGACCTGGCCGGTGGCCGGATCGGTCATGGTCTGCACCGGCAGCCCGGTCGCCGCGTCGACATATTGCACCAGCGGCTGGCCGGTATTGGGATCGATAACGACCTGGCCGGTGCTGGGGTCAATCACCTGCTGGCTGGCCAGCTGGCCTTCATAGCTGCCGACGGGAATGGGGGCGACGGGCTGGCCCTGCAGCGCCTTGGTCATGAACTGCGACCAGATGGTGGCCGGCACATTGCCGCCCGACAGGGTGGTCTTGGTGTCGTCGTCGTTGCCGAGCCAGACGCCGGTGACCATTGCCGCGGTGTAGCCGACAAACAGCGCGTCACGCGCGTTCTGGCTGGTGCCGGTCTTGCCGCCAACCTGCCAGTCACCAAGGTTGGCGCGCTTGCCGGTACCCACCTCGACGGCGGTGCGCAGCATATCGTCCATCTTGGCCAGCACATCGGGTGCAATGACGCGGCCAGGGCCGGCATCGGAAGCTTCATAGAGCACGTCGCCCGCCTTGGATTCGATGCGGGTGATGACATTGGGGATCACGCCCATGCCGCCATTGGCGAAAGGAGCGTAGGCGCTGGTCAGTTCAAGCAGGTTCACTTCCTGGGTACCCAGGGCGATTGAGGGCACGGCGATCAGCGGCGAGGAAATGCCCATCCGTGTGGCGACGTCGATCACCGCCTGGGGGGTGACGTCGATGGCCAGACGGGCCGCGATGGTATTGATCGAATAGGCCAGGCCCTGCCGCAGGGTGACGGTGCCAGCATATTTGCCCGAGGCATTGCGCGGGCTCCAGCCATTATAGTCGAACTGGGCATCCTCGGCCAAAGTGTCAGGCGTATAGCCCTTTTCCATGGCCGCCATATAGACGAAGGGCTTGAAGGTGGAACCGGGCTGGCGCTTGGCGGTGACCGCGCGATTGTACTGGCTGGCCTGATAATCGACGCCGCCCACCATGGCGCGCACCTTGCCATCAACATCCATGGCCACCAGGGCGCCCTGGGAGAAGCCGCGTTTGGCGCCTTCGGCCGCGACCTGTTCCCGCACGATGAACTCGGCGTCCTTTTGCATCTTGTAGTCGATGGTGGTCTGCACGATCACGTCGTTTTCGATATCGCCGATATAGGCGGTCATCAGGCTTTCGACCCAGTCGGCGACATAGGATTCCGAACCGGCGACGCGGGTGCGCACGCTCTGATCGGGGTCGATCTGGGCGGCAGCGGCCTCTTCGGGCGTGATATAGCCCTCTTCGGCCATGGCGTTGAGCGACAGGCGCTGGCGCTGAATGGCCTTTTCGGGGCTGGACTTGGGATTATAGGCCGAGGGAGCGGGCAGAATGCCGGCCAGCATGGCGGCCTGACCGAGCGCGAGATTGCGGGCGGAGACGCCGAAATAGGTCTGCGCCGCGGCCTCGATGCCAGTGGCACCAGCGCCGAAGTAGACGCGGTTCATATAGAGTTCGAGGATTTCTTCCTTGGTATAATTCTGCTCCAGCCAGATCGCCAGAATGGCTTCCTGTACCTTGCGCCCCAGGGTCTGGTCGGGGGTCAGGAACAGGTTCTTGGCCACCTGCTGGGTAATGGTGGAAGCACCACGGGTAACGCCGCGCGCCTTGATCATTTCGAGCGCGACCGAGGCCATGCCGATCGGATCGACGCCAAAATGGCTCATGAAGCGGCGGTCTTCGCTGGCGATGATGGCTGCGGGCACATAATAGGGCAGTTCGCGATAGGTCACCGCCTCGCCGCCGGTCTTACCGCGATTGGAAATCAGGCTGCCATCAGCCGCCAGAATGCGAATATTGGGCGGCCGGTCGGGCACAGCCCAGGTGTTGGAGCTTGGCAGTTGCGCGCCGTAATAGACAATGATGCCGGCAACGGCGATACCGCCCCAGAGACAGGCGACAAAGCCCCACCAGAGCAGGCCCATAAGGAAGCCGCCGCTGCGCGATTTGCGTGGCTTGCGGCCCCGCCCTGTTGTCGCCTTGCCGCGGCGCGGTGGCTTGCCGCCGCCCTTGGGACCACTGCCGGCGCCGCCAACGGGGCGCTCGCCGCTGCTGAAAATGCCAGCCGATTTTCCCATGGAGGGTTCGACACGTGCGCCCTTGCTGCGGCTCTCGGCCCGGGGCTTGCTCGGCTTTTTGGGCTGAGCGCCAACGCGGTCATCGGCGGAAATGCGAAAATCCATCAAGCGAACCCACAAGAAAACCTTTGGCCGCTTCTACTCCGTTCCGCGTCAATGGGAAACAGGAGGTTAGCAGGTGGTTAAAGGTCGATCCTGACCGACTCGCGAGGCGCTGCCCAGCGAGCAGTGCCGATCGCGCGGCCACAGCAGTGCTTCTCCGGGTAAAATGTGGCTGGTTTATGGGGCAGGTGGCCGTGCCGACGGGGCTGTTGCCCGATGGTCACGGCGCGGCCGCTCAGGCATAGCGCGCCAGACCGAGATCGTGGGTGTCGATTTCCGGCTTCTGACCGCCAATCTGGTCGGCCAGAACGCGGGCCGAGCCACAGGCCATGGTCCAGCCCAGCGTGCCGTGACCGGTATTGAGATAGAAATTGGGATAGCGTGTTGGGCCCACGACCGGCGTGCCATCGGGCGTCATCGGCCGCAGGCCGGTCCAGAAACTGGCGCTGCTGATGTCGCCGGCATCGCCATACAGATCGGTGACCACATGTTCGAGCGTCCTGCGGCGACGGTCATGCAAAGTGGTATCGAAACCGGCAATTTCGGCCATGCCGCCGACGCGGATGCGGTCACCCAGCCGGGTGACGGCGACCTTGTAGCTTTCGTCGAGCACGGTGGAGACCGGGGCGCGGTCGGCATGAATGATGGGCACGGTGATGGAATAGCCCTTGACCGGATAGACCGGCAGGTCGAGCCCGAGCGGCTTGACCATGGCGGGGGTAAAGCTGCCCAGGGCGCCGACAAAGATGTCGGCGTCGAACTCGCCCTGATTGGTGCGCACGGCGCGCACCCTGTCGCCTTCGGCAACCAGACCAGCAACACTGACCCCGAAGCGGAAATCGACGCCCAGTTGCCGGGTCAGGTCGGCCAGCCTGGTGGTGAACGTGTAGCAGTCGCCGGTCTCGTCATTGGGCAGGCGCAGGCCGCCGGCGATCCGGTCGCGGGCGTTGGCCAGACCGGGCTCGGCGACAATGCAGCCGGCCGCGTCGAGCACTTCGAAATCCACCCCGTCGGCCGCCAGCACCTCGGTGTCCTTGTGGGCGTCATCGACCTGTTTTTGGGTGCGGAACAGCTGCAGCGTGCCCTGGCTGCGGTGATCATAGGCAATGCCGGTATCGGCGCGCAGCGCCTTGAGCTGGTCGCGGCTGTATTCGGCCAGCCGCACCATGCGCGACTTGTTCACCTGATAGCGCTTGATGGTGCAATTGCGCAGGATGGCCAGGCACCAGCGGATGGTCGCCGCATCCATTCTGGGCTGCACGATCAGCGGCGCGTGTTCCATGAACAGCCATTTGAGCGCCTTGCGCGGGACGCCCGGCGCGGCCCAGGGCGAGGAATAGCCCGGCGATATCTGACCGGCATTGGCGAAACTGGTTTCCAGCGCCACGGCTTCGGCGCGCTCCAGCACGGTTACCGCATGGCCGGCTCTGGCCAGATAATAGGCCGTCGTCACGCCGATAACGCCGCCGCCCAGAACGATAACCCGCATGATTGCCACCCCCGACTCGACCGGTCCGCCACTGGCCGGTATCCAGCCACAAATCTGACGTACAAGCAGTGAAATGTCCTTCACTTTGTTGACAGAAAATTGCAGGAATTTCGACCAGACACACGATTGTGCGGCGTTTCGATAGAAAGTTGTTCGTGATGGACCAGATGGATCAGGCAATCGTCACCCAGTTGCGGCGCGATGGCCGTATCAGCAATGCCAGCCTGGCCAATGCGGTGGGGCTATCGCCCTCGGCCTGTTTGCGGCGTATGCGCGAACTGGAAAGCAGCGGCGTGATCCGCGGCTATACCGCCATTATCGATGAGCCGACGCCGGGCGACACCATTGTGGCCATCGTGCAGATTACCCTGGAACGCCAGACCGACGATGTGTTGCGGCGCTTCGAGCAGGCGCTGCGCGGCTGTGCCGAAGTGCGCGAATGCTATCTGATGGCCGGCATGACCGATTATCTGGTGCGGCTGGAGGCGGCCAGCGTCTCGGATTATGAGCGGCTGCACACCGAAGTGCTGTCGCGACTGCCCAGCGTGACCCGGATCCAGTCGAGCTTTGCCATCCGCAATGTGCTGCGCCCGATGCGGGCTTAGCCATGCGCTGGATACTAGGGACAATGAGCGCCGTGGCCCTGCTGTGTCTGGTGCCGGCGGCGCAGGCGGACAATCAGGCCGTGCTGGACCGGGCCATGGACGGCGCGCTGGGGCAGCTGGAGCGGGCATTGCCGCAGCTCGACGCGACGCTGTTTGGGGTCAATGTCGCTGCCTATCGCGACGCGCTGGCCTTGCGGCCGTTCTCGGGCGGCAGCTGGGCGGGACAAAACGTGGTGGCCCTGACGATCCGCGCCGAGGCGAGTGGGTCATGCAGCCGGTATGCGGCCTTTGTGCGGCTACCCCCGGTGGACGGGCGCGTGCAGCTGGTGCTGTGTCCGCAATTCTTCACCCCCGGCGCCGATGAGTTGCGGGTGCTGACCGTACTGCACGAAATGGTCCATGTGGTGGCAGGTCGAGTGCCAGGCCATGGCCGTTGCGGCTCGCGTCGAACAATTGGCCAGGGGAACCTTCACCCCGGTGGATGCCTATTGGCGGGCCAATGGCTGCGCGGCCACGCGCTATCGCCTGCCCTGATCGGGATCGCTGCAAAAACTGGACAATTACCGTCATATGACGTATAAATCCGTATTCATTTGATGGAGCGAGCGATGCTGGGTCAGGTCGAGCCGCGCGATTGGCAGGATTTTTCGGCCGAGGCCGATCGGGCGCGGCTGTCGGCGGTGGCGCTGAAGGCCTATCGGCGCCTGGTCGGACACTGGGGCCTGACCGGGCAGCAGGCGGCGGCA